>NZ_QPLS01000003.1:0-337519 GCF_003665955.1 Halorubrum sp. Atlit-28R
GCGCCCTTCGAGGCGCTCCCCGCGGTACCGACGTAGTACGAACGAGTCCACTTCACGCGGTCGTCGTATCTCTGGTTGTACTTGCGGGCAGAGATCCCCTTGATCCAGTTGACGATGAGTGACGGGGTGTTCTTGGGTGGACTCCCGATGAACAGGTGTACGTGGTCGGGCATGACCTCGGACTCGGCCAGTTCGAGGCCCTTGTCCTCACAGATTTCCGTGAAGATGGCTTCGAGACGTTCCCTCGTCTTCCCCGTCAGGTACGAACGCCGGTATTTCGGCACGAACACTATGTGATAGTAGAGTTCGTATTTCGCGTGACGGGTACTCTTCACCATCTATACATACTATCACAGTCGGACGGATTAAAGACTGCGTTAGAACCCCGTCTATGCCATCGACGGCGATTGAATACTGTTGGTCGGCTTCATCCCCGCCCTGAAGGGCGAGGCTTTCGCCTCGTATTTCGGTAAAGAAGAACTCAGCGCCCGCTCCCGTCAGTCGTCGGCGGGGAGTTCCGTGCGGGGCAGTTCGCCGTCCCCGAGCCGGCCGTCGAGACCGACGCCGAGCGTCTCGTTCGTCCGCGCGACCGACTCGGCCGCGTCGACGTCGGTCGCGAGCGCGCGGACCGCGTCCACGTTCTCGGGGACCACGTCGGCCTCTTGATGGACGTTCTGGAACAGGTAGAGGTCCCGGCCGGTGACGCTTATCGACTCCTCCCAGACGCAGTTCTCCCAGAGGTCGCCGCGGGGCCGGCCCGCGTCGGCGGCGTAGTCTTTCAGCGCTCCGGCCCCGTCGATGCCGGCGGCCTCGGGGATGAGGAAGATCCGGCTCTCGCCGGCGAGCAGGTCGCGGACGGCCGCCGGGTCCGGCTCGGTCGCCAGCGTGACGTTGACGCTGTGGGTGTGCATCGCGGTGACCGGCGCCTTCAGCGCCGCGGTGTCGACGGCCACGTCGGGGAGGATCTCGTTCACGTCGGGGCCGTGGTGGGAGGGGACCGTCGCCGGGTCGGGGACGATGTCGTTTATCGGGCCGCGGTCGGTCTCGTTCGGGTCGCCGCCGCGGCGCACGAGCGTGACGCGCGCCTTCTCGACGCCGAAGGTCTCGTCGAGCGGCGCGAGCAGCCGCGAGAGCGCGGTCGTGTTACAGGAGACGACACGGACGGAGTCGGCGCCGCGGGCGGCCTCGAAGCGGCCGCGGGCGTTGAACGAGGCGTCGGCGACGGCCGCGTCCTCGCCGCCCTGAAAGACCGCCGGCGTGTCGTGGGCCTCGTAGACCGGCGCGTTGCGCTCGCCGACGCCGGAGGGGGCGCAGTCGACGATCACGTCGACGGCGTCGAGCAGGTCGCCGAGGGTCCCCGCCAGGTCGACGCCGGCGGCCGCGAACCGGTCGGTGCGGTCCTCGACCGCCGCGTAGAGGTCGTATCCGCGGCGGGACGCGGTCTCGACGCCGTAGTCCGGCGACGCCTTGGTCACGCCGACCAGCTCCATGTCGGCCTGGGCCGCGACGGCGTCCGCGACCCGCTTGCCGATCGTGCCGTAGCCGTTGACGCCCACGCGTATCATGTGCGTCCCTCGCTCGGGGACCGGTATAATCTTTTCGAGGTTCGCAAATTGAAATTAACTACCCCACGAGTAATCGATCGGTTAATTCGACGCCGATCGGCACCGGACGTAAATAATTCAATTACGGAATAGAGTAAAATCGCCGATGACAAGGCCTAACGCCCGGGCGGACGGAGACGCGGGCATGGCTGCCGACCTCTCCGACGCCGCGGCGACCGCGGTCGAACAGTGTCTGAACGTCGCCTCCGACGAGTCCGTCGTCGTCGTCACCGACGACGAGCGCGAGCCGATCGGCGAGGCGCTCTACGCGGCCGCGAGCGCCGTCACCGACGACGCGACGGTCCTCCGGTACCCGCCCGCGGACCAGCACGGGACGGAGCCGCCGGCGCCGGTCGCGGCCGCGATGCGGGAGGCCGACGTCTTCCTCGCGCCGACGACGAAGAGCCTGAGTCACACCCGCGCCCGCGGCGCCGCCTGCGACGCCGGCGCGCGCGGCGCGACGCTCCCGGGGATCACCGAAGACGTGTTCACGACCGGGCTCGACGCCGACTACGCCGCCATCGACGCCGCCTGCGACGACGTGCTCGACCAGGTGGCCGACGCCGACGAAGTCCGCGTCACCGCGCCCGCCGGCACGGACATCACGTTCGGTATCGGCGGCCGCGAGTGGCTCGCCGACACGGGCATGGTCCGCGAGCCGGGCGACTTCTCGAACCTCCCCGCCGGCGAGGTGTTCGTCGCGCCCGAGACAGCGACCGGCACGTTCGTCGTCGACGGGACGATGATGCCCCACGGCCTGCTCGACGAGGGGCAGACGCTCGCGTTCGAGGTCGAGGACGGGTTCGTCACCGACGTCGCCGACGACGCGATCCGCGCCGACGTGGAGTCGGCGGCCGAGGACGTCGGCGACGCGGCGTACAACCTCGCGGAGCTGGGGATCGGCACGAACGGCGGCGTCGCGGAACTGGTCGGCTCGGTCCTGTTAGACGAAAAGGCGGGCGGCACGGTCCACATCGCGATCGGCGACAACGCCGGGATCGGCGGCGAGATCGACGCGCCGCTCCACCTCGACGGGATCATCCGGGACCCGACCGTCTACGCCGACGGCGAGCCGATCGACCTGCCGAGCACGTAAAACGGCCTCAGGCGGGAATCTAACTAGTTGGTTATAAATAACCGAGGCGGTGGCGCGTGCCGACGAGCGCCCGCAGGGCGCGAGTCGCACGCGCGAGGGAGTTCGGTGGTTCGGAGCGAAGCGGAGAACCGCCGACGAGGCTGGGGAGGGGTGAGGTGCGGGGCTGTGTGGGCGGGACTCGAAGCCCCGGTCGCGAGGCGGGCGCAGGCGACGGAAGCACCGCAGCGAGCGAACGGAGTGAGCAAGCGAGGAGCGCACCGAGCGTGCGCCCGCCTCGCGACCGGGGCTTCGGCGGTCTTCATCGCGCCAGCGGCAGCGGAGGAGCAACCGAACGGTTCCGCATATCGCTCGTCTTATTCCACGACCGCGAGCGCCACGCCTTCCACGTCCCGAACGCCGACCACCTGGTGGCGCCAGCCGTCGCCGGCGTCGACGCAGAGCGTGCCCGCCGTCGTGACCGCGACCGAGAGGCCGGGGCCGTAGCCGAGCGCGACGACCGCCTCGTCCACCGGGAGCTCGGCGGTCTCCCACGCCTCGTCGCCCCACTCGCCGCCCGCGTCGGCGTGAACCAGCAGGTCGCCGTCGACGACCGCCGTGGCGTGGCCGTCGCCGTCGGCCGCGACCGCGTCCGCAGACCCCTCCCGCACCGTCATCCAGCCGTTGCCGAGCCAGTACAGTCCCGCGCCGGTCGCGGCGAGCGGCATCCCGGCGCCGGCCACGTCGCGGGCGTCGTCGAGTCCGACGTCGGTGAGCCCGTCGTCGGCGACGCGAAACACCCCCTCCGCGCCCGCGACGAGCGCCCCGTCGACGGCGCGCGGCGCCGAGACGGTTCCGAGCCGCGTCGTCGCGGCGACCGCCGTCCCGCCCGCCTCGAACGCGACGCGCTCGACCGCGCCGCTCTCGCGGGCGACGAGGAGCGCGCCGTCGCGCGCTCCCGTCGCGTCGCCGCGCCCGCTCGCCGCGCCGACCGCGACGGCTGGGTCGTCGTCGACCGATTCGAACTCCGGATCGTCGTCGACCGCCGCGACCGAGAGCCCGTCGGGCGTCGCCGCGGCGACGAGGTCGGCGGCGCCGTCGCCGCGCGCGAGGACGGCCACGTCGCGGGCCGGGTCGCGCGCGACCATGTCGAACGCGCCGACCTTGTCGGCCGACAGCGAGACGCGGACGATCCCGGATCCCGTCGCGACGTAGGCGTCGGTGCGGCCGGCGCTGCCCGCGTACACGCGCTTTTCGTCGATCGAGATGTCGTCCTCGGCGGGAGCCATCGGCCCCCCGTTCTCCGCGGCGGGACATAAGCCCCGCGCGCCGCCGCTCTTGCTCCGCGCGCCGCCGCTCTCGCTCCCCGCGTCGACGCCGGGTCGGCGTTCCGACGCGGCGGGAACGAGCGCGCGTTCCGACGCCCATTTGAGCGCCCCTCGCGTACGTCGGTCCGTGCAGTCAGTCGCCGCCGACCTCTCGGTCCTGCTCGCGGAGGTGGTCCCACGGCTGGCGCGGATCACGGCGTTCATCGCGGGCGGCGTCTTCGCCGCCAACGTCGCCGTCGCGTTCGGGCTGGTCCGGTACGTCGCCGGGGTCGCGGGGTGGCTCACCCGGCCCGCGAACCTCCCGGACGAGGTCGGCACGGCGATCCTCACGACCGCCGCGTCGACGACCGCGGGCTACGCGACGCTCGCGGAGTACCGCGAGGCGGGCCTGCTCGACGACCGGGCGACGCTCGTCGCCGTGGTGATGAACACGTTCTTCGGGTTCGTCCAGCACGTGTTCACCTACTACGTGCCGGTGTTGATCCCGATCCTGGGCGTCACCACGGGGGCCGTCTACGTCGGCGCGCGCGCCGGCATCGCGCTGCTGATCTCGGTCACGGGCGTCGTCGCGGGCGGGCTCCTCCTCTCGGAGTCGAACGTCGACCGGTCCGCGCTCGGCGAGGTCGACGCGACCGGCCCCGAGGCGGACGACCGGGACGGCCGCGAGCGCGTCCGCGACGCCGCCGAGAAGTCGTGGGGGACGCTCCGCCGGATCGTCCCGCGGCTCGCGGTCGTCTACACGCTCGTCATCTGGATCGTCACCACCTACGACGTACGGGCGCTGACGAGCGTCGCCGAGCCGATCACGGGCGTGCTGGGGCTGCCGGGCGCCGCGGTCCCGGTCATCGCGGTGTTCACGCTCGACACGACCGCGGGCGCGGCGACGCTCGCCGGGACCGAGGCCGGCGTCTTCACCACCCGCACCGCGGTCGCGTCGCTGCTCATCGGGAGCATCCTCTCGTTCGCCGTCTCGACCTTCCGGCGCTCGATCCCCTTCCAGTACGGGATCTGGGGCCCCTCGTTCGGCACGAAGGTGATCGTCGTCAACACCGCCCTCAAGCTCGTCTTCATCTCGGCGACGGTCGCGCTGCTGCTCGCGCCGGTGTGGTGAGGGCGCGGTGAGAGCGTCGTCGCGGGCGGACTCGACGAGGTGCGGACCGCGGCGACCGACCGCGCGCGACGGCGGCGGTCGGATCAGTAGGTTCAACACCGGCCCGGATCGATCGGCGCACATGGCGCTCGAAAAGGACGTGGACTGTCCCGCGTGCGGCGAGACTCGCTCGTTCTACCGGACCGCGGCGATGACGCTCCACCTCGGCGAGAAGACGAAGTGGCGGTGTCCCGACTGCGGCTACGGCTACGTCGAGATCGACGGTATCGACACGCTCGCGGCCTGAGGCGACGCTCGTTTTCCGTCGGCCGCGGCGACGCCGCAACACTCAGTACCCCGGCGGCTGTGCCGGATCGCATGAACCGGACACGGCGGCGGTCGACGGAGGCGAGACCGCGTGGTCGGTGAGGCGCGAGAGCCCGAGGGCGACGCGGGGCCGCTCGACGGGCTCACCGTGTTGGACCTCTCGCGCGTCCTCGTCGGCCCGTTCTGTACGATGCAGCTCGGCGACCTCGGCGCGGAGGTCATCAAGGTCGAGCGGCCGGGCCCGGGCGACCAGACCCGGACGTGGGTCCCCCCGGCGTTCAGCGAGGGGGACGGCGAGAGCGACGAGGGCGCGGAGAGCGCCTACTACGTCAGCGTCAACCGAAACAAGCGGTCGATCCAGCTGGACCTGACGACCGAGGCGGGCCGGGCGGTCGTCCGCGACCTCGCGCGCGAGGCCGACGTGCTCGTCGAGAACTTCCGCGTCGGCAAGACCGCCGAGTGGGGCCTCGACTACGGCGACCTCGTCGAGGAGAACCCGGGGCTCGTCTACTGCGGCATCTCCGGGTACGGCGAGTGGGGGCCGGACCGCGACAAGCCCGCCTACGACATCATGATGCAGGCGCGGGGCGGGTTCATGTCGTTCACTGGCGTCGAGGGCGGCCCGCCGGTCCGGATCGGGGTCGCGCTCGCCGACGTGGGCGCCGGGATGTACGCGACGCAGGCGATCCTCGCTGCGCTGCTCGAACGCGAGCTCGGCGACGGCCGCGGACAGAAGATCGACGTGAGCCTGCTCGACGGGCAGGCCGCCTGGACCAGCTACATGGCGACGAACTACTTCGCCAGCGGCGAGCCGCCGGGACGCATGGGGAGCAAGCATCCGAACATCGTCCCCTACCGGGCGTACGAGACGGCGGACGGCTACGTCGTCGTCGCCTGCTCGTCGGACCGGTTCTGGCCGCCGCTGTGCGAGGCGATCGACCGCCCCGACCTGCTCGCCGACGAGCGCTACGAGGAGAACGAGGGGCGCGTCCGGAACCGCGACGAGCTGGAACGCGAGTTAGAGGAGACGTTCGCGGCGATGACGACCGACGAAGCGGTCGAGCGGCTGGAAGCGCACGACGTGCCCGCGAGCCGCGTCCGCGACGTGGGCGAGGTGTTCGACGACCCGCAGATCGAGGCGCGCGGGATGCTCGCCGAGGCGGAGCACCCGACCGCGGGCACGGTGCGGTTCCCCGGGTCGCCGATGCACTTCTCGCGGACGCCGACGACGGTCCGCCGCCACCCGCCGGCGCTCGGCGAACACACGGAGTCGGTGCTGCGCGAGTACGGCTACGGCGAGGGCGACATCGACGAGCTCCGCGATCTCGGCGCGATCGCGGACGAGGAGTGAGCGGCGCGCGCCGGGGGCTCAGAGGATCCCGGCCTGCTCGGCGCGCGCGACGATGCCGCGGGCCATCTTGTCGGTCGCCTCGTCGACCATCTCGCCGTCGACCGAGACGGCGCCTTTCCCCTGTTCCTTCGCCTCGGCGTAGGCGTCGACGATCCGGCGCGCCTTCTCGGCCTCCTCGGGAGAGGGCGCGAACGTCTCGTTCGCGGGCTCGATCTGGCTCGGGTGGATCGCCCACTTGCCGTCACAGCCCAGCTGGCTCGCCCAGCGGCAGGAGCCGCGGAACCCCTCCGCGTCCTCGATCTCGGCGTACGGCCCGTCGATCACCTGGAGCCCCTGCGCCTTCGCCGCGTGGGCGATGCGCGCGAGCTGGTAGTGCCAGTAGTGGCCGGGGTAGCCGCCGCCGGAGCCGATCGTGAGGCCGGCGGCGCCGACGTTGGCGGTGTAGTCGCCGGGACCGAACACGAGCGACTCCAGGCGGTCGCTGGCGCGGGCGATGTCCGCGGCCTTCGTCATCGCCTCCGGGGACTCGATCTGCGCCTGGAGCCCGATCTCGCCGACGGGGAGGTCGTTGTTCGCCTCGACCTGCGTCAGGAGGTTGTCGACGGTGGCGACCGTCTCCGGGTTGTTCGCCATCGGCACCATGATCGTGTCGAGGTACTCGCCGGCCCGGCCGACGACCTCGATCACGTCGTCGTAGAACCAGCGGGTGTCGACGCCGTTCATCCGGTAACAGGGCCGGGTGTCGGACCAGTCGTACTCGATCAGGCCCTCGATGACGTTCTCGCGGGCGTCGACCTTCGCCGCGGGCGCGACGGAGTCCTCCAGGTCGAGGAACGCCTCGTCGGCGCCGGAGTCGGGCGCCCGCTCGATCATCTTCGGGTCGGAGCCGGGGGTGGCGAGCTGGCTCCGCCGGAGCGTCACGTCGTCCGGTCCGCCCATCAGTCGTCGCCCTCCGAGGCCGTGATCGGGTCGCTCTCCTCTTCGGTGAAGCCGGCCGACTCCTCCTGGCGCCGCCGGGCCTCGGGGTCGAACTCGGCCTCGACCTCCTGGTACCGCGGGACGAAGGAGAGCTCGTGGTGGCTCTCCGTCTCGTGGCCGATATACCGCTCTTCGAGGTCGAACTGCGCCGCCTCGTCGTTCTCGGCGATGTTCGCGAAGTCCTCGTATGCGGCGTGCGCACCGGAGTGGAGTCCGTACAGCGTGATGAAGATGTACTGGTAGCCCAGGTCGCCCAGCTCCTCGAAGGTGAGCGGATCCTCCTGGGCGCCCCACTCGAACGACGAGGAGTAGTTGAAGGCGAGATCGAGGTCCGGGTGGGTCTCGTGGATCGTCTCGGCGTACTCGACCGCGTCCTCGCGGGACGGGTCGGGCATCTCGGGCCAGACGAGGTCGACGCCGGCGTCGGCGTAGATCCGGCCGCGTTCGAGGTGCTCCTCCCAGTCGCCGTTGGCGGAGCCGTACGCGTCGGTGCGGGCGATGATGACGGTGTCCTCGCTCTGCTTGGCGTCGACCGCGGCCTCGAAGCGCGAACGGGCCTGCTCGCGGGAGACGATCTGCTTGCCGGCGATGTGGCCGCAGCGCTTCGGCGAGGTCTGGTCCTCGATGTGGACGGCGGCGACGCCGGCCTTCTCGTACTCGCGGACCGCGCGGCGGACGTTGTGGACGCCGCCGTAGCCGGTGTCGCAGTCGGCGATGACGGGGAGGTTCGTCGCCTCGACCATGCGCTTTGCGTTCTCGACCATCTCGCTCATCGTGACCATCTCCAGGTCGGGGAAGCCGAACTGGCCGAGGACGGTCGAGTAGCCGCTCATGTAGGCCGCGTCGAGCCCAGCCATCTCCGCGAGGCGGGCGTCGAGGGCGTGGTAGATCCCGGGCGCGAACGTGTACTCCTGCTCGTCGAACAGCTCGCGGAGTCGGCGGCCGGCCGGGTTGTCGATATCTCTGGTGAAGACGTCGTCGTCGAGTTCGTTGGGATTCATCGGGTTACTGCGTGGAGTCGTCGGCTGCGGTGCGGTTCGTCGTCGCCCGTCGCTCGCCGGCGCGGCGGCCGTCGGTCGGGCGTCGGTCGGCGGCGGCGCGTCGGTCGCCGCGGCCCTCGCCGTCGCGGCGAGCGCTCGGCGCGAACGTCGTGGGATCGGGTCGGGGGCCGTCGCCGGTCCCGGTCATCGGGACGGCGCGGCGGAACGAGCCCTCGGCGGGCGATCCGGTCGAGGGGTCGCGGGAGCGACGCGCGGCGTTCGCCGTCATCGCGACCCCCCGTCCGTCCGCGTCCGCGAGGCGGGACGCAGGTCGGGAACGAGCGGCGCGTCGCGCTCGTCGTCGGTCGGCGGGCGGGTCGGCCGGCGGGCCTCGGTCGCCGGGGGCGAGCCGGGAGACCGCGTCTCGGTGGCTCGTCGGGTCGTGATCGTCGGGACCAGCGGCGCGCCGGCCTCCTCGGTTAGCGGGGTGCGACCGGGGATCGTCCGGGGAGAAGGTGTCGTCGTACTCGACTCCGTCCGGCGGTCGGTACGGGTCGTCGAGTCCGCGTCGGTCGTGCTGTCGGTGCGTCGGGTCGTGTCGTCGGGCGTGTCGTTAGGCGTCGTCATCGGGTCGTGTGGGCGGTTGGGGCGGTCGTCTGGTGATCGACTCGGTGCGTCGGGTCGCTGCGTGTCCGCGTACGGATACTGCCATTGCGACTGGAACGACTCGACAGGGCATAATAAACGTAATGATTGATAATGATAATATTCGTTATGTTGTTTTACCCGATTAAATGTTCCATGACAACACGGACCACAGACGCGGCGAACGGCCCGACCGCACGCCCCCCGGCGTCGGCGCTGAGCGGCGGTCGGCGGTCCCGCCGCCCGGACCGATCGCTTATTGCCCTCGCCGCGCCGAGCGTCGGTAGTGAACGAACGCGACGCCCTCCGGGCCCTCGCGGCCGACCTCCCGCACGCGGGCGACGACGCCGCCGTCGTCGACGGAACGGTCATCACGACGGACATGCTCCACGAGCGGACCGACTTCCCGCCCGGGACGACGCGGTACACCGCCGGCTGGCGCGCCGTCGGCGCGTCGCTGTCGGACGTGGCCGCGACCGGCGCGGCCGCGCGCGCTGCTGTCGCCGTCTACGCCGACGAGGCGTTCGACCGGGACGAGCTCAATTCGTTCGTCGCCGGCGCGGTCGACGTCTGCGAGGCGGTCGACGCCGAGTACGTCGGCGGCGACCTCGACGAGCACGCCGAGTTCACGACGGCGACCACCGCGGTCGGCGACGTGACCGAGGCCGGCCCCGTCACCAGGTCGGGGGCGCGGCCGGGCGACGCGCTCTGCGTCACCGGCGAGTGGGGACGGTCCGCGGCCGCGCTGCGCCTGTTCGAAGAGGGGGACGACGCGGCGGTCGAGCGCGCGAACGAGCTGTTCCGGTTCACGCCGCGGGTCGCTGACGGGCTCGCGCTCGCGGGCACCGCGACCGCGATGATGGACTCCTCGGACGGGCTGGCCCGCTCGTGTCACCAGCTCGCGGAGGCGAGCGAGGTCGGGATCGAGATCGAGCGGGACGCGGTGCCGGTCCATCCCGCCGTCGAAGAGGTGGCCGGGGGGTCGGCGGAGCGGTTCGAACTCGCCGCGCACTTCGGCGAGGACTTCGAACTGCTGTGTGCGGTGCCGGACGAGGATTTCGAGATGGCCGCGGAGGCGTGTCCGGTCGGCCTGACGCGGATCGGACGTGTGGTCGAAGAGCCCGAGGAGGCGCCGCGGGTCACGGTCGACGGCGATCCGCTACCCGACCGCGGCTTCACGCACGCCGAGGAGTAAGACACCGAGGTGCCGGCTGCTTTCCTATAAGAAACCGGCTGCCGACTGACGGCGAACGTCTTCGAAGCTCCGTCCGCGTGCCGCGCCTTCGATTCCCGCCGCGCACCGCACCGCGACCACACCTCACGCCTCCCCAGCCTCGTCGCTCGCTGCTCGCGGTTCCACCGCTCGCAATCGAGGTGCTCGCTTCGCTCGCACCGCTCGCGACACCCTCGCGGGCTGGCTCGCGGCCGCCGGGGGCGGCCGCTCGCAGGCGCGCCGCGGCGGAAAATCCGTCTCGCGGGTCGTCTACCGGATGAACTCGATCGCGGCGCCCTGCCCGAAGCCGACGCAGAGCGTCGCGAGGCCGCGCTCGGCGTCGCGCTTCTGCATCTCGTGGAGCAGCGTGACGGGGAGGCGCGCGCCCGAGGCGCCGAGCGGGTGGCCGATAGCGATGGCGCCGCCGTTGACGTTGTACTTGTCCTCGTCGACGCCGAGCTCGCGCCGCGAGTACTCGCACTGCGAGGCGAACGCCTCGTTGAGTTCGACCAGGTCGTAGTCGTCGATGTCCGTGCCGGCGCGTTCGAGCAGGCCGCGGGTGGCGGGGACCGGGCCGATCCCCATCACCGTAGGGTCGACGCCGGCGACCGCGTTGGTGCCGACCTCGGCGAGCACGTCGAGCCCGTGCTCCTCGGCGAAGGCCCTGCTCGTGACGACCGTGAGCGACGCGCCGTCGGAGATCTGCGAGGAGTTCCCGGCGGTGACGCTGCCGTCGCCGGTGAACGCGGGCGGCAGGTCGGCGAGCTTCTCGGCGGTGGTGTCCGGGCGGATCCCCTCGTCCTCCTCGACGAGCCCGTCCTCGGTCTCGACGGGGACGATCTCGTCGTCGAAGCGGCCGGACTCGGTCGCCTCGGCGGCGCGCTGGTGGCTGCGGGCCGCGTACTCGTCTTGCGCCTCGCGGCTCACGTCGTACTCCTCGGCGACCTTCTCGGCGGTCATCCCCATCTGGAGCTGGAAGAGGTTGTACCGCTCCGAGAGCTCGGGGTGGAGGTGCTGGTAGGAATCGCCGTCCATCGGGACGCGGCTCATGTTCTCGACGCCGCCGGCGATGATGCAGTCGCGGTTGCCCGCGGCGATCGCGTCCGACGCCGAGATGACCGCCTGCATCGAGGAGGCGCACCAGCGGTTGATCGTGGTGGCGGGCACCGACTCGCCCAGCTCCGAGAGGAGGGCGATGACGCGCGCGACGTTGTTGTCTTGCTCGGTCCGCTGCTGCGCGACGCCCCACATCAGGTCGTCGACGTGGTCGCTGGTCAGCCCGGTCTCGCCGAGCGCGTGGTCGATCAGCGTCGTCGAGAGGTCCTCGCTGCGGACGTCCTCGTAGACGCCGCCGTCTTTCCCCTGCGGCGTTCGGTAGGCGGCCGCGATCACCGGCGTGGTCTCGTCTGTCATGAAAGATAGCAGGACAGACGCCGTATTAAAACGCCGTGGAACGGGCGGGAATCGCTCCGAAGTTTATCGTTTATTCGCGAGCAGGCTCTCGCCGGTCATCTCCGCGGGTTGGTCGCGGTCCATCAGGTCGAGGAGCGTCGGCGCGATGTCGCAGAGCGAGCCGTCCTCGCGGACTCTGCGTCCCCCGTCGTCGCCGTCGGGCGTCAGGTAGACGAACGGGACCGGGTTGTACGTGTGCGCGGTGTGCGGGTCGTCGGCCGTGCCCATGTCGTCGGCGTTGCCGTGGTCGGCGGTGACGACCGCGTGCGCGCCGGCGTCGTCGACGGCGTCGAGCAGCCGGTCGAGCTGTTCGTCGACGGCCTCGACGGCCTCGACCGCCGCGTCGAAGTCGCCGGTGTGGCCCACCATGTCCGGGTTCGCGTAGTTGAGGACGAGCAGGTCGGGGTCCTCCGAGGCGATGGTCTCGACGGCCTCGTCGGTCACCTCGGGGGCGGACATCTCGGGCTGACGGTCGTAGGTGGGCACGTCCGGGCTCTCGACGATGGTGCGGATCTCGCCGGGGAACTCCACCTCGCGGCCGCCGTTGAGGAAGTAGGTGACGTGGGGATACTTCTCCGACTCCGCGATGCGCAGCTGGGTGCCGCCCGCGTCGGCGACGACCTCGCCGATGGTGTTCTCGGGGATCTGCGGCGGGAACGCGACCGGGAACTCGAACGTCTCGTCGTACTCGGTCATCGTCGTCATGCGGACGTCGGGCTGATCGAGGTCGAATCCCCACGCGGGCCGGACCCCAGTCAGCATCCGGACCAGCTGCCGCGCGCGGTCCGCGCGGAAATTGAAGAAGATCACCGCGTCCCCGTCTTCGAGGGCGGGCTCGCCGGCGACCAGCGTCGGCTCGACGAACTCGTCCGTCTCGCCGCGGGCGTGGGCCTCCTTCGCGGCCGCGACGGCGCTCTCGGCCTCGTGGGGCGCCGCGCGGGAGACGATGGCGTCGTACGCCTTCCTCGTGCGTCCCCAGTTCTCGTCGCGGTCCATCGCGTGGTACCGCCCCGTCACGGTCGCGACGTGGCCGGTCCCGCGCTCGTCCGCCTTCGCGGTCACGTCGGCGAGGAACCCGTCGGCGATCTCCGGGGCCGTGTCGCGCCCGTCGGTGAACGCGTGGCTCGTCGCCGGCACGCCCGCGTCGGCGGCGGCGTCGATCAGCGCGAGCAGGTGCTCCACGTCGGAGTGGACGCCGCCGTCGGAGACCAGCCCCATGAAGTGGACCCGGCCGCCGGTCGAGTCGGCGTGATCGAGCGCGTCCGCGATCGCGTCGTTGTCCGAGAGCGACCCCTCGGCGAGCGCGTCCGTGATCCGCGTGTACGCCTGCTTCACCACTCGCCCGGCGCCGATGTTGAGGTGGCCCACTTCCGAGTTGCCCATCTGTCCCTCGGGGAGCCCCACGCGGCGCCCGTGGACGACGAGGCGGCCGTCCGCCCCGCGCTCCGTCGCCGCGTCGAACGTCGGCGTGTCGGCCGCCTTCACCGCGTCGCGGCGGTCGTGGTCGCCGAGCCCCCAGCCGTCGAGGATAACGAGTGCCGTCTCCATACTCCCGCGTGCCGCCCGCGGGGTAACTACCCTTCGGTGGGCGGCGTCTCGCCGCGCTCCCGGCGGGGCCGCTCCCTCGGTCGATCCGCGCCCGGCGCGCCCGTCACCGGAAGTCAACCTTTTATCCGCCCGACGCTAACCACACGTTAATGGACTCCGCGGTACTGCTCGATCTCCTCGGTAACGAGAACCGCCGGCGCATCCTCCGGCTTCTCGCCACCAAGCCCTGCTACGTCACGGAGATCTCGGAGTACCTGGACGTGAGCCCGAAGGCGGTGATCGACCACCTGCGGAAGCTGGAGGAGGCCGGCGTCGTCGAGTCGACCACGGACGACCAGCGGCGGAAGTACTTCCGGATCGCGCGCAGCCTCCGCCTGGAGGTGAGCGTCTCGCCGTACGGCTTCGGCGCGAAGAGCGCGTACCCGGCGAAGAACAGCCTCGACATGTCCGGGCGCTGTCCCCACCTCTCGATCGAGGCGCCGGACGGGTCCGGCTCGACCAGCGACCTCGCGGAGCTCGCGGAGGAGTTCGCGCGCCTCCAGGACCTCGACCGCGAGCTCTCGCTCGCCCAGCGGTGGGTCCAGGGACGCGTGGAGGACGCCCTCGCCGAGATCGACGAGCGGCTCGGCGGGCAGGCCGACAGCCGCTTCTTCGCGGCCGTCATCGCCGCGGTCGTCGAGACCGACGGCACCCCCGCGGCGGTGGCCGACGAGGTCGGCGCACGGGAGTCGACGGTCGAGAGCGCCCTCCGACGGCTCTCCGACGTGGGGGTCATCGCCCGCGACGCAGACGGGTACCGAGTGCGCTGACGGTCGGCCGTCCCCCGAACCTCGGCTGCCGCCGCGTCGTGCTCGCCATTGGTCGTCCGAGCCATCGCGTCGTCCGAGCCATCGCGTCGTCCGAGCCAGCGAACCGGACCGCTTCCGGAAGCTTTTGGCCCGGTCCGGGAAGAGGGCCGACGTGAGCCGTCTCAGAAACCTCTCGCTGTTCCTCGTCCTCGCCGCCGTTTGGGGCTCGGCGTTCGTCGCGATCAAGGCGGGGTTGGCGTACTTCCCGCCGGTGCTGTTCGCGGCGTTCCGGTACGACGTGGCGGGCGTCGTGATGCTCGCGTACGCCGCGTACGCGGTCGACGACCCCGTCCCGCGCGGCCGCGACGCGTGGCTGGAAGTGGTTTCCGGCGCCGTGTTCATCATCGCCGCCTACCACTCCTTCCTGTTCGTCGGCGAGACGGACCCGGCGGTGACGAGCGCCGTCGCGGCCGTCATCGTCAGCCTCTCGCCGCTTTTGACCACAGTCTTCGCCCGCGCCGTCCTGCCCGCGGAGCGGCTGACCGCCGTCGGGGCGCTCGGCCTCGCGATCGGACTCGTCGGCGCGGTCGTCCTCGCGAACCCCGACCCCGCGAACCTGACGAGCGGCGGCACGGTCGCGAAGCTGCTCGTCCTGCTCGCGGCCGCCTCCTTCGCGCTCGGCTCGGTGCTCTCCCGGGCCTCCGAGGCCGACATCGCCATCGAGACGATGGAGGCGTGGTCGATGCTGCTCGGCGCGGGACTCACCCACCTCGTCTCGGTCGCGCTCGGCGAGTCGGTCGCCGACGCGGTCTGGACGACGGAGTCGCTGCTCGCGCTCGCGTACCTCTCGGTCGTCGCCAGCGGTATCGGCTTCCTCATCTACTTCCACCTGCTCGACCGGCTCGGGCCGATCGAGATCAACCTCGTCTCCTACGTCGCGCCGGTGTTCGCGGCCCTCGTCGGATGGCTCGTCCTCGACGAGGGGATCACCGCCACGACGGTCGCCGGCTTCCTCGTCATCTGCGTCGGCTTCGCGCTGGTGAAACGCGACGCGCTCCGCGAGGAGCTGCGGGCCGCCGGCGTGATCGGGTAGGCGGGTCGACGCCCCTGGGATCCCGCCGCCCCCGCCGCAACCGTCTTGTCGACGGCCCGACGACTCCCGCGTCGTGAGCGCCGACCAGATCGATCCCCAGGCGAAGCGCGCGGCGACGCGACAGTCGCGGATCCCCCTCCCGCACGGAGGCTACAAGCTGAAACTGCTCCGGCTCCTGACGGACCCCCTGTCGCGGCTTCAGAACCTGAATCCGCCGAGCGTCGGCGCGACGGAGTCGGTGGCTATCCCCGGCCCCGCCGGCGACCTCGACGCGCGGCTCTACCGCCCGGCGGGCGACCCGCCCTATCCGACCGTCGTCTTCTTCCACGGCGGCGGGTTCGTGCTGGGGAGCGTCGAGACCCACGACTGGCTTTGCCGCCACCTGACACGGGAGAGCGAATGCGCGGTGCTGTCAGTCGAGTACCGGCTCGCGCCCGAGCACCCGTTCCCGGCCGCCGTCGAGGACGCGTACGCGGCCGTCGAGTGGGCCGCCGAGTCGACCGCGGCCCTCGGCGGCACCGGCGACATCGCGGTCGCGGGCGACTCGGCCGGCGGCAACCTGGCCGCCGTGACGGCGCTCATGGCCGCCGAGCGGGACGGGCCCGCGATCGAACGCCAGGTCCTCCTGTACCCCGGGATCGGCGTCGACCCGGAACAGGAGTCGGTCAGCGAACACTCCGGCGTCGTCCTCTCTCGCGAGGACATCGAGTGGTTCTCCGCCGCGTACTACCGGAGCGAGATTCACCGCCGGAACCCGTACGCCGACCCGATCAACGCGGGGGACCTCTCCGGCGTCGCGCCCGCGACCGTCGTCACCGCGGGCTTCGACCCGCTCCGCGACGGCGGCAGGGCGTACGCGGAGCGGCTGGTCGCGGACGGCGTCGCGACGCGGTACGAGAACTACCCGGCGATGGTCCACGGGTTCATGACGATGCGAGACGTCGACCGGGCCCGCGACGCGATCGCGGACGTCGGCGCCGACCTCGCCGACGCGCTCGACGCCTGACGACGGCCGACCGTGACAACCGGTCGCAGGCCGCCGGTGGAGTTTATCCGTTCGCCGCCGTCGGCGTCGG
This sequence comes from Halorubrum sp. Atlit-28R, assembly GCF_003665955.1. Classification (NCBI taxonomy): domain Archaea; kingdom Methanobacteriati; phylum Methanobacteriota; class Halobacteria; order Halobacteriales; family Haloferacaceae; genus Halorubrum; species Halorubrum sp. Atlit-28R. Next base: position 16,546 of record NZ_QPLS01000003.1, read on the forward strand.
TATGTTCCCCGAGACCATCGAAACCGACCGGCTTCGCTTGGAGGCGCGGCGTCCCGAGGCGGTCGACCTCGACGAGTGCTACCGGATCTGTTCGTCGGACCCCGGCATCGACGAGGTGACCGAGTACGTCACGTGGGACCCCCACGAGACGAAGCGGGAGACGCTGGAGTTCCTCGAACGCGGCCGCGAACGGTTCGAGGACGGCGAGGCCGCGACCTACGTCATCCGCCCGCGCGAGGGCGAAGACGGCGCCGGAGCGATCGCCGGCTTCGGCGGCTTCGACGTCGACTGGGAGAAGCGGACCGCGAACCTCGGCACGTGGCTTCGCAAGCGCTTCTGGGGCCGCGGCTACTCGGGCGAGCGCGCCGCCGCGCTCGTCGAAGTGGCGTTCGACGACCTCGATCTCGACGTGGTCGCTGTCGGCCACCTCCCCGAGAACGAGCAGTCGCAGCGGGCGATCGAGAGGTACGTCGACCGCCTCGGCGGGCGGCGCGAGGGGCTGTTACGCAACCACATCACCTTCGCCGACGGCAGCGTCCACGACGAGGTCCGGTACACGATCTCGCAGGCGGAGTGGCGTGAGGCGACCGCGTGATTCGACCTGAGATTTCGGCGTAAATAACACACAGAACGCGTGAAACGCCGTTTTTTCTTCGATCAGCCCGACCCAACAAACACTTACCGCGCCCGAAACGATACCGGGCGCATGTCTTCGGCATCCACCGGCGGAACGAGCGCGACGGGCGGAGAACAGAGCCTCGCACGCGGGGCGGTCTTCGGAGCGGTCGCGGGCGCTGCGGCCTACGTCCTCGGCTACCTGGTCACGTACGTGACGCAGAGCGGGCGGGTCGAGGAAGGACTCTCTGGGATCAACTTCTTCGCCGACCTGTTCGGCGGCGAAACCATCTCCGTCTGGCGCGGCGTCGGCTGGGTGTTCTACAACGCGCACTTCGTCGACGTGGAGGTGCCGTCGCTGATCGGCGCCGCGCAGTCGGTGAACTTCATCGCCGAGAGCGACGGCGGGTTCACGTACCTGTACGTCGTCCCGCCGCTGCTGCTGCTCGTCTCGGGCGTCGCGATTGCGCGCGCCGCGGGCGCGGCGACGCCCGTCGGCGGCGCGCGGTTCGGTGCGCTTGCGACCGCCGGCTACCTCCCGCTGGCGCTGATTGGCGCGTTCCTGTTCCGATACGCCGTCGGCGACGGCGGGAGCGTCGCCCCGACGCTCGTCACGGCGGTGCTGCTCGCGGGGATCGTGTACCCGGCCCTCTTCGGCGCGGTGGGCGGCGCGGCGGCCGGGGCGACGGCCGAGTGAGCCCGGCCCGGAGCCGACCGCTCAGTACGCCTCGTCCTCAGGGTCGAAGCGGTCGCCGTACTCGCGGACGGGGTCGACGGGCTGTCCCTCGTCGGTCTCGGGCGCGACGTAGTCGATGAACGACTCCACGTCCGGCTCGCGGACGCGGACCTCCACGTCGATCTCGCCCAGCTCGTCCGGCTCGCCGACCGCGAAGTTGACGACGCCCTCGAGCGCCGCCTGCTTCTTCAGCGAGAAGGCGAACCCCTCGTCTGTGCGGTTCTGCCGGAAGACGCGGCGGGCCGTGTCGAGGATCTCCTGCTCGTGGAGCACGTCGGAGAACGCGTCGAGGCTGTGCGTCTCGGCGACGAGCCGCCCGTCCTCGTGGGCCGGCTCGGCGTCCGGGAAGACGTTCGCGACCGCGTCCGCGACCCGGTCGGTCACCTCGGTGTCGTGGACCGGCGCCTCGATCCGGACGTCGACGCTGTAGATCACGCGCCGTCACCTCCGGCCTCGGCCGCCTCGGCGCCGCCGTCGGAGCGATCCGACCCCCCGCCGTCGAGGCCCAGCACCTCGCGGACGCGCTCGCGGAACGCCGCGAGGCTGTCGGTGTTGTCGATCTCCACGTCGGCGCGTTCGAGCGTCTCGCCGAGCCCGAGGTCGATCTCGCGGGCGTCGCGCTCGCGCAACGCCGAGAGGTCGGCGTCGGAGTCGTCGCGACCGCGCTCGCCCAGCCGCTCGGCGCGGAGCTCGAACGGCGCTCGGATCGCGACGAGCGTGAAGTCGTCGCCGAACGCCTCGCGGAAGCGGTCGAGTTCGACGGTCGAGCGGAGCCCGTCGATCAGGACCGTCTCGTCGCGGTCGCTCTCGGTCGCCGCCTCCCGGATCCGCGGGAGCGTCCGCGCGGCGATCGCGTCGTCGCCCTCCTCCTCGCGGAGCGCCTGCGCGATCCGCCCGTGGTGCTGCGCCGGGTCGAGGTCGCGGCGGCGGCACTCGGCGCGGATCACGTCGCCCATGACGACGACGGGGATGCCGGCCGCCTCGGCCACGTTCGCCGCCTCCCCCTTCCCGCTACCGGGGAGGCCGACGGTTCCGATGACGTTCATTACCGGCGGCTACTCCGCTCGCGGACTTAGGTCTGCTGTTGGCCCGCCGACCGCGCGAACCGCGGGCGTTTTTTAGACACGGGGGATCAGGAGACGATAGGGGCACGTAGCTCAGCCAGGATAGAGCGTCGGACTTCTAATCCGATGGTCGTGGGTTCGAATCCCACTGTGCCCGTACAGCGACGAGCGAACCGGCACGCAGGGAATTCGAACGCTATCAGTCGCGCGCAGCGAGCGAAGCGAGCGAGCACGTCTGATTTCAGTTCGAATCCCACCGTGCTCGTGACATCGCTGAACGGAATCAAGCGCGCCGAGTGACGGAAGGCGGCGTTCGTTTCGCGCGAATAACGTATTTATTCGGTGCGGCCGTCACCTGTTCACATGAACCCTCCAGCCAGGTTCCTCGCCCGTCAGAAGACTGTCGCCGGCCTCGTCGTCGCCGCGCTGTTGGCGCTCGGGATCGCGCTGTACGGCGCGCTCCCGGACCAGATGGCGATCCACTGGAACGCGGCCGGCAACGCTGACAGCGTCGTCGGGAAGCCGATCGCGATCCTGACGATGCCCGCGGTCGTCGTGTTCATGAGCCTGCTGTTCGAGATCACCGATGCCGACGTCGGGGAGCGGATCGTCGGCTCGCTGGCGATGCTGCTGTTGCTCGCGGTTCAGGTGATGGCGTTCGGCGTGAATCTGGGGTACAACGTCCCGATCGTTCCGATCACCCTCGCGCTCGCTGGCGGGATGGTGGCGGTGGCCGTCTGGTTTGAAATGCGATAGGCCGAAGGGCGTGACCGGCCACCGGGCGGAGCGCGGGCTTTCGCCTCAGTCCGCCGCGGGCGGCGTTCCGAGGTACTTCTCGTTCAGCTCGTACTCGCCGTCGTCGCCCTCGATCAGGTACTCGCCGTAGTACGGAACCCGATTGGCCACCACCTCCTCGAACGTCTCGGCGATCTCCGCGCGGGTCATCTCGCCCATCGACCGGAGGTCGTCGTTGCGGTTGAGACACCCCTTCAGGTACCCCTCGTGGGTGACGCGGACGCGGCCGCAGTTGGCGCAGAACTCCTCGTTCTCGACGGGGTCGACGATCTCGACCATCCCGCCCGTCGCGTCGTCGCTCGCCTCGCCGACGAAGTAGCGCTTCCGGTCGTGCATCTCGCGGTGCTCGACGCGGTCCGCCTTCCCGGCGAGCCAGTCGTGGACGCGCCCGATGTCGACGTTCCACTCGGGCCTGCCGGTCAGCTCCGGCATGTACTGGATGAGCTGGAGCTGGAGCCCCTCGTTGTCGGCGACGTGCTCGACCATCTCCTCGACGTAGCCCGCGGTGTGCGTGAACACGACCATGTTGAGCTTCACGGGGTCGAGCCCGGCGTCGACGGCGGCCTTGACGCCCTCCAAGACTTTCTCGTAGGCGCCCGACTTCGTCACCTCCGCGAAGTCGTCGGGGTCGAGCGCGTCCTGCGAGACGTTGACGCGGTCGAGCCCGGCGGCCTTCAGGTCCGCCGCGCGTCCGGGGAGAAAGGTGCCGTTCGTCGTCATCGAGACCTCCATCGAGTCGGGCGTGCGCTCGATAATCTCTTCGAGATCCTGGCGGAGCATCGGCTCGCCGCCGGTGAACTTCACGGCGTCGACGCCGTACCCCTCGACGACCTCCAGGAAGCGGACCACGTCGTCGGCGCTCATCTCCGACTCGCTCGGCTCCATCGGCCCGCGCGTGTCGCCTAACCCCTCGTTGTGACAGTAGACGCAGTCGAAGTTACACCGGTCGGTGAGCGAGATACGGACCCCCGTCACCTCCCGTCCGAAGTCGTCCGCGAGTGGGCCGGCCATGAGGGACGGGAGCCACTACGCGCGCTTAAATATCCGGGTCGAACGTGCGGGTGCGTAACACTCCGCGGTTACGTCGCGCCCGCGACGCCGCCGATCGCCGGTTACGATTCCGGCCTCAAAGCGACACGCGCAGGCCGTCCGCCGCGACCCGCACCTCGCCGTCGAAGCCCGCGTCGCGGACGCCCTCCACCATCTCGCGCTCGCGGCCGCCGGTGTGCGGGTAGAGGTGCGAGAGGAGGAGCGTCCCGACCGCCGCGCCTGCGAGCGACTCGCCGAGGCTCGTCGGCGTCGGGTGGTTCGACACGTCCACGTCGTCCGGGAACGAGCAATCGTGGACGAGGCAGTCGGCGCCGTCCGCGAACCGCGCCATCCCCGCGAACGCCTCGGTGTCGCCGGAGAGCGCGAGGGGGCCGTCGCCGGGCGCGGCGTCCGAACTCGGCGGCGAGAAGCGGTAGGCGAACCCGTCCATGGAGTGGCGCGTCTCGCGGGCGGTCACGTCGAACCCGCCGGCGGTGAACGACCGCGCCGCGGACACCTCGCGGACGGCGAGGTCGATCCGCCCGTCGAGGTAGTCGTGGACGTCGAGCAGGTCGTCGACGAGCGACTTCGTGCCCGCGGGGCCGACGACTTCGAGGTGCTCCTCGCCGGCGAGCCAGCGCGCCTTCACGAGCGGGAGGAGGTCCGCGACGTGGTCGAGGTGGTGGTGCGTGAGGAGGACCGTCGAGGCGCCCTCGTAACCGGTGTCGGTGCCGGCGAGGCGCCCGAGGACGCCGCTGCCGCAGTCGACGAGCAGCGAGCGGTCGCCGTCGTCGAGGAGGTACCCGGCCTGCGCGCGGTCGGGGACCGGCATCGCGCTGCCGGACCCGAGCACGGTGAGTTCCATGCCGACGGGTCGCGGCGCCACCCACCTAACTGGCTCGGACGGGCGCCGACCGGCCCCGGCCGGTCGCGGTCGGTCGAGGGGTCACTTGATCAGGAACACCGGCACCGACGCGTCGTCGGCCACGCGGTCGGAGACGCTGCCGAGGGACTGGATCCGCTCGCGGGGGGACTTCCCCTCCGGGCTCATCACGATCACGTCGATCCCGGCCTCGTCGGCGTAGTCGACGATCTCCGTGTCCGGCGTCCCGTACGCGACGTGGGTCTCGGCGTCGAGGCCGGCCTCCGCGGCCGCCTCGGCGACCGCGTCGACCGCGGCCTCGCCCTGCGATTCGAGGTCCTCGACCACGTCGTCGTGGAGGTCGCCGGAGTTGGCGGCCGCGATCCGCTGGTCGACGACGTACAGCGCGTGGAGCGTCGCGCCGTGGTCGGTGGCGAGTCGGATCGCGTGGTCGAGCGCGCGGTCGACGGCGTCGCTCCCGTCGGTCGGCACGAGAATGTCGTCGTACATGCGTCGCCGTTCGCCCGGCCGGGGCTTAACGGTGGGGCCTCGGTGTCGCCGTCCGGGATCGCGCCGCGGTCGGGGGCCGCGTCGCGCTACTCGCCGCGCCAGCGGCCGCCGATCTCCTCGCGCCGCATGCTGTTCGCCTCGCCGTCGCGGAACACGCTGACGCGGCCGGTCTCCTCGCTCAGCGTCACGGTCGCGACGACCTCCGGGCGCACGGAGGTCTCGATGGCGCTCATGTGGCGCGACCCCATCCACGGCTCGTAGCTCACGTCGTCGACGAGGTCGGCCTCCTCGTCGCGGGTGCCGAGGTCGCGGAACCGGACCATCTGACTCTCGATGCCGCCGTCGACCGCGACCACCACGCCGCCGTCCTGCGCGACGCTCACCGACTCGGCCGCGGACGTGAGTGCGTCCTCCTCGAAGACGGACGGACAGGTGTCCCGCGGCCAGCGGTTGTCGCCCATCGGGTCCGCGTACGCCCCGTAGTCGCTGTCGCCGATGACGGCGAAGTAGAGCCCCGGCCCCTTCACGTGGGGTTCGTCCCACCCGTCGAAGGCGACGCCGACGTGCTCGGCGCAGTAGGTGAGTCGGTCGACGACCTCGCACACCCGCCCGTGGTCGCCGTAGTCGATGGCGAGGTCGTTCATCGCGTTCGCGCCCCTCGGTTCCGTCGTCCGCCGCTGTTGCCGCCGTCGATCACGCTCGACCAGATGGGACACCGGTATTTAAGCGCAACAGAGTCGGCCCGGGGCGGCTCGCGACCCCGGCCCGCGGCGACGCCGGCCGTTCACGACCCGCGCCACTGGGTGAACAGCCGCGTGTCGAACCGGTCGGCGCGGAGGAGGCCGACGCCGAACGCGGCCGCGACCGCCGCCGGCAGGAGGTTCCCGAACCAGAGGTTGATCCCGCCCCAGAGGATCACGAAGCTCACCATGTCGTCGAGCATGAACTCGCAGTCGCGGAGCCGCTCGCGGACGCCGACCGCCGCGAAGGCGCGGTCGAGCGTGACGACGGCGACGACCGCCGACAGCACCCAGCCGGCGTAGTTCGAGAGCGGGACGCCGTAGAACGCGCCGCCGCCGAAGTCCCAGAAGCCGAGCGACACCGCGCCGGGGTCCAAGACCACGTCCATCGCGACGACGACGGGGATCACGGTCGCCAACCGGACCCACACGCTGTCGGCGCGCGGGCCGAGCAGGAGCAGGCAGAGCAGGTAGGCGTTCATCACGAGCGGGATGAAGAAGACGGGGAGCGCGACCGGGACGCCGGCGAGCATCGGCCCGAGGTCGACCGTGTACGCGAACTCCCCGTACGGCCACCCGGTCGCGACGCCGACCGACTCGATGAGGTACGTGTACGCGGTCAGGACGCCGATCCAGCCGAGCGCGCGGCGGTCGACCGTCGGCAGCACGCCGACGACCAGCGGCGAGCGCATCACGATCACGCCGAACAGCACGAACCACGGGTGGAACGCGAACGGCTCTGGCACCCAGCCCTCGGCGCTGCCGACGAGCGCTACCGCCCCCACGAGCGGGAAGACGACCGCGATGGTGAACCGGTTCTCGCGGACGAGACGGTCGAGCAGCGCCTCGGCCTCGCGGCGCGTGTCCGGCGCGCGCTCGCGGAGCGCGTCGAGTCCGGCGGCGGTCGAGGTCCCGCCGGGCGAGCCGTCGGTCACGGCAGCGCCTCCCAGAGCGGGTACACCCGCCAGAGGCCGCCCATCGACAGCAGCGTGCCGACGACGGTGTTCAGCGCCGGGAACCACCAGTAGGCGCGGTCGACGGAGACCGACGAGCGCGCGACCCACGCGACGAAGACGGGGTACACGCCGAGCAGGGCGCCGAGCCGGGCGTCGACGGCCCAGAACCCGGCGGCCGCCGCGGTCCACGCCGCGAAGCAGTAGGCGTACGTGCGCCCCTCGCCGAGCAGCGTCGCGGTCGTGTCGATCCCCGCCGCGCGGTCCGGTTCGATGTCGGGGATGGCGGAGAACGTGTGCATCCCCATCGTCCAGAGCCACGCGCCGGCGAGCGCCGCGAGCGGCGGGTGCGCCCCCGCGACCGTCGCGTACGCCGCCGCGCCCGGGAGCGCGTACAGGCCGTTCGACAGCGAGTCGAGGAACGGCGTCGTCTTGAAGCGGACGGGCGGCGCGCTGTACCCGACGGCCAAGACGAGGAAGCCGAGCAGGTACGGCCACGCGACCCGCGGCGTGACCGCGAGCGTCGCGAGCCCCAGCGCGCCGGACGCGGCGACCGCGGCGACCACGGGCCGACTCCCCTGCCAGCGCGCCTCGCGGCCCTCCTTCTTGGGGTTCAGCTCGTCGATGTCGGCGTCGAACACGTCGTTGACGCCGTAGAGGAACACGTTCGCGGGAACGAGGAAGTAGAGGGCAAGCGCGACGGTGACGGGTGTGAACAGCCCGCTCACGGCGTCGATGCCGTAAGTGACGCCGACCGCGACCGGCCCGGCGAGGTACAGCCAGAAGCGCGGCCGGGACAGCACCAGCAGGTAGCGGAGCCCCTCGCCGCCGCCCCCGGCGGCCCGGGACTGCTCGTCCTCGACGGACCGGGGCTGGCCCTCTCCGGCGGATCGGTTCTGGTCGCTCACGGCGGGGATCACACGTCGTCGTCGGCCATCGCTTCCGCGGTCAGCCCCCCGCTGATGAGGCACATCGGGACGCCGATGCCGGGCGTCGTCGTCGATCCCGTGAAGTAGAGCCCGTCGACCGCGTCCGAGACGTGCGACGGGCGCAGCAGCGAGGTCTGCGTGAGGGTGTGCGCCAGGCCGAGCGCGCTGCCCGCGTAGCTGTTGTACCGGTCCGCGAAGTCGTCGACGGAGAACGTCTCCTCGACGACGACGCGCCCGCGCAGGTCCGTGCCGGTGTTCTCCGCGATGTCGTCGATGACGAGGTCGCGGTAGCGGTTGCGGATCTCCGGGGTGTCGGCCAGCCCGGGCGCGATCGGCACGAGCGCGAAGAGGTTGCTGTGCCCCTCGGGCGCGACGGTGTCGTCCGTCTTGGAGGGGACACAGAGGTAGTAGGCGGGGTCGTCGGGCCACTCGGGGTCGTCGAATATCTGCGCGAAGTGCTCGTCCCAGTCGGTCGGCAGGACGAGCGTGTGGTGTTCGAGGTCCGGCACGTCGCCCTCGACGCCGAGGTACAGCAGGAACGCGGAGGGGGCGTACGTCCGCGACTCCCAGTACTCCTCGGTGTACTGCCGCTTGTGCTCCGGGAGCAGCTCCTGCTCGGTGTGCGCGTAGTCGGCGTCGGAGACGACGCGGTCGGCGAGGTAGCGCTCGCCGCCCTCGGTGTCGACCGCGAACGCGCCGTACCGGCCCTCGATCCCCGTCACCTCGGCGTCGGTGACGAACTCGACGCCGAGGTCGTCGGCGAGCTCGACGATGCCGTCGACGACGGCGCCGATCCCGCCGTCGGGGTAGTAGACGCCCATGTTGTAGTCGACGTGGCTCATCAGGTTGTACAGCGCCGGCGTGTTCGTCGGCGAGCCGCCGAGGAACACGAGCGTGTACTGCATCAGCTGCTGGAGCTTCGGGTGGTCGAAGTAGTCCTCGACGTGGCCCTGCATCTTGCCCAGCAGCGAGAGTCCCCACGAGTAGCGCATCACGTCCGTGTCCACGTAGTCGCGCAGCCGCGGGCGGTCCTCGTACACGAAGTGCTCCATCCCGATCTCGTAGGTCCGCTCGGACTCGGCCAGGTACTCGTCGAACGCCTCGCCCGCGCCCGGCTCGTACGACTCGAATATCTCCTTGTTCTTCTCGCGGTCCGGGAGCACGTCGACCTTGTCTCCGTCCTTCCAGAACACGCGGTAGTGCGGGTCGAGCCGCTCCAGTTCGTAGAACTCGTCGGGCGACCGGCCGAAGTGGCCGAAGAACCGCTCGAAGACGTCCGGCATCAGGTACCACGACGGCCCCATGTCGAACCGGAAGCCGTCGACTTCGAGCCGGCTGGCCCGGCCGCCGAGCTGCTCGTTCTTCTCCAGCAGCGTGACGTCCGCGCCGGCGTCCGCGAGGTAACAGGCCGTCGAGAGGCCGCCGAATCCGCCGCCGATCACGACGACGGACTCGCCGGCCACGCCGTCGATGTCCGGGACCACGTCCATACGCGATCCTAAGAGCGGCGGGGGTATAAATCCGGCCAGACGCGTCGGGGATCGCACCTCGTCGCGTCGAGACGGGGCGGTCGTCTCGCCCCGAGTGGATACCACTAAGTCGCCGACGCGCGTACCTGTGTTTACATGGATCTGACGGTCGCGATCACCGGAGCAACGAGCGGGATCGGACGAGCCGTCGCCGAGGCGTTCGTCGACGAAGGGGCGTTCGTCGCCGTCTCCGGGCGCGACGGCGAGGCCGTCGATCGGACCGTCGCGGCGCTGAACGGCGGGGGCGGCGACGCGGACGAGAGGACCGAAGCCGACGACGGGAGCGACGACGCCGCCGAGCGCGGCGCCGCGTGGGGCGACCGCGTCGACGTGCGCGACGAGTTCGACCTCGAACGCTTCTTCGAGCGGACGGCCCGCGAGGCCGGCCCGATCGACGTGGTGTTCGCGAACGCCGGCGTGTTCCACGGCGCGCCGGGCGAGCGGCCGACGACCGAGGTCACCTACGCCGACTACGACGACACGATGCGGACGAACGCGCGCGGCGTGTTCGCGACGATATCGGAGGCGGTCCCCCACCTGGCCGACGGCGCGCGCGTCGTCGTCCCGTCGGGCGCGGTCGCGGCCGAGTCCAAGCCCGGGATGGGCGCGTACGCGGTGTCGAAGGCGGCCGCCGAGGCGGTCGCGCGCGGCTTCGCCGCCGACCTCGACGCGACCGTCGGCGTCGTCGACCCCGGCCTCGTCGCCACCGACCTCACGGGCAAGGAGCGCGCCCGCGACCCGGAGAGCGTCGCGCCGCTGTTCGTCTGGGCCGCCACCGAAGCGCCCGCCGAGGACCTGAACGGCGGGCGGCTGGGCCTTCGGGAGTGGAAGTCCGCGACGCGATAAGAGTGGATTGTGTCCGGATTGGCGGTCGCGAAGGCCCCGACCGCTCGCTGGTAAATAATCGATAACGGGGCGGTGACAACCACCTCCAAAGCCCCAGTCCCGCCCCGCACCGCACCTCACGCCTCCCCAGCCTCGTCAGACGCGTCTGACGGGCTCCCTCCGGTCGCCCTCGCGGCGCCTGACTCCCTCGCGCGTGCCGCTTCGCGGCCTGTCGGCCGCTCGCAGGCACGCGCCACCGCATCGTTCGCTTATTACCAATTGTCGCCGCCGCGCGTCGATTCCGCGAATCGACCACCGAGAATTATCCCCCGGCCGGTCGAACGGGCGGTATGCCACTCGCGGACCCCGACCTCTCGGGCTCGACGGCGTTCATCACCGGAACGACTCGCGGCATCGGCAAGCAGATCGCGCTCGCGCTCGCCGACCGCGGCTGTAACGTCGTCTCGACGGGCAAGACGACCGACGACGACGACTCCGAGCTGGAGGGGTCGATCGAGCAGACGGCCCGCGAGGTGCGCGAGCGCGGGCCGGAGGCGCTCCCGCTCGAACTGAACCTCCGCGACGAGGACCGCGTCGAGGCGGTCGTCGAGGAGGCGATCGACCGCTTCGGCGAGGTCGACATCGTGATCAACAACGCCAGCGCGATCCAGCTGGCGAACGTCGCCGACCTGCCCGCCGACCGCTTCGACCTCCTGACGGACGTGAACGTGCGCGGGACTCACCTCGTCGCGCACGCCTTCGCCGACCACCTCGCGGGGCTCGACGAGGCGTGGCTCCTGACGAACGCGCCGCCGGTCACGACCGACCGCTCGCCGGGCAAGGCGCCGTACGCGTGGTCGAAGCTCGGGATGTCGTTCGTCACCCTCTCGCTCGCAGAGGAGCTCGGGAGCGACGACGTGGGCTGTAACACGTTCTGGCCGGTGACGACCATCGACACCCGCGCGACGCGCTACTTCGGGCTCGGGACCGAGGACGACTGGCGCACCCCCGAGGTCGTCTCCGACGCGGTCCTCGAGATCCTCGCCCGCGACCCGGCCGAGTGTACGGGAAACAGCTTCTACGACGAGGGACTGCTCCGCGACGCGGGCGTCACCGACTTCTCGGCGTACAACCTCACAGAGGGCGACCCGGCGCCGATGTCGGCGCGGCTGTTCGACCCGGAGTTCGAGCGCGACTGGTGACCGCGCCGGTGCGGTCGACGCCACACCGGCGGGGCCGGATCACTCCGTCACGGCCTCGCGCAGCGCCGCGGTCGCCGCCGCCGGGTCCTCGGCGGCGGTGATCGCCGACAGCGCCGCGACGCCGGTCGCGCCCGCCTCGACCACGGGCGCGGCGTTGCTCGCGTCGATCCCGCCGATCCCGAAGACGGGGACGTCGACCGCGTCGGCCACCGCGGCGATCCGCTCGACCCCGATCCCGTCCCGGTCGCCGGAGACGTCCTTCGAGTCGGTGCCGTAGACGGCCCCCACGCCGAGGTAGTCCGCGCCCGCGGCCTCGGCCGCCTCGGCCTGCTCGACCGTCGAGGCCGAGACGCCGACGACCGCGTCCTCGCCCAGCCGCTCGCGGGCGACCGCGACCGGGAGGTCCGTCTGCCCGAGGTGGACGCCGTCGGCGTCGACGGCGGCGGCGAGGTCGATCCGGTCGTTGACGAGCAGGGGGACCCCGGCCTCGGCGGTCAGCTCGCGGAGCCGGAGCCCCGTCTCGTAGCGCTCGCGGTCGGTCGCCGCCTTGTCGCGGAGCTGGACGACGTCGAGCCCCCCGTCGAGCGCGGCCGCCACTACCTCGGGGGTCGCGCGCCCCGCGGAGCGGCTTGCCGCCGTGACGAGGTACGTCCGCCACTCGCTGGTATTCACGTGTGGTATAGTCCAGTGGTCGCGTCAAAACGGTTGCGCTCCGACCGCGGCCGCGCGGCCCGGTCGCGGGCCGTGACGGACAGACACAAGCCGGCGCGACCCGTACGGGAGTCCAATGCTATCCCGGCTCCGGAACGGCGCCGCGCGCGTCGCCGAGGCGGTCGCGGGCGCGCTCGACCGGGCCGGCGTCATCGACCGGTCGCGGCTGGACGAGACGATGGGGCTGGCGTGGCCCCGGATCGTGACGGGGTTCGCGATCATGTCGAAGAACACCGTCGACCTCGCGGTGATCGGGTACGCGGTCGGGGTGTCGGCGGTCGCGGGCATGGGGTTCGCGTTCGCGTACTGGCAGCTGGCGAAGTTCGTCTCCATCGGGCTCGCGGGCGGCACCGTCTCGCTCGTCTCGCAGAACTACGGCGGCGAGGAGCGCGGGCGCGCCGGCCTCGTGGTCAAGCAGTCGCTGATCGTGGCCGCGCTGCTGGTCGCGCCCATCGTCGCGGGGTACGTCCTCGGCGCGGAGCGGCTGATTTCGCTCGTGGGCGGCGAGGGGGCTGCGCTGGCGGCGGGGACCACCTACCTCGCGGTCACGGCGCCCGCGCTCGCCTTCGAGTTCTTCAACATGATCGCCAGCCGGACGTACGCCGGCGTCGGCGACACCCGCACCCCGATGGTCGCGCGCGCCGGCGGTGCGATACTGAACGTCGTCCTCACGGTCTGGCTCGTCCTCGGCGCGGGGTTAGGCGTGTTCGGCGCCGGCCTCGGCACCGCGGTCTCCATCGCCGCCGTCGGGCTCGTCCTCGCGTGGGGGATGACCGGGCGGTCGTACCTCGGCCGCGGCGCCTCCCCCGTCCCGGTCGGCCGCTCCGGCCCGTGGTTCGACGCCGGGCTGACGCGCCAGCTGCTCCGGGTCTCGTCGCCCCTGATCGCGCGCCGCGTCGCCGAGGGCGTCGTCGTCTTCCCGCTCCTGTGGGTCGCGTCGTCGTTCGGTCAGGCGACCGTCGCCGCCCTGGAGGTCGGCCGCCGCGTCAGGGCGCTGCTCGGCAGCTTCAGCTGGGGGTTCTCCATCGCCGCGAGCACGCTCGTCGGCCAGCGGCTCGGCGCCGGCGAGGAGGCGCTCGCCACGGCGTACGGCCGCGACGTGATCTCCCTGTCGGCGGTCGTCTACGTCCTCGCGTCGGCCGCGGTGATCGCCGCCGCCACGCCGATCGCGGGCGTGTTCGTCGACGAGCCGGCGGCGGTGAGCGCCACCGCGGCGTTCGTCGTCGCCGCCGCGGTGAGCGCGCTGCCGCTCGGCGTGGACGGCTCGATAACGGGGTCGCTTCGCGGCGCGGGCGACACGCGCTGGCCCTTCCTCGCGTCGATGATCGGCCTGTACGCGTTCGCGCTCCCGGTCGCGCTGGTCGGCCTCGTCACGCCGCTCGGCGTCGGCGGGCTCTACGCGGCGCTGGTGGCTGAGAAGCTGGTGCCGGCCGGGTTGAACGGCTACCGGTTCCGCTCGAACCGGTGGCAGGCGGTCAGCCGGCAGTACCGGCCCGACGCGGGCGAGGCGGAGGAAGAGGTCGGATAGCGGTGCGGACGCGGCTGCGGCCTACTCGGCGGCGACCTCCTCGATCACTTCGACGCTGCCGGTGAGCTGCCGGTGGACGTACGGCATGTCGATGCCGGCGTCGTCGAACGACTCCTTCACCGCGGTGACGTACTCGGAGCGAACGCGGACGAAGTCGCCGCGGTCGGGGTCGGCGATCCACCACCGCGACTGGAGCCCGACGGCCGAGTCGCCGAGCTCGACGAGCCGGACCGAGACGCCGGGGTCGTCGAGGATCTCCTCGTGGGCCTCGGCCTCCTCGACGATGATGTCGGTCGCCTCGTCGATGTCGTCGTCGTAGCCGATCCCGAAGACGAACTTCTGTCTGAGCGTGTCGTAGGCGACGGGGTTCGTGACCGCGCTGTTCGCGAGGTCGCCGTTCGGCACCGTCACCAGTTCGTTATCGAACGTCCGGACCCGCGAGACCCGGAGGTCGATCTCCTCGACGCGGCCCGAGTTGCCGTTCCACTCGATCCAGTCGCCGACCTCGAACGGCTTGTCCTTGAGGATGAACACGCCGGCGACGAAGTTCCCGAGGAGCTCCTGTGCGGCGAAGCCGACCGCGAGCGCGATGGCGCCGCCGAACACGGCGAACGCAGAGAGGAAGCTCCCGTAGCCGGCGACGGCGAAGCCGATCGCGACCGCGGCCACCCAGACGACGGCGTTGAGGACGTTCGTGCCGAGGCTCAACACCGCCTCGTCGAACCCGCGCGCCCTGACGACCCGTCGCAGCCCCGGGATGAGGACGAGCTTTCCGAGCAACAACACGGCGACGAAGCCGGCGACGAACCTGACCACCGTCACGGCGATCGCCGCCACGTCGACCGCGTTCGCGATCGCGTCGAGCTGTAAGGGGAGCATCGTCACCCCGTTCGCGAGACTATATAAAGAAGCTACTGGCAGCGCGCTTGTTTACTCCCGGCCGGAGGAGGCGCTCGCCCGGCGCGGCGGCGTGTCAGTCGCTCCGCACCGCGAGCGGCCCGTCGCCGCGAGCGACCGCGCGCAGCCGACGGCCGTGGACGTCGTCGTCGGCCATCCGCTCGCGAACCGCCGGAGGGATCCACGCCTCGCGACCGTCGGGATCGGGGGCCCGGTCGACGCCCGGCGGCCGGATGTCGTCGGGGAGGTACCGGGCGTACGTCGGGAGGCGCTCGCGGAGCGGCACGCCGCCGGCGTCCGCCACGGCCTCGAGCCCGCGGAGGTCGGGCCACTCGTACGCCGGGTTGATGTAGTCGTCCGTCACCGGCGAGACGCCCCCGAGGTCGTCGATCCCGCAGTCGACGAGCTCCGCCGCCGGCGAGAGGTTCGGCGGGACCTGAACGGAGACCTCGGGCGGCAGCGCCGCGCGTGCCATCGCGACGACGCGGCGCATCACGTCGCGGTCGGGCCTCGAGAAGTCGGAGCGCTCGTTGGGCACGACGTTCTGGACGATCACCTCCTGGACGTGGCCGAACCGCTCGTGGAGGGCCCGGATCGCGAGCAGGCTCTCGGCGCGGTCGCGCCAGTCCTCGCCGATGCCGACCAAGACGCCGGTCGTGAACGGGACGCCCTGTCGACCGGCGGCGCGGATCGTGTTGAGCCGCTGGCCGGGCGTCTTCCGGCGCCCCCCGGCGTGCGCGTCGACGTCCGCGGTCGTCTCCAGCATGACGCCCATCGACGCGTTCACCTCGCGGAGGTCCGCGAACTGCGCCTCGGTCAGGTCGCCCGGGTTCGAGTGGGGGAGCAGCCCCTCCTCCAGGGCGATCTCGCAGGCCCGGTAGAGGTACTCGTGGATCGAGTCGAACCCCCACTCGGCGAGCGTCTCGTGGATCTCGGTGTACCGCTCGTCCGGATCGTCGCCGAACGTGAACAGCGCCTCCGTACAGCCAGCGTCGGCGCCGACGCGGCACTGCTCGCGCACCTCGGCGGGCGACAGCAGCGACGCCTCGCCGGGCACGTCGTAATAGGTACAGTAGGTACAGGTGTACCGGCACGCCGTCGTGAGCGGGATGAAGACGTTGCGCGCGAAGGTCAGCCGGTCGGCGGCCTCGACGTCGTCCGGGCCGACCGAGAGCAGTCGCTCGACCGCCCGGTCGGCGACAGTCACGTCGACCCCGTACTCGTCGGCCCCGGCGAACACGGCCGTCACTCGCGGTCGGCGTTTAAAAAGAATCGCGGTTGCGGATCCCCCCGACGACACCGGAACCGGTTACGCCCGGCGACAGGCGGAGGAGACGACCGCGGCGATGGGTGGAGAAAACGACCGCGGCGACCCTGTCTCGGTCACTCTCGAACGACAGCGAC
This sequence comes from Halorubrum sp. Atlit-28R, assembly GCF_003665955.1. NCBI lineage: Archaea > Methanobacteriati > Methanobacteriota > Halobacteria > Halobacteriales > Haloferacaceae > Halorubrum > Halorubrum sp. Atlit-28R. The sequence goes on from NZ_QPLS01000003.1 coordinate 32,875, forward strand.
GCGGCCCTCGGACGCGTCGAGCGCGAAGCCGGCCTCGCGGAGCCACGCCGCCGCGCGGCCCTCGCCGTGGATCAGCACCTCGGCGAGGTCGTCCGGCTCGTCGACGTCGGTCCCGAGGCGGTGCGAGTCGACCGCGGCGAACGACGCGCCGACCTCGGCCGCGATGTCGCGGTGGTCGAGGTAGGAGGCGCCGTGGTAGTCCACCCGGAACTCGGGGTGCGAGGCGACGAAGGCGTTCGTGCCGCCGCCGCGGCCCGGCACCATGGCAACTTCCGCGTCGCGCCCGGCCGCGAACAGGCGCTCGACCGCGTCGGGGGTCGCCAGCGCGAGGTCCGCCATCACGACGGCGACCGGTTCGGGGGGGCCGTCGGCGTCGCTCTCGTCGCTGTCAGCCCCCAGTCGCGCGTCCAGCGCCGCGTTCACGGCCGCGGTCAGCGGGCGGTCGTCGACGGTGACCGGGCGGTCCGCGTCGACCGCGTCGGTGGCGAGGACGTGCGGCTCGCCGCCGGCGGCGGCGACGGCGTCCAGCACGTCGTCGAGCATCGCGCGGGCGAACGCCGAGCGCTCGTCGGGGGAGAGGGCGTCCGAGAGTCGCGACTTCGGACGGTCGGTCGAGAAGGGAACGATGACCTCCATCGCGGCGGTGGGAGGTCTTAGAACAGGGATTCCAGCTCGTCGCTGTCGTCGTTGACGAGCTCGTCGAGGTTGTCGTCGCTCTCCTCGCGGATCTCGTCGAGGTTGTCCTGCGCCTCGATGGCGACCTGCTGGAGCTCCTTGATCCGCGGGACGTTCGTGACGCCCGCGAGCAGGATCACGGTCGCGACGAAGCCGGCGCCGCGGTACGGGTAGTCCCCGCCCCGGACCTCCATCGAGCCGGTCTGCTCTTCGAGCCACTTGCGGCCGCGCTCGATGCCCTTCCGGTTGAGGTACTCCGGCGGCCCGGCGAGCACGAGCAGCGCGCGCTCCGCGCCCTCGATCTCACAGGGCAGCGTGAGCCGGCCGAGCGCCGCCTTCCGGACGAGGCTGGTGATCCGGTTGGTGGTGTGGGCGCTGTCGAGCTCCTCGTCGTTGCCGTCGTCGCGGAGCCGCGAGAGCAGGCCGCCCGAGGAACGCTCCTCGACCTCCTCCTCCGCGTAGCCGACCGTGGAGACGCCGCCGCCGGAGAGCGTGTTGATGATCTCCGAGGAGTCGACGACGCTCTCGGCGACCTCCTGACCCTGCTGGATCTCGCCGGCGCCGAAGAGGATGCCGAACCGCCGGACGATCTCCTCGTTGATCTCCTCGTAGCCGCCTTGGACGGACTCGCCCGTCTTCCGCCAGGCGTCGTTGTCGAACACCATCAGGTTGTCCACCTCGCGGACGAACGTCTGGAACGAGCGGGCCGCGTTGAGGGTGTAGATACCTCCCTCGTCGCTGCCCGGCAGGATGCCGAGCCCGTAGACGGGCTCGGTGTAGATCCGCTTGAGGTGCTTCGCGAGCACCGGCGCGCCGCCGGAGCCCGTCCCGCCGCCGAGGCCGGCGACGACGAGGAAGGCGTCGACCTCGTGGACCGGGATCGAGTCGATGGCGCCCTGGACCTCGTCGATGTCCTCCTCGGCGATCTCCGCGCCCAGTTCGTTGTCCGCGCCGACGCCGTGGCCCTTCACGCGCGACTGGCCGATGAGGACGCGCTGGTCCTCGGCGATGTGTTCGAGCCCCATGAGGTCCGCCTTCGCCGTGTTGACGGCCGCCGCGGCTCGAACGATCTCGGAGCCCGTCCGCTTGTCGTACTCCAAGAACTTGTCGACGACTTTACCCCCCGCCTGTCCGAATCCGATCATTGCGAGTTTCATCGTGTGCTCCCTCCGCGTTTGAACTGAACAGAACGCGATCTCGTATATAAGCCTTCGGTTGCCGTTACCAGCGTTGAGATTAGGACAGTTGACACGTTCAGTCCCCCGGTCATCGGATCCCGAGGTGTTCGCCGAGCGTCGTCAGGTCCGCCTGGTCGACGCCGAAGGCGCCGACGTCGCTGTCGGCGGTCGTGTTGTCGAACTTCAGCGACCGGTACTGGTCCGGCCCCATCGGGAACCCGGGCACCGCCCCGAGCACCGAGAGGCCGACCTTCGCGAGCGGCATCGGCAGCGGGACGATGGTGACGCCCTTCCGTTCCGCCTCGTAGACGAGGTCCGTCACCTGCCGGAGCGTGAGCACCTCCGGGCCGCCGATCTCGTAGGTCTCGCCGGCGTGCTCGTCGTCCGTCACCGCGGCGGCGATCATCGGTACGAGGTCCTCGACGTGGATCGGCTGGAACCGCGTCTTCCCGCCGCCGGGGAGCGGGTACAGCGGGACCCCCGGCGCGAACATCCCCTTCAACCGCTTGGTGAAGGAGACGAACTCGCCGCCCTCGCCGAAGACGACGGAGGGGCGGAAGACCGTCCAGTCGAGGTCGCTGTCCCGGACGATTTCCTCCGCCTCGCCCTTCGCGCGGATGTAGGCGGTGTCGCCGTTCGGGTCCGCGCCGAGCGCGCTGAGCTGGACGAACCCGTCGACGCCGCCGTCCTCCGCCGCGCGGACCAGGTTCTCCGTCCCGCCGCGGTGGATCCGGTCGTGCATGCGGTTGCCGCCGTCGGGCTCGAACAGCGGCGAGAGCGCGACCAGGTTCACGACCGCGTCGTGCCCCTCGACGGCCGAGGCGATGGAGTCGTAGTCGGTCACGTCGCCGCTGACGCCCGTCACGCCCTCCGGCGCCTCCTCGGGCGATCGGGAGAGCGCGGTCACGGCGTGGCCGTCGTCGGCGAGCGAGCGACAGAGGTACGACCCGATGAATCCGGTCCCCCCGGCTACCAACACTTTCATGCGAGCCACGAGGCGTGGAAGGCCCGTAAACCTACCGCGATGTCAGACGCTCGCGGACGCCGGCGCGATCCGGGGCAGGGAGGTCCGCGGCGAGGGCGGTTGACCCGTTTGTCGCGGTCACTCCTCGTCCGGAACCGGGACCGTCAGCACCGGAACGGGAGCGCTGCGGAGGGTGCGCTCGGCGACGCTGCCCAGCAGGTACCGGCCCACGCCGGTCCGCCCGTGCGTCCCCATCGTCACGAGATCGACGCCGGGGTCGTCGACGTACGACAGGATCCCCCGGGCGGGCGAGGAGGCGACCTCGACGGCGCCGACCGCCTCCAGTCCGGCCGCCTCGGCGCGTTCGACGCCTGCCGCGACCGCGTCGTCGGCGTACTCCGAGAGCACGTCGACGTCGACGTGGTCCCCGACGCCGATGCCGCCGGTGTCGACGACCGAGAGGACGTGGACCGTCGCCCCGGCCCGTTCGGCGACCGGGAGTGCGCGGTCGAGCGCGGCGGTCGCGGCCGGGCTCCCGTCGGTGGGCACCAGCACGTCCTCGTACGGGTACGGGACGGCCTCGTCGCCCGGCCGGAGGGCCAGCACCGGCACCGGTGAACGCCGGACGACGCGTTCCGTGGTGCTGCCGACGAGGCGTTCGACGCCCTGCCGCCCGCGCGTGGACATCGCGACGAGGTCGGCGTCGGTCCGGTCCGCGTAGTCGACGACCGTCTCGGGGACGCCCCCCTGCTCGACGGCCGTCTCCGCGTCGACGCCGCGCTCCGCGGCGCGCGCGGCCGTCGCCTCGACGATCGACTCGCCCTCCGTCTCCAGCACGTCGACCACGTCGCGGCCGATGCGCGTTACGCTGTCGCGGGTCGTGTCCGCGACGTGGAGGACGTGGACGGTCGCGCCGTGGTCGGCGGCGATCGCCAGGACGTGGTCGAACGCCGCCGCGGCCGCGTCGCTGCCGTCGGTGGGGACGCAGATCCGGTCGAACATATCCGCCCGGTCGCGCCCGCGGGTGAAAAACGCTCGCGTCGCTCTCGCCGCCGTCGACCAGCGCGCTCGAACGCGTCGCGACGCCCCCGAGCGACCCCGTTCCGACCCGGGCCGTTTATTCCTCGCCGCGGCGGAACGCGACCATGCTGATCACGCTGGAGGGGCTCGACGGCAGCGGCAAGACGACGGTCTGGGAGGCGCTACATGACGTGTACCCCGACGCGACGTTCACCCGCGAGCCCACCGACAGCTGGTACGGCGAGGCGGTCGGGCGCTCGATGGGCGACCCGGACGCCGACCCGCTCGCGGAGCTGTTTCTGTACACCGCCGACCACGCGAACCACCTCTCGGAGACGGTGCGTCCGGCGCTCGCGGACGGCGGCCTCGTGATCGCCGACCGGTACTCCGACTCGCGGTTCGCCTACCAGGGGGCGACGCTCGCGCGCTCGGACGCCGGGATCGAGCGACCGCTTGAGTACGTCCGCGGGATCCACGCCGCCTTCTCGCGCCCGCCGGACGCGACGATCTACCTCGACTTGGACCCGAAGACCGCGGCCGAGCGGGCGGGCCGGACCGACAAGTTCGAGCGCGACGGCTACCTCGCCGCCGTGCGCGACAACTACGAGCGGCTGATCGACGCCGACCCCGGTCGGTTCCATCGCGTCGACGCGACGCGCGCGCCGGAGGACGTGGTCGCTCGGGTCGAGGACATCGTGGCCGGCTTGGTCGACCGCTGACCGCCGGGGCAGCCGCGGGCGACGGCGGTCGCCGTCAGCGCGTGTCCGGCAGTTCGTAGTCGTCGGGCGACGGGACGTAGAGGTAGTCGATGGCGACCCCGAGCGCCAAGGGGAGCGCGATCAGGAGCGCCAACAGGATCGTCGAACTCCCCACGTCGATCCCGGTTCCCACGCCGAGCGCGCCGGTAAACACGAGCGTGGAGACGAGCAGGAGCAGGGGGGTCAACACGAGCGTGTAGAGGACGGATCCCCACGACGTGGAGAGCTGAATCCGGAAGAACCGGGTCGCGACCCCGGCGAGGAACGTGTGGAACGCCACCAAGGCGAGGAGGCTGCCGAACCCGAACAGCGCGAGCATGGTCGCCGTACGGGCCGCCGACACTTCCCCCTATCGGCCTCAGACGGGACCGCCGCCGCCCTGCTGCCGCGCGGCCGAGAGCAGGTCCGAGACGGGCGCCGTGTACTCGTAGCCCGGGATGACGCCCTGGACGTACGTCCCCTCGACGAAGTCGATCAGCGCGCCCGCGTCGTCGACGCCGCGGCGCTCGTTGACGTCGACGAACTCGTAGGCGACCGTTATCTCGTCGCCCTCGCGCTCGACGACGGGGTCGAACTCGCGGTCCGTCCGGGTGACGCCGCCCACGTCGACCGCGCGGCGCTCGAACGTGTCGGCCCAGCCGTCCTCGACCACGTCGGCCACCTCGTCGGCGGTGACGGCTGACAGCGTCGGCACGCGGACGGTGACCGCGAACGCGATCCGTCCCTCAGCCGCCGGCTCGGCGCGGACGCGGCCGTCGAACGCGGTGGTCGTCGAGACCCAGGCGTCGCCCTCGCGCTCGAACGAGCCGTGGGCCGCGAACGCGCGCCGGACCCGGTCGGGGAGCTCGTCGGCCGTGGCGGCGTCGTCGGCGTCGTCGACGCGCTCGGCGTCGGCCTCGTCTTCGGTTTCGGTCATACCGATCCGGAGGCGACGCGCCCTGAAAAGCCGCTCGCGTCGCCCGCGCGAACCGCGACCGCCGACGCGGACGATCCCCGCTCCGTCCTCGATACGGGCACTCCGGGCCGGCACGTGGGACCCTTTTGTGCGTCCGCCGACGAGGCGGGGTATGGCAGACACGTTCCGGTCCACGGAGGGACTGATCGACGCGCTCGCGGGCGCCGAGTTCGACCGGCCGCCGGCGCTCGTCAGCAACGCGCACATCACCGGGCTCGGCGTCGCTCGCGCGCTCGACGCCCACGACGTGCCCGTGATCGCGCTCGACCGGGCGGGCGGCGACGCGGGAGCCGACGCCGGAGCCGTCGCCCACGACGGGCTCGCGCCGCCGTCCGACGCGGTCGACTACGCCGGGGCGGTGACGTACCCGCTCGACGACCTCGACGGGTTCCGCGAGGACGTGGAGGCGGTCGCCGACGCCGCGGGCACCGAGGCGGTCGCGTTCGGCTGTATGGACGAGTGGGCGCTGTCGTACGCCGAGGCCGATCCCGACGGCGTCCGGCTCCCGTTCGCCGGCAGCGAGACGCTCGACGACGTGTTGAACAAGTCGGAGCTGTACGCGACCTGCGAGGCGCTCGGCGTCCCCTACCCGGAGACGTACCGGCTGGCGGAGACCGCGGCGGCGGCGACGCGCGAGCCCGACGCGACGGTCGAGGAAGCGGCCGACGCGCTCGGCTTCCCGCTGGTGGTGAAACCCGAGCTCAAGCGCGACTTCGAGGAGGCGTTCGGCACCAACGTGATCGAGGTCGCGGACCGCGGGGAGTTCGCGGACGTCGTCGCGGCCGCGAGCGACGAGGGGATCGCGGTGATGGCCCAGAAGCGAGTCGACATCGCGGCGGGGCGCGACCACTCGCTCGCCTCCTACGTCCCGCCGTCCGGGAGCGGCGACGCGCTCGCGGTCGTCGGCAACGCCGCGGTTCGGTACCCGCGCAACTTCGGCACCTCCTGTCTCGTGGAGACGGCCGACGAGCCCGCCATCGAGGAGCGCGCGCTCGCCGTCCTCGGCGACGCGGGGTACCACGGGATCAGCGAGTCGGAGTTCGTCTACGACGCCGACCGCGAGGAGTTCCTGCTGCTCGACGTCAACACCCGTCCGTGGAAGTGGATCTCGATGCCGGTCGCCGCGGGCGCGAACCTCCCGATGGCCGCCTACGCCGCTGTCACGGACGCGACCTACGAGTCCGACGGCGTCGAGCCGACGCGGTGGGTGTACCTCCGCGACTACCTCTCGCTTCTGGCGGGCGACGACGCCTTCTGGGACCAGCTGTCGGCGGCCGACTGGCGCCGGCTCGTCTCCGGCGCGTTCGAGCGCGAGGGGGACCTGACGACCGGCGTGTACCGGCCTTCCGACCCGAGCCCGGCCGCGAAGCTGTTCGAGACGGAGTTCGTCGACCGCGAGTACTACTGCTCCTGTTAGCGGGCGGCGGCGCCGAGCGAGCGCCTCAGCCGTCCGGGCGTTCACCACCCGAGCCGTCGGCCGGCTCGTCGCCGACCGGGACCCGCCAGAGGAGGACGGCCGTCGCCCCGACGACGAGGACGCCGCCGCCGACGCCGAGCGCGAACAGCGGCGAGACGGCGTCGGAGATGACGCCGCTGCCGAGTTGGAACGGGACGACCGCGAGCCCGCTCACCATCGCCATCGCGCTCAGGACGGTGGCGCGGCCGAGCGTCTCCGCGCGGTCGTTGACGTACTGCCCGGCGAACGACCGCGTGACGTCCGACACCCCCCGAATCAGGAGGAACGTCGGGAGCGCGAGTACCGGGACGAAGTACATTCCGAGCAGCGCGCCGCCGACGGCGAACGGGAGCGCGAGGAACCACGCCCGCAGCCCGATCCGGTCCCGTATCGCCCCCGTGTAGTAGGTGAGGACCGCGCCGACGAGGCTGTACGCCGCGTAGAACCACCCGAGGAGGGGTTCGACCCGCGACCGCGCCACCCCGAGGTCGAGGACGACGGTCTCGAACACCGGCTGGAGGAAGACGAACGCGAGGTACGTGACGGCGGCGTACAGGACGTAGTAGTACAGCAGGAACGAGCGCATCCGACGGCGCGAGAGCACCTCCCGCACGATGCCGACGGTCCGGCGGAGGGTCAGGTCGTCCGCGTCGGCCTCCTTGTACGTCTCCGGTTCGTCGAGGGTGAGGAGCACCGCGACGCCGAGGCTCGTCACGCCGGCCGCGACGAACCACGGGTACGAGAGGTCGACGCCGCCGAGGTACCCGCCGAGGACCGCCGCGACGGCGCCGGCGGCCAGCGCCGCGGACTCGCCGCGCCCCCGAACGCGCGCGAACTCGTCCTCGGAGAGGTCGTCGGTGAGCGTGTCGTAGAGCCACGCGTCCTCGCTTCCGGAGCGGAAGTTGTAGCCCAGCGACCAGCAGACGTACAGCCCCGCCAGCGGGAGGAACGAGTCCGACAGGCCGATGCCGAGGAGCGTCGCGGAGATGAGCGCCGTCCCGATGAGGAGGCTGTTTCGCCGCCCGACGCGGTCGCCGACGTATCCGGTCGGGATCTCGCCGAACACGGTCGTCAGGTTGTACAGCGCCTCCAGGACGGCGATCTGCGTGAACGAGAGCCCCTGCGCCAGGAAGAAGAGGTACATGATCGGCCGGTAGAACTCGACCGACTTCGTCGCCTTGTAGACGTAGTACTTGACGATGGGTCCGGAGACCGCCGTCCCGAGCCTACCGCCCGTGCGACCGGCCATGCGTGTGGCGACCGACGAGGGGCCGACCGGTGTATCCTGTTATTACGGCGGCCCCGGGTCGGCACATACGTCGGCCCGGCCGGCGGGGACGCTCGCGCGCGCGCCCCGGGCCGCGGCCGCGGAACACAACGGTTAGTGCGCCCGCCGACGCAGGGCGCGTATGGGCTTCTTCGAGACGCTCGCGGACCGGATCGACGCGGTCGACAGCGTCGTGTCGGTCGGGCTCGACCCCGACCCGAGCCGACTCCCCGAGACCGTGACCGACGCCGACCTCCCGCGGTGGGCGTTCAACCGCCGGATCATCGACGCGACCCACGAGCACGCCGCCTGCTACAAGCCGAACGCGGCCTTCTACGAGGACCCGGACGGCTGGCGCGCGCTCCGCGAGACCGCGGCGTACGCCGAGGGGAAGGGCGTCCCCGTCCTGCTCGACGCGAAGCGCGGCGACATCGGGAACACCGCGCGCCAGTACGCCGGGATCCTCGACCACGTCGACGCGATCACGGTGAACCCGTACCTCGGCCGCGACTCGCTCCAGCCGTTCCTCGACCGCGCGGACAAGGGCGTGTTCGCGCTCTGTCGCACGTCGAACCCCGGCGGGGCCGACCTCCAAGACCTCGAACTCGCCTCCGGCGAGCCGCTCTACGAGCGCGTCGCCGCGCTCGCGGACACCTGGAACGCGAACGGCAACGTCGGCCTGGTCGTGGGCGCGACGACGCCCGACGAGCTGGAGACGGTCCGCGAGATCGTGCCCGAGGTCCCGTTCCTCGTGCCCGGCGTCGGCGCGCAGGGCGGCGACGCGGAGGCCGCGGTCGAACACGGGCTCGCGTCCCGGCCCGACCTCCCGGTCGACGTCGGGCTCGTGAACTCCTCGCGGGGTATCATCTTCGCCGGCGAGGAGTCGAGCCGCCCCGACGACGAGGCGACGTACTTCGGCGCCGCGGGCGACGCGGCCAAGCGGCTCAAGAAGCGACTGAACCGCCACCGATAGGTCACCGACGGCGAGGCGTTCCGGCGGGCGTCGGCTCGGCCGGCGCTACCCTCGTCCGGCGGCGCAGCCCGAGCAAACGCGGGCGGTCTCGTTCCAGTGGTCGTCGCAGACGGCGCGCCCGCAGCGGTCGCAGGCGTGACTCGCGGTCGCCGCCTCGCAGACCTGGCAGAGTCCGGTGAGGCTCACGGCGGCGGTTGGGTCGCACGGCTTATCAGGATCGGGGGCGAGCCCCGCACATGCGCCAGTTCGTCGTCATCGGCCGCGACGTGCCCACCGACCCCGACGCGATCTCGCTGTCCGACATCCCCGGGGCCGGGCGGCTCGACCTCCCCTGTCGGTGCGTGAGCGCGGGCCTCTTCCTCTCGCACGGCATCCGCGAGTCGGTCCGGGTCCACCTCGTGATCGCCGACGAGTTCGCCGTCACCGTCGACGCCGACACGGTCCGCCACCTCCACCCCGACGAGCGCAACGTCGCCGCGCGGATCCGCGACGCGCTCGACGCGAAGGCGGACGCCATCGGGCACATGCCCGCGGACGTCTCTCCCGGCGTCGAACTCCGCCGGATGGGACTCGAAGCGACCCTCGACCGGCTCGTCGGCGACGACGGCCGCGGTCCCGACGGGACCCTCGTCCAGCTCCACGAGGACGGCGACCCGCTCGTCGACGCGGAGCCGCCGAGCGATCCCGTGTTCGTGCTCTCGGACCACCACGACTTCGCGCCCGACGAGGCGGAGGTGGTCGCCGAACGCGCCGAGCGGCGGCTGCGCGTCGGTCCCGAACTGCTCCACGCCGACCACACCGTCACCGTGGTCCACAACTGGCTCGACACCGATGGCTACGCCGAGTACTGACCGCGAGACGACGACGGCGCCCGACGCCGACCCGCGCTTCGAGGTCCCCCTCCGCGGAATCGACGTCGACCCCGAGACGCGCTGCGCGCACTGGGACGACCCCGTGGACGTGATCGCGCTCCGGTTCGGCTGCTGTGAGGCGTACTACCCCTGCGACGCCTGCCACGACGCGGCGACCGACCACGAGGCGGTCCCGTGGCCCCGCGAGCGCTTCGATGAATCGGCGGTGCTGTGCGGCGTCTGCCGGACGACGCTCACCGCCCGTGAATACCTCAACGCCGGCGAAGACGCCTGCCCCGTCTGCGGCGCCGCGTTCAACCCGGGCTGTCGGAAGCACCGGGACCGGTACTTCGAGGGCGAGGGTCCGCACGACGAGGACGGCGACGACGATTTATAATCGATGACGCGGGGCGGCAGCGCGTGCCTGCGAGTGGCCGCCCTCAGCGGCCGCGAGTGAGCACGCGCGAGGGAGCGGCGAGCGCTCGGAGAGCGCGAACCGCGAGGCCGGGGAGGCGTGAGGTGCGGTGCCGTCTTGGGCGCGACTCAAACGGGTAGCCGCGAGGCCACAGTCGGCGATGGAAGCACCGGAAGGAGCACGGAGTGAGAGACTGAAGCGCGCAACGAGCGTACTGTGGCCTCGAGGCTGGGGCTTTGGAGGTGTCGGCGGCTGCTATCAATTTGCTCGTTCCTCCCCGATTCGCGTTCCATCAGTGTCTCACTGATCGCCCCCCTTTCGGAAGGATTAAAAGAACGAGCGGCCTTCTGTCGAGTGCGGGCCGGTGGGGTAGCTTGGTATCCTTCGGCCTTCGGGTGGCCGTAACCACGATTCAAATTCGTGCCGGCCCACTTCTCCCGCATCCGTTCGCCTCGGCGAGCGACGGCCGTCGGTTTCCGACGCACCGAACCGATTGAGTGTCCAGAGCCGGAACCGATCGGTAATGCCAACCGACACCGTCGCGGGCGTCGACTGGGCGGGCGGCGCGTGGCTCGCGGTCGTGATCGACGGGGACGGCGAGCCGGACGCGCGCCTTGAACGCGACCTCGAAGCGCTGTGGGCGGACGGCGTCGATCGGATCCTGGTCGACGTGCCGATCGGGCTCCCGGACGACGCGGAGACGCTGGCGGCCCGAGAGGCCGTCGACGCGGCCGCGCGGTCGGCCAGCGGCCGACCGAGCAGCGTTTTCCCCGTCCCCTCTCGGGGCGCGTGCGAGGCGGCGGCGGACGGGGGCGACTACGAGACCGTAAGCGAGCGGAACCGACGGGACCTCGACAAGGGACTGAGCCGGCAGTCGTACCACATCGCGCCGGCGGTCGGGGAGGTTGACGCGTTCCTTCGAGAGGACGAGGCGGCGCGCGAGGCGGTGATGGAGGCGCACCCGGAGGTGTGCTTCCGCGGCCTCGCCGGGCGGCCACTCGACCACTCGAAGACCGGTGCGCCGGGCGTCGGCGAGCGGCTGGACGCGCTCGCCGACCACTTCGGCGAGCCGGGCGCCGCGCTCGGGGAGATCTGTCGGGGGCTGGCCGACGGCGCGCCCGACCTCGCGGAGGCCGCGGACGCGACCGTCGACGACGCGGTCGACGCGCTCGCGCTCGCCGCCGTCGCGCGCCGGCCGGCCGACGAACTCCGATTCCTGCCGGGCGACCCCGACTACCGCGACGCCGAGGGGATCCCGATGCGGATGGCGTACTGGAGCGCGGAGCCGCTGGCGTGAGGCGCGGCCGGGATCGGGGCCCGCCGACGTACCCAGGGGAGACGAGCGAGATCCGATTCAGACGTTGGTAAGGTTCAAGTCCCTCTGTCGCCCGCTACGACACGAATGAAACTCTTCTCCTCGCGGGCGGACCGCCGGCGGGGGATCGCGGCCGCGGTCGGCGTCGCGGTCCTCGCGGTCGGGCTCTACGTCCTCGTGAGCCGCTACGCGGGCTTCCTCACCAACGCCGAGGCCCTCCGGACGTGGCTCGATCAGTTCGGCGTCTTCGCCCCCATCGTGTTCATCGGCCTCCAGGCCCTCCAGGTCGTCGTCGCCCCGATTCCGGGACAGGTCGTCGCCCTCGTCGCGGGCTTCCTCTTCGGCTCGCTCTGGGGAACCGTGTACAGCCTCACCGGCGTGCTCATCGGCAGCGCGGTCGCCTTCTCGCTCTCGAAGCGGTACGGGCGCTCCTTCGTCGAGAACGTCATCCACGAGGACGTGATCGAGCGGTTCGACGGGTTCGTCGACACCGTCGGCGTCCCCGGGCTGTTCGCGTTCGTCATCATCCCCGGCCTCCCGGACGACGCCATCTGCTTCCTGAGCGGCCTCACCAAGTGGTCGCTGCCGACGTTCATGGGCGTCATCGCCGTGGGGCGGCTCCCGGCGTACGTGCTGACGGTGTACGCCGGCGGGGAGCTCGCCAGCGGGCGGTTCCTCTCGGCGATGGCGCTGGTCGGGCTGGTCGTCGCCGCGTCAGCGGTCGGCTACTACAAGCAGGAAGCGGTCCGGGACCTCGTCGAACGGGTCGAGCCGCGGCTGCCGTTCTGAGGCGCGCGGCGCGTTGCGGGCCGAGCAATCCGGCGGTGGTCGACTCCGGGGCTACCCCCACGTCCACTGCGCGTCGAGCACGAAGCGGTAGAGGCCGCTGATGATGATCGCGACCACGTTCGCGACGAGATACATCACGCCGCCCCACTCGACGAGCGCGGCGAGGACGCCCAGCTGGATCGGGATGGCGGTGCCGCGGACCAGGTTCGTCTTCAGCAGTCCGGTGAGGTACTCGGAGACGCCCGTGTTGCGGCTCGCGCGGAACGTCCACGCGTTGTTGAGGACGTACGAGCAGACGATCGTGATCTCGATGGCGACGGCCGCGCCGACGAGGTAGTTCAGTCCCGCGGTGTCGACGAACAGCCAGAGCAGCGCTAGCTGGAGCGCGGCGGTGAGCGCGCCGACGACGACGAACCGGCGCATCTGGACCGCGATCGGTCCGCTCGCGAGGTCGCGCAGGACCGCTCTGATCATTTGTACCCGAGCGCTTCGAGGCGGGCTTCGAGGTCCTCGTCGACCTCCCCCTCGTCCTCGCCGCGCTCGGCGGCCGCCGCGGCCGCCGCCGCACCGCGCTCGCGGAGCAGTTCCGCGTGGGCGTCGACGACGGGCGCGAACCGATCGATGACCGCCTGCGCCTCCGCGTCGGGGTCGACCGCGAGGTTCGTCTGCTGGGTCGGGTCGGAGGGGCGATGGTACAGCTCTCGCCCGCCGGCGTCGACGTTCTCGATGTACGTCCAGTCCTCGTCGCGTGCGCTGACGAACAGGTCGCCGTCGGACAGCGACCGGGGGATCGGCTGCTGGGTCACGTCCTCGCCGCGAACGGTCACCGAGACGACCGGGTCGGCCGCCGACTCCTCGTCTGTCTCCGGGGGCGTCCCGTCGCCGCGCAGCGCCGGGAGGAGCGACTCGCCGTGCCAGTCGTCGGGCGCGTCGACGCCGAGGAGGTCGGCCACGGTGGGCGGGATGGCGTCCAGCCCGACCCGGCCGTCGACGCGCCCGCCGTCGAGCCCGGGGACGTCGGCCACGAACGGGACGCGGATCAGTTCGTCGTACAGCTTCGGGTAGTGCGCGAGGTGGCCGTGTTCCTGGAATTCCTCGCCGTGGTCGCCGGCGAGCAGGACCGCCGTGTCGTCGCGGACGCCGCCCGCGTCGAGCGCGTCGAGCAGCCGGCCGACGCTGGCGTCGACCTGTCGCACCGTCGCCTGATACAGGGTCCGCAGCTCCGTGAGGGTTCGTTCGTCGACTTCGAGGCCGAGGCTCGTCCGGGCGTGCGCGTGGAGCATCTGGTGGGTGCCGACGATGCCGTCCGACACCTCGCGGATGTACCGCGGCGCGGGCACGTACGGGGTGTGGGTGTCCATGTAGTGGACCCACAGGAAGAACGGTTCCTCGGTGTCGTCGACGAACGCGGTCGCGGCGTCCTCGACGTCGAACATGCGCGAGGCGTCGAGGAACGGGCGGTCGTCGCTGTCGCCGCGGAGCTTCGAGCCGAGGCGGCGGATCGGCGAGGTGGCGAGCTGGATCCACGCCTCGACGGTCGGGTGCGCGGCGAGGTACCGGCTGTAGACGCTGGAGCCGACGCTCGTGACGAACGGCTCGAACTCGTCGAACCCGTCGGGGTACCCCCAGTGCTCGGTGAGGAACCCGTTGGCGGCGTTGAAGCCGCCGGTCGCGACCCCGGCCTCGGAGACCGCCTCCGCAAGCGTCACCGACTCGTCGACGCCGATGTCGCCCGTCCGCGCGAACACCGGCTCCGAGGCGAGGATGGCGGGGAACGAGAACGGCGTCCAGTTGCCGGTCGCGAACGCGCGGTCGAACACCGTCCCCCGGTCGGCGAGGTCGTCGATCACCGGCGAGCGGCGCTCGGCGTCGTACGGGGAGACGGCGTCCGCGCGAAGCGAGTCCACCGTGACCAAGACGACGTTGGAGACGGGCGCGTCGTCGGTCGACGCGTCCGCGTCCGCGGCTGAAGGGGTCGACGAGTCAGATGTCATAGGGTACGGTGCGAATCCCCGGAGAACGCGCACACCGCGGCGGACTTCGGGATCCGCGAATATACCTGGAACGGCGATAGCCAGCGGCTTGAGGATTTCGATCCCGGGCATCTCCCGTCGAGCGTACCTATTTCCCGGTGCCGGCACACCGTGTCGACATGGACGAGACGCCAACCGGCCGGCCGGTCGACGACGGGGCGTTGCCGGAGTCGGTCCCAGACGACGAGATTCCCGAGTCGGTTCCGGGCCGATCCCGCGCGGTCGAGACGAACGGCGTGCCGCTCCACGTCGTCGAGGCCGGTCCCGAGGACGGGAAGCTGCTGGTCCTGCTCCACGGCTTCCCCGAGTTCTGGTACGGCTGGCACGACGCGATCGCGTCGCTCGCGAACGCGGGCTACCGCGTCGTCGTCCCCGACCAACGCGGCTACAACTGCTCCGGGAAGCCCTCGGCCGTGCGCGACTACCGGATCGACGAACTCGCGCGCGACGTGGTCGGGCTGATCGACGCGTACGATCGGGAGACAGCGGCCGTCGCGGGACACGACTGGGGCGCTGCGGTGGCGTGGTGGCTCGCGCTCCACCACGAGGACCGCGTCTCGGAGCTGGTCGCCGTCAACGTCCCGCACCCGAGCGTCTTCGAGCGCGCGCTCCGCACCTCGTGGGACCAGCGGCTCAAGAGCTGGTACGTGCTCGCGTTCCAGTTCCCCAGGTTGCCCGAAGCGATCGCCAGCGCCGGGAACTGGCGGCTCGCGGCGAACGCGTTACGCGACACGAGCGCGCCGGGCACCTTCACCGACGAAGACCTGCGGCGCTATCGCCGCGCGTGGGACCGCGACGGCGCCTTCGAGGCGATGGTGAACTGGTACCGCGCGATCGTCCGCGACCGCCCCGAGCCGGCGACGACGGAGGTGACGGTGCCGACGCTGGTCGTCTGGGGCGCACAGGACCGGTTCCTCGCGCGCCGACTGGCTCACGAGAGCGTCGAGCGCTGCGCCGACGGCCGGCTGCTCGTGATCGACGAGGCGAGCCACTGGGTCGTCCACGAACACCCCCACCGCGTCGCCGAGGCGATCGCGGACCACGCAGACCCGCTGCCGCCGGGCGCCCGAGAGTAATCCCTCGGCGTGGTCTCGGCGTTCCCGAGTTGGGCTCGGCGTTCGGATCGGGCGTCGCGCCGCGACGAATATTGTCCTCGGTGCGCCGCCACAAAGGTTATATCTGCCCTTCACCAAGGGACAGATATGAGTAAGCACTTCGAAGACGCACGGTACTACCTCGGTCGAGCGGCGGACCACGCGAAGGCGGGCGTGAAAGAGGAGTTAGCGCCCGTCGAGGAACGGGTGAAAGAACTCGTGGGCCGGGAGGACGACGAGGAGCCGGAGCCCTCACGGCTGGACAAGCTCCAAGCGGACCTGAAGGAGCTCGAAGAGCGCGCCGAGGGCGAGGCCCGCGAGGCGGTCGCGTCCGCTCGGAAGCGCGTCGCGGAGTACCGCGGCAAGGACACCGCCGCGGAGTAACGGCGCTCCGTTCGGCGCGATCGCGTACGCCGAGTTACTTCAGCGGTGGGCCGGCCGTCGCGGCCGCGTCGCCGCCGATTCGCTGTTCGGCGGGCAGCACCGCGTACTCGATATCGGCCGCCTCGAACAGCGACCGCACCCGTCGGATCCCCTCCTCGGCGTCGACGTCCGTCGCGCGGTAGTGGCGGATCGGGTGCCGGATCCACGACGGCTCCCAGTGAGCGTACACGTCGGTCGTCGAACGGTCGGCCCCGGAGTACAGCGCGAGGTGAAGCTGGTCGTCGCTTTCGAGCGGCCCCTCCGGGTACCGGACCCAACTGGCCACGGTCGTCTGCGGGGGCGTCTCGTAGTCGCGGTACTTGAGCGAGGAGACGAGGTTCCGAACGAACCCGAGCCGGTGGAGCCGCGCCTCGACGACCGGGTACGGCTCGCGGAGCGTAAGCGCGTACTGCTCTCGTGGCGTCTCTCGCTCGGCGTAGAGGCCGACGAGCGACAGCGGCGCGTGGAGGAGACTCGCGACGCCCTGGCGGAGCCGTTCGAGGAAGCGGAGTTCGTGAGTCACGACGAGGGATCCGGGCGGCCGCGAAATGAAGCTTCGGCGTAAAGTAACTCTTAAGTCCGGACGTCGGATACCTCGGAGTGAGCGGGTTGGTGGTCTAGCCAGGTTATGACGGCTCCTTCACACGGAGCAGGCCGGCGGTTCGAATCCGCCCCAACCCATACGTTTTCCTCCCGTTCGTGAAGGAGGTGTCGAAAGTTACCCGCACATGTCGTCCGTCTCGCAACCGAGAGCACCGGCGCAAAAGGTCACCACCCGGGCCGACCAGAACCGCGCCACAACTCCGCGAGCCCACCGAGTCGGTCGCCAAAGCCCAAATTTCGGCCACCGGGCGGGCCGTTACCGCTCGCTCCGGACCGTCACCGTCTCCTGTTCGAACTCGTCCGCGCCGTCGCGCCAGCGCCACGAGCCGACGAACGGGTAGCCGTCGAGCGCGCAGATGACGTACGAGTGGTCGGGCCACGTCGCCCGCGCGGCGTCCGTCTCGCTCGGGTGGGTCGGGCCGGTGGGGTGGGAGTGGTAGAAGCCGACCACGTCGCGGCCCGCCGCCTCGACGGTCTCGATCAGGTCGAGCTGCGCTTCGGGGTCGATCCGGTAGCGGATCTCGGGCGTGTCCGCGACGTTCTCGGCCGGATGGGTCTCCGTGACCACGCTGGGGTCCCCGTCCGTCCCGCGGTCGCCGGCGAGGACGCCGCAGACCTCGGCCTCGCCGCCCTCGTAGGCCCGGTACACGATGTCGTCGTACGCCGCCCGCGTGAGTTCGATCATACCGGATGAAGGCCCGACGCCGGCATAAGTCCGATCGGACCAGCGGGGGAGAGGCCCGAACCGGTCCGCGGGCGACACCGTGCTCACCAGTCCCTGGACACCGGCGTCTCGCTCGCGTCGACGCGCTCCAGCAGCCACGCCGCGGCCGCGTCGAGCGCGTCGTCGTCGGTCCCGGTCACCTTGAGCCGGTTGTGGTCGGCCTCGCGGTCCGGGTAGCAGCCGACGGCGACATCGAACCGCTCAGTCGACTCCTCCAGGGCGTCGACGATGTTCGACTCCGGCTCGACGGTGTAGAGGAACCGCGAGCGCCGGTCGCCCGCGAACTCGTCGGCGACGGTCTCGAACGTCGCCTTCAGCTCGTCCGGGATCCCGGGCATGACGTAGACGTTCTCGACGACGCAGCCCGGCGCGAGCCCGGCCTCGGTCACCAGCGGGCGGCTCCCCGCTGGGACCGACGCCTCGGCCGCGACGTCGACGTCGAACTCGCGGTCGGGGACGCGCTCGCGGATCGCGGCCAGCCGCCGCTCGACCGACTCGCGCGTGAGGTCAGTCGGGGCCATCTCGCGGTCGAACGCGTCCGCGACCGCCTCCATAGTCACGTCGTCCGGGGTGCTGCCGATCCCGCCGGTGACGATCACGGCGTCGAAGTCGCCCGCGTACTCGCTGACCCGGTCAGCGATCTCGGCCCTGTCGTCGGGGATCGAGAGGATCCGCGACACGGCGACGCCGCGCTCGCTCAGCTCCGCGGCGAGCCAGTTCGCGTTGGTGTTCACCGTGTCGCCCGAGAGCAGTTCGTCCCCGACCGTGATCAGCGCGACCTCCATCGGACCGGCGTACGAGCGGCCGACGGATGTGCGTTTCCCGCCGCGGACGGACCCGAATAATAATGAGGGACCGCGGCCTCGGTCGGGAGGTGACACGCGACACCACACGCCGTGCGGTCCTCGCGAGCGTCCTCGCGGCCGGCAGCGCCGGACTGGCGGCGAGCGACGCGGCCGACCTCCTCGACTCGTTCGCCCCGCTGTCGGGCGGGGCGTGGGACGCAGCCGATCGGTCGCTCCCCGAGACGGTCGAGAGCCCGCACGGGGCGGCGAGCGTCTCGCGCGACGAGTTCGGCGTCCCGCAGGTCGAGGCCGACGCGGAGCCCGCGGCGTACTTCGCGGTGGGCTACTGCCAGGCGTTCGACCGCCTGTTCGCGATGGACCTCCAGCGCCGGGTGATGCGCGGCCGCCTCTCGGAGGTGATCGGCGAGGCGACGCTCGACAGCGACGAGTTCAACGTCGCGATGGGCTTCGCCGACGCCGCCGCGGCCACCTGGGACGCGGTCGCCGAGACGCGCGCCGGCCCGCTCGTCGAGGCGTTCGCCGACGGCGTCAACGCCGCGATGGACGACCTCCCGCTCCCGCTGGAGTTCGAGCTGGTCGGCTACGAGCCCGAGCCGTGGACCCCGGTCGACTCGATGCTGATGGAGAAGCAGATATCGTGGACGCTCACGGGCAGCTTCTCGGAGCTGCGCCGCGCGCTCGTCGCCGACCGCCTCAGCGCGGAGCGCGCGGCGACCCTGTTCCCGACGCGGTACGACCACGACGACCCGATCCTCGACGGGACCGAGACGCGGCTCGACGGGGCGCGGGAGTCCGCGCTGGCCGACGCGGGCGAGCGGGGGTCGAACGTCCCGGAGCGCGACTCCGTCGACCCCGTCGACCCGGCCCTAACCGACTGGCTCTCCGGGTTCGAGTCGCCGACCGGCGTCGGCTCGAACAGCTGGGTCGTCTCGGGCGAGCACACCGCGAGCGGGACGCCGACCGTCGCGTACGACCCGCACCTCTCGCTTCAGGCGCCGCCGCTGTGGTACGAGCAGTCGGTCGACACCCCCGAACGCTCGGTGCGGGGCGCGACGTTCTCGGGCGTGCCGTTCGTCATCGCGGGCGTGAACGACCGCGGGACGTGGTCGTTCACGAACCTCGGCGCCGACGTGCTCGACTGCTACCGCTACGAGATCGACGAGGCGGGCGACCGCTACCGGTACGACGGCGAGTGGCGCCCGTTCGAGGTCGACGAGCGCGAGACGATCCCGGTCGCCGGCGGCGAGGACCGGGAGCTTCGCGTCCGCCGCACCGTCCACGGCCCGCTGATCGAGCGCGAGGGGCGGACGGTCGGCGTCGCGTGGACCGGCCACACGGCGACGCGCACCACGACCGCCATCGAGGCGTACGGGCGCAGCGGGGGGATAGACGACCTGATCGACGCGACGCGCGACTTCGACCTGCCGACGCAGAACCTCGTGTACGCGGACGCCGACGGCCGGACGCTCTACTTCGCGACCGGGCGGCTGCCGATCCGCCGGACGGACGGCGAGGTCGTCGACGGCGACCGGGTCTTCGACGGCTCCGCGGGCGAGGGCGAGTGGGAGGGGTTCGAGCCGTTCGGCGAGTCCTCGTGGGAGGGGTTCGTCCCCTTCGAGGAGAAGCCGCACGCGATCGACCCCGACGCGCTCTCGACGGCGAACCAGCGGCCGATCGACGACCCGATCCACTACGTCGGCGTCGACTACACGACCCCGTACCGCGGCGCGCGCATCGCCGACCGGTTGGACGCGCGGACGGCTGGCGGGGGGACGACCGACCCCGAGTTCCACCGCGGGCTCCAGAGCGACGTGCGCGACGGGCGCGCGCCGGAACTCGTCCCGGAACTGGTCGCCGCCGTGCGCGACCGGTCCGACCCAGGCCCGGCGCTCGTCGACGCGGCCGACGCCCTCGACGAGTGGGACTACCGGATGGCGCGCGACGCCCGCGGCGCGCTGCTCTTCGCCCGCTACCTGCCGGCGTTCCGCGAGCGCGTCTTCGGCCCCGCGTTCGGCGAGGCCGACCTCGACGACTCCTACTACCCGAGCGACTGGACGCTCGCGCGGCTCCCCGACGACGACCCGCTGTTCGACGGGCGCTCGCGGGCCGACCTCGCGGTCGCGGCCCTCGGCGACGCGCTCGCCGAGGTCGACGAGGCCGGGTGGGAGCGGTACGGCGACTACAACACCACGCGGGCGATGACCCACCCGCTCGGCGGCGAGGCGCCGTTCCTGAACTACGCGGAGCGCCCGGCGGACGGCTCGCCCGCCACCGTGGAGAACTACCGCGTCGAGTCGTCCGTCGGGTCGAGCTGGCGGATGGTGGTACGCCCGGGGACCGACGCCACCGCGGTCCTCCCGGGCGGGAACTCGGGCGACTACTTCTCAGAGCACTACGACGACCAGCTCCGGCGCTGGCTCGAAAACGACCAGCGCCCGATGCCGCTCGGGGCCGGCGGCGACCCGGCGGTGCGGTTCGAGCCGACGGGGGAATCGGAATGAGCGACGCCACATCCCTCTCGGGCCGGGTCAGGACGGAGCCGCGACTCCACGCCGCCGCCCTCGTCGCCGCGGTGGCAGTCGGCGTCGCGCTCGCGTCGGTCCACTGGCTCGGGCTGATCGCGGCCGGCGCGCTCGCGTCGCTCGTCGCGCCGACGGTCCGCCGCGGCGTCGCGTACGCGCTTGGGGCGGGCGTCGTCGCCCTCGCCGCGTTCGCGGTCTCGCTCGGCCCGGCGGCCGCGGCAGTGCCGGGGATGCGGCCGATCACCTACGTCGCGGTCGGGGCGGGGCTGGCGCTGCCGCTGTTCGGGTCGCTCGCGCGGGCCGTCGCGACCTGACGCGCTCCGGCGGCCGGCGCTCAGTCCAGCCGCTCTACGTCGGTGACGGTCTCGTCGGTCTCGACGTCGCCCGTGTTGCGCGTCTCGCGCGGCTCGAACAACAGGACCTCGGCCTCGGGCTCGGCGACGGGGCGGTGTTCGGTCCCGCGCGGGACGGCGATGAAGTCGCCGGCTTCCAGCACCGCGTCGTCCGCCTCGCGGAACTCGATCCGGAGCCGGCCGTCGCGGACGATAAAGAGCTCGTCGGCGTCCGCGTGGCTGTGCCAGACGAACTCCCCGTCAGCCTTCACGAGCTTGACCGCCTGTCCGTTGAGCTCGGCCGCGAGCCGCGGCGACCACGTCTCGTCGAACGAGCCGAACGCCTCTGCGAGGGACGCCTTCTCCATACCGGCGGTCGGGGCCGGAGCGGTAAAGTCGCTGTTCACCCCGGTCGCAGCGGCGCCCGCGACCGTCCGGGGCGCGTGGGAGATATATAGCACTCGGTAGCGGTGTAAACCGCTCGGGCGACCGCCGGACCCCTCATATAAGCGTTTACGAGGGGACTGTGCGTGCCGCGACGTATGGCAGCGACCCACGCGGACGAGGGGAGCGATCCGATCCGGGCGGCGCGGGCCGCGCTCCGCGTCGAGCGCCGCCGGACCGTCGACGAGCGGGAGGCCCTCCGCGCGTTCCGCGGCCGCGTCTCGTCGGTCCCGACCGAGGACGGGAACGCGACCGCGGCGGGCCCCGCCGCGATGGATCCGACGCGCGGCGCGGGCGGCGCGATCGGCGGGGCGGCGGGCAGTCCCGACGGCGCCGGCGGCGCGGCGTCGCCCGGGTCGGGCCTCGTCGCGGTCCGAGACGCGTACCGGGCGACGGTGATGTCCGTGCCGCACTACGAGACGGAGTACGACGACACCTACGAGCGGAGCGTCGCGGCCGAGTTCGGCCCCGAGATCGCGTACGCGCTCACCCGGACGGACAGCTTCCACGAGGCGTACAAGCGCTCGCTCCTGAGCGCCGTCGAGACCGCGGTCCAGGAGCGCGAGGCGTTCCTCGACGCCTTGGAGTCCGAGATCGAGTCGGTCGAGCGCGCCGGGTCCCGGCTCGACCCCGTCCGCTCGGAGGTCGCGGCCATCGACGACGAGCTCGGCGACGGCGACGCCGCGGCGGCGGCCGCCGGGTTCGGCGCGCTCGACGCCTGCCGGACTCGGATAGAGGCGCTCGTCGAGGACTGCGACCGGATCGCCGCGCGGCGCCAGCGCGTGCTCGCCGACCACGAGCGCCGGCTCGCGATCGGGGACGATATCGACTTCGCGACGTACTGCTATCAGGACCTCGACGCCTCGTATCCGGTCCTCGCCGCCGTCGGGACGCTCGGCGACCGACTGGAGCGGCTGCGCGACCGGATCGAGCGGGCGATGGCGCGGACGCGGTGAGCCGCCCGTCGGCCGCGGCCGGGACCCGGTAACACCCGTGTCCGCGCCGGTTCAAGTCCCTCCGCGACGTAGTGCGGGACATGACAGACGCCACCGACGACGGCGCCGACCGAGCCGCGGGCGAGGGCCCGACGCCCACGCCGGGGATCCACCACGTGACCTGCGTGGCGGGCGACCCGCAGCGCAACCTCGACTTCTGGGTCGAGACGCTCGGGCACCGCCTCGTGAAGCGGTCGATCAACCAGGACGACCCCGGCACGTACCACTTCTTCTACGGGGACGCCGAGGGGACGCCCGGCACGAGCGTGACGTTCTTCCCGTGGACGGACCTCCCCGAAGGCGAGGTCGGCGCCGGGCAGGTCTCCCGCACCGCGTTCCGCGTCCCCGAGGGGAGCCTCGACTACTGGGAGGACCGGTTCGACGAGCGCGGCGTCGACTACGACGACCGGGAGGAGCGGTTCGGCGAGACGGTGCTCCCGTTCCGCGACCCCGACGGGCTCCCGGTCGAGCTCGTCGCGGTCGAGGTTCCGGCCGACGACCCGACGACCGCGTGGACGGCGCACGTCCCCGAGTCGGCCGCGATCCGCGGCTTCCACTCGGTGACGCTGTGGATCGACGAGCCGGAGCGCACCCGACGGCTCCTCCGGACGATGGGGCTTGAGGCGGAGGCGACCGCGACGGACGCGGCGACGGGCGGCGAGCGCACGCGCTTCGCGGCGAGCGGCCCGGTCGGGAAGTACGTCGACGTGGTCGCGGTCGACCGGCGCGGGAGCTCCGGGCGCGGGACGGTCCACCACGTCGCGTTCCAGACCCCGACCGACGACGACCAGGCGGGGATGCGCGACGCGGTCGCATCGATGGGGCTCCGCCCCACGCAACAGATCGACCGGCACTGGTTCCGCTCCGTCTACTTCCGGGAGTTCGCGGGCGTGCTCTTCGAGCTCGCCACCTCGGACCCCGGCTACGCGAGCGACGAGCCGCTGGACGCGCTCGGCGAGCGCCTGGTGCTGCCCGGGCGGTTCGAGGACCGCCGCGACGAGATCGAATCCGGCCTCGTCGACGTGACCGTGCCGCGGGCCGACGGCGAGTTCGCGGCGCACCGCGCCGACTGATCGCGGCCGACACGGACGTCGGGCGAGGCGGACGGCGCGGACGACGCCGCGGACCGATCGTTCTAATCCGTCGCCGCCGAATCCACGCCCATGACCGAGGACCTCGGCACGCCCGTGCTGGACAACCACCTCCACCTCGACCCGCGACACGGCCGCGGGATCGAGGCCGTCGAGGAGTTCGCGCGGCTCGGCGGCACCCACCTGCTCGTCGTGAACAAGCCCTCGTGGCTGCTCGGCGTCGAGCCCGACGAGCCCGACGACTTCCGCGCCGTCTTCGAGGAGACGTTAGAGACGGTCGCGGCCGCCAGCGAGGCGCTCCCGGGGCGCGCGTGGCCCGTCCTCGGCGTCCACCCCGGACTGATCAGCCGGCTCGTCGACGAGCGCGGCTTCCCGCCCGAGGCGGCCCGCGACCTCATGCGCGGCGGACTCGAAGCCGCGAGCGAGTACGTCGCGGACGGCGACGCGCTCGCGCTGAAGTCCGGCCGTCCCCACTACGACGTGAGCGACGCTGTGTGGGACGCGTCGAACGCGGTCACCCGTCGGGCGTTCGAGCTGGGCGCCGAGGTCGGCTGCGCGGTCCAGCTCCACACCGAGGCGACCGAGGACCTGACCGACCTCGCGGCGGTCGCCGAGGAGGTCGGACTCGACCCCTCGAAGGTCGTGAAACACTACGCCGCGGGCGAGCTGGCGGGCGTCACGCCCAGCGTGATGAGCGACAAGGAGCGGCTGGAGCGCGCCGCCGAGGCGGGCGAGCCGTTCCTGATGGAGACGGACTTCGTCGACGACCCCGACCGCCCGGGGATGGTGCTCGGCCCGAAGACCGTCCCTCGGCGGGTGCGCTGGCTGCTGGAGGAGGGCCACGAGGGGGCGGTCCGTCGGGCGCACGTCGAGACGCCGCGCGACGTGTACGGGATCGACACCGAGGCGACGCTGGAGCGTGAGGAACCGTGAGCGGGGCGACGGCCTCGCGGCCGCCGGCGGTCCTGTTCACCGGGTTCCCCGGATTCCTCGGCTCGGCGCTGCTCCGGCGCGTGCTCGCCCGCGGCGACGGCCCGGTCGCCTGCCTCGTCCAGCCGCGGTACCGCGACCTCGCGGCGCGGCGCGCCCGCGACATCGTCGCCGACGTCGGGGACGAGGCCGGCGACGGGGCGGCCGTCCACCTCTACGAGGGCGACGTCACTGAGCCGGACCTCGGGCTCGGCGCGGCGCTCGACGATCCCGACCTGCTCGGCGGCGTCGAGGAGGTGTATCACCTCGCCGCGGTGTACGACTTAAGCGTCGACGCCGACCTCGCGGAGGCGGTGAACGTCCGCGGCACGGAACACGTCCTCGACGCGGCCGAGCGCGTCGGCGTCGACCGCCTCCACTACGTCAGCACCTGCTACGTCAGCGGCCGGTACGACGGGGTGTTCACCGCCGAGGACCTCCGCGAGGGCCAGTCGTTCAACAACCACTACGAGGCGACGAAATACCGCGCCGAGGTCGCGGTGCGGGAGCGGATGGCCGAGGGGCTCCCGGCGACCGTCTACCGGCCGGCGATCGCCGTCGGCGACAGCGAGACGGGCGAGACCGACAAGCTCGACGGGCCCTACAACCTCCTGCGGCTACTCTTGGCCCAGCCGCGGCGGCTCGCGGTCGCGTTCTCGGTCCCCGGCGCGGCGGACACGGAGCTGAACGTCGTGCCCCGGGACTACGTGGTCGACGCGATCGCCGAACTGAGCGGTCGCCCCGAGACCGTCGGCGAGACGTACCAGCTCTGCGACCCCGACCCGCTCACCGTCCCGGCGTTCGTCGCCGCGATGAGCGACGCCGCCGGGCGCCGGACGGTCACGGTCCCGACGCCGAAGCCCGTCGCGAAGGCGGCCGCGCGGGTGCTCTCGGCCCGGGGCGTCGACGTGGAGCCGGCGACGATCGACTACTTCGACCACCCGACCCGCTACCGCTGCCCGAACGCGACCGACGCGCTGGCGGACACCGACGTCTCCGTCCCGCCGTTCGAGTCGTACGTCGATCGGATCGTCGCGTTCGCGCGGGCGAACCCCGACCTCGGCGACGACCCGATGACGTGAGTCCGGGAGGGGCGACGGAGGCGCTCGACCGCGGGACGGAGGCGTCCGACCGCGGGACGGGGGCGCCGCCGGGAATCCGGGATTCACGCGGGTGAGACGCGGTCTCGCGCGGCGATCGATAGGAAAGGCATTTGAGTTGGCCGGGCGACGTAGGGCACATGACCGACGACGACGCCGTCGAAACGTTCTATACCGACGAACGCTGGCAGAACTGGCTCGACAGGCTGGCCGAAGAGGAGCTCGACCCCGAGAACGAGGACTCGGCGCGCCTCCTCCTCAACCTCCAGGACGACGCGGCGATCGCCGTGGTGAAGGTGCTCGCGGCGTTCGACGACGACCGCATCGGCGAGGAGCGCGCCGTGGAGGAGCTCCGCGACATCCGCGAGATCGTCCTCGCCGACGTCGAGTTCGACGACGAGGACAAGGTGATGCTGATCGACGGCGTCCAGACCTCGCTCGTCCCCGTCTTCTACGCGGCCGAGGAGTACGTCGTCGGCGGCGTCGTCGACGGCGACGTGAGCGAGTTCGTGCGCGCGGCCGCCGAGGCCGAGGAGGGCGACGACCTCGACGCCGCGCTCGGGTACGTGGTCCAGGCCGGCACGCGCGTCATCGACGGCGAGGCGCTCGACATCGAGCTCGTCGAGGACCTCGAGTACGGCCTCGTCTCCGAGTGGGTCAACGGGCTCGACTCCCTCCAGTCGGCCATCGAGGACCCGGAAGTCGTCGAGGAAGAGGACTGAGCGCGCCGGGCCGAGACCGGCGGCGTCAGCGCGGACCTTCTCGACCGAGCGCGGGCGTGTCCGTCGTCGGAGTCACAGCACCGCCCGCGACGGTTCGAACGACCGGTGGTAATAGGCGGCGTCGGCCCCAACGATCGCCGTGACCGATTCCCCCGATTACAGAGCCGGCTTCCGCACGCAGACCGAGGAGATCGAAAACGAGCGACTGCCGGTCGACGGCGCGTTCCCGGCGTGGCTGACCGGCGACCTCGTCGGCAACGGGCCGGGGCAGTTCGAGGCCGGCGAGACGGAGCTACGCCACTGGTTCGACCCGTTCGCGATGCTCCGCCGGTTCCGGATCGAGGACGGGACGGTGACCTACGCGAACCGGTTCGTCGAGAGCCGGGACTACGAGTTCGCGCGCGAACACGGCGGCGTTCGGACGCCGTTCCCGGGGACGCCGCCGGACCGACCCCTCTGGACCCGCGTCCGACAGCTCCTGAGCGGTACGTTCCCGGACAACCCCGTGATCGGCGTCCAGCGGTTCGGCGACGAGGTCGCGGCGATCACCGAGTCGCCGACGGCGCTGACCGTCGACCTCGACACGCTGGAGACCACGGGACGGATCGACCTCACCGAGGGGCTCGAGAGCGACCTCACGCTGGCGCACGTCCACTACGACCGCGACGCGGACGCGTTCTTCAACCTCGGGGTGTCGTACGGCCGCGAGACGGTGTACACGCTGTTCACCCGGCCCAGGGACGGCGGCGCGCCGACGCCGCTGACGCGCCTCCGGTTCGACGAGGCCCCGTACGTGCACTCGTTCGCCCTGACCGACCGGTACGTCGTCGTCACGGTGAACGCGTTCGGCCTCGACGCGGGACGCCTCCTCCGCGGAACGGTGACGAGAGAGACGTTCCTCGACGCGTTCCGGCCGCTCGACGCGCCCCTCCGGTTCCTCGTCCTCGACCGGTCGACCGGCGAACGCGTGGCGACGGCAACGGCGCCGCCGGCGTTCGTCTACCACCACGCGAACGCGTACGAGCGCGACGGCGAGGTCGTCGTCGACCTCGTCGCGTTCGACGACGAGCGCGCGGTCACCGGGCTGGAGCTGTCGAACCTCCGCCGCGACGACCCCGACCTCCCGCGCGGCGACCTGTGCCGCTACGTCGTGCCCTTGGACGGCGGCGAGGCCGGGCGCGAGGTGCTCCACCGCGGCCCCGTCGAGTTCCCGGTCATCAACTACCGCGCGGTGAACGGCGAGCGCCACCGGTACGTCTACCTCGCCGAGACCGACGGCGGGTCGAGCCTCCCGACGGACGTCGCGAAGGTGGACGCGGAGACGGGGACGGTGAAGCGGTGGCGCGAGTCGGGCACGCACCCCGGCGAGCCGCTGTTCGTGCCGGCGCCCGACGGCGACGACGAGGACGACGGCGTCCTGCTCTCCGTGGTCTTGGACCCCGAGGCCGACCGGTCGTCGCTCGTCTGTCTCGACGCCGGGACCCTCGCTGAGCTGGGTCGGGCGCGGCTCCCACACCGGCTCCCGTACGGGTTCCACGGCCAGTTCTACGGGCCGCGCGTCCCGGATCGGAGCATGGCCTGAGGCCGCCGCTCCCGGGTCGGAGGCGAAGGGTCCGAGCGGTCCGCCGACCGGTTCGAACTCGTCTCGGTCGGGGGGAGTCCACTGTCGTCCGAGCGCGTCCGCGAGGTGGCCGGCGCCCGGCCGCGGGGCCCCGTTCTCGGCGCTCACGCCGAGCCGTACGCCGTCCACCGACGCGAGCCGTCGGTGTGCGTCCCGAAGTGAGGAGGCGGTAGGCGACCCGTCGGCGGCGCTCAGTCGTCGTCGTCGGTCGCGGCCGCGAACGCCGTCGCGTCGCCGCCGATAGCGTCCGGGCGGGCGTACCGCGACCACAGCACGAGCAGGCTCGGCAGCACCAGCACGGTCGCGAGGAACGCGTAGAGGATCGACAGGGCGCTGACGAAGCCGAACTGCGCGATCGGTGGGACGATGGCGAACACCAGCACGCCGAACCCGCCGGCCGTCGTCACGGCGCTGCCCAACAGCGCTCCGCCGGTGCCGCGCACCGACGCCTCCATCGCCCCCGTCACGCGCCCGCGCGCCGCGAGTTCGTCCGCGTACCGGTCGGCCATATGGATGGCGTAGTCGACGCCCAGCCCGACGCTGATAGAGGTGATCAGGGCGGTGAGGGCGTTGAACGACAGCCCGAGGAGCCACATCGTGCCGACCAGCCAGCCCAGCGACAGGGTCACCGGCACCGCCGCGACCAGCCCCAGCGTCGCGCTGCCGTACTGCCGCCGGTAGATGACCGCGAGGATCGCGACGATCAGGCCGAAGGTGATCGACATCGCCTCGACGATCGTCGCTGACAGCTCCTGTTGGATGATCTCGAAGAGGACCGGCCGCCCGGTGGCGGTGGTCTCGAAGCCGTTCCCGTCGAGCGAGCGGGCTGTCGCGCGGGCCTCGGCGGCCGCCTGCGACGAGCTCGTCCCGCCGACTAACGAGATCGTCAGGCGCATGTCGGTGTACGTACCGTCCTCGCGGTGGACGACGTTACTCGACAGCGCCGGCCGGATCTCGAACATCTCGTCGAGCACGCGCTCCACGTTCCGATCCGGGATGCCGTTCCCGTCCGTGTCGGCCGCCTGGACGGTCGCGTTGAAGCTCTCGTTGGCCGCCGCGGCCTGGTCCATCACCGACAGCGCGCTCGACGTGGCCGGCTCCCCGTTCGCGAGGTAGTAGGTGCTCTCGCGGGCGTTCACCCGCTGTCTGGCGTCGTGGAGCCGCTCCAGTGAGTCGTCTCGCGTGACGTTTCCGTCGATCAGTATCTGCGTCTGCAGGTCGTGGCGGATGAACCGCTCGTTCGTGTACCGGAGGGTGTCGCGGACCTCGTACTCGCCGGTGGCCATCGGGCCCGGCAGCGAGTCGGTCCACTCGGGCGGGTCCTGCGCCATAAACGCGGTCTGTTCGAAGGTCGTGTCGATCGTCGCCCCGGCGGCGCCGCCGGCGCCGGCGAGCAGGACCGCGACGATCACGACCGCCACCGGGGCCCGGCGCGCCAGGTCGGCGCCGCCCGAGAGCGCCCGCGAAACGGCGCCCGCGGTGCCGAACGCCGACCGGCCGCCGCCGACGTCGCGGTCGAGCGCGGCCTCCAGTTCGAGTTTGAGCGCGGGGACGAACGCCCCGAAGACGAGGAGCGCGGCCGTCACGCCCCACGCCGCGATCAGGCCGAAGGTCCGGATCGCGGCGACGTCGCTGATCCCGTTCGAGAGGAAGCCGATCGCCGTCGTCACCGCGACCATCACGAGCGCCAGTCCCACGCCGCCGAGCGCGGTCCGCATCGCGCGCCGTCGGTCGTCGCCGTCGCTGGTCTCGCGGTGGCGCATCACGACGTGGATCCCGAAGTCGATCCCCAGCCCGACGAGGAAGATGATCACCGGGACGTACAGCTGGATGAGCGAGATCCCCATCCATCCCATGAACCCGAGGGTCCAGAGGAGCACCGTCGCGAGACCGACGAGCGACAGCGCCAGATCGAAGAGGTCGCGGTACGCCAGCGCCAACACGCCGACGACGAACGCCAACACGAACGGCACGAGGAGCTGGAGGCTGTCGTTGACCGACCGACTCAGTTCGTCCTTGACGAGGCCGCTACCGAACGACAGCGAGTCCGCGCCCAGCCGCTCTTTCGCGATCGATTTCATCGCCAGCTGGCTCGCGACGAGATCGTCGCTCGCGGCGCCGCTGACCTGCCCGGTCTCTCCGGTCCCGAACACGAGGACCATCGTGGCGTTCTCGTCGGTCGAGCCGGCCTCGTAGTCCGTGGGCTGGTAGAACAGGGACCGGCGAGGGGCGTCGGCCGCGAGGACGCGGGACGTCGTCCGGTCGACTTCGGCCGGCGACATCGACTCGATCTGATCGATCTGCTCCGCGAGCGTCGGGCGGTCGAAGTAACCGGCGTCGCCGCTCGCGTCGGCCTCCGCGCGGATCGCCGCCGTGGCGACGAGCGTCGCCGTGCTCGCCGTCGCCCGACCCTCAACGAGCGCCCGCGAGACCGTCTCGTTCTCGACGAGCGCCCGTTGGTAGCGGAGGACGCGGAGGTACGACGACTTCGAGAGCACGTCGTCGTCGCGGTAGAAGACGAAGCCGACGGACTGGTCCGGGGCCGCCAGCCCGTACTCCTGCGAGAGGTAGTCGAGCGTCTCGGCCTCGACCCCGTCGGACTGGAACGTCTCCAGCGATGTCTCGCGGTCGAGGTCCGCGACGCCGACGCTGACGACGAGCGTCGAGACGAGCGCGATCGCCAGCACCACCCGGGTGTGGGTGGTGACGAAGTCGATCAGCCGTTCCCCGTCGTCGTCGCTCATGTATTTATTCTCCGATACGAACCGCCGATTCGGAGTCCGTTCGCTGGCGTCGTGGTACCGTGCATGCTCGTTCGTGTCCACGCCCCCGCCCCACGTAAGCATAATCTAACTGTCACATTTGTTGGCGAGGGGCCGGTGTGCCGCTTACCCGCGGGTGAGTCGCTCTCTCCGAGGGAAGCGGGAGCCTTTGACCGTGGGTCGCCGTGGGTCGGTATGTTCGGCGCGTACGTCGACGGCGAGTTCCGGCCCGGGATGGTCGATCTCACCGGCGAGGACGGCGAAGTGGAGCGCGAGACGACCGAGTTCCGCGACCGGATCGAGCCCGCGGCGGACGCGCGGTTCCCCGCGGAGGCGGGTCGGTACCACCTGTACGTGAGCTACGCGTGTCCGTGGGCGCACCGGACGCTCGTCACGCGCGCGCTGCGGGGATTGGAGTCCGCGGTGAGCGTCGACGTGCTCGACCCCTATCGCGGGGAGATGGGGTGGCAGTTCAGCCCCGAGCGGGAGGGTTGCACGCGGGACACGGTGAACGGGTTCGACTACCTCCACGAGGCGTACGCAGCCGCCGACGCGGAGTACACCGGGCACGTCACGGTGCCGGTGCTGTGGGACCGGGAGACGGAGACGATCGTGAACAACGAGTCCCGCGAGATCATGCGGATGCTCGACGTCGCGTTCGCGGGCAACGGCGTCGACTTGTATCCGAAGGGCTACCGGGCAGACGTCGATCGGATCATCGACGACATTTACGAGCCGATCAACAACGGCGTCTACCGTGCCGGGTTCGCCGAGGAGCAGGCGGCCTACGACGCAGCCGTCGAGGAACTGTTCGACGCGTTGGACCACTGGGACGAGGTGTTGAGCGAACGGCGCTACCTCGCCGGGGACCGGCTCACCGAGGCGGACGTCGCCATGTTCACGACGCTGATCCGCTTCGACCACGTCTACCATACCCACTTCAAGTGTAACCGACGCGCGATTCACGAGTACGACGCCCTCTGGCCGTACCTGCGCGACCTCTACCAGACGCCGGGCGTCGCCGAGACGGTGAACATAGACCACATCCGGGACCACTACTACCGCACTCATCCCAACGTGAACCCGAACCGCATCGTCGCGCCCGGCCCGGAGCTCGACTTCGACGCGCCACACGACCGCGACGCGCTCCCGGGCGGCCCGCCGTCGGCGCTGGTCGAGTGACCCGCACGCTCCGGACCGACGGGTCCATCGCTCCGACCGCGCGCGGCGTCGGCGACGCACCGGCGTCCCGGTCGGCGACGGGTCGACGGGAAGCGCTCACTCTCGGGAAAGTCCCCGACCGGCGCGACAGTCGCGGAGGAACTCGCAGCTCCAGAGGCGCCGGTCCGTCGGTTACCTATCAGTTTGCGTTCACTTATGCGGCTGTCGGACGTACGTGAGATCGCGTGCTCCGAGAGACACGACGACCCGAGACCGTACCGCACAGCACGGTGAGCCGCGCGGGGGTTGACCGATGAGTCGGGCCGACCTGCAGTTGGACCCGGAGGTCGCGGCCCACCGCGACCCCGACCACGAGGTCGCGCCGCTGTTCGTCGAGCGCTGGTCGCCGCGGGCGATGTCGGGCGAGCCGGTCGACGAGTCGGACTACCACGCCCTGTTCGAGGCCGCCCGTTGGGCGCCGTCGTCGTACAACGCACAGGGGTGGCGCTTCCTGTACGCCCCCCGCGACGGCGACCACTGGGAGACGTACCTCAATCTGCTGTACGACCAGAACCAACTGTGGGCGAAAGACGCCGGCGTCCTCGTCGCGGTCGCCTCCCGGACGATCCGAGAGGGACGCGAGGGCACCGAGCGGGCGCCGACCCACTCGTTCGACGCCGGCGCCGCCTGGCAGAACCTCGCGCTCGAGGGCGCCCGGCGCGACCTCGTCGTGCACGCGATGGAGGGGTACGACGAGGAGGCCGCCCGCGAGGCGCTCGCCGTGCCGGAGACGTTCGAACTCGAGGCGATGATCGCCGTCGGGCAGCGCGGTGACGCCGAGTCGCTTCCCGAGGCCCTGCGCGAGCGGGAGGTTCCAAGCGGCCGGAAGCCCGTCGACGAGATCGCGGTCCGCGGCCGGTTCGCCGAGGACTGACCTCGGCGCGCACCCGCCTGGCGCTCGGGTCCCTACCGACACCGGCCCGCTCCGAGCGCGTCACCGCTCCGTTCCCCTTTTCGGCCGCGACCCTCGCGTCGCGCCCGTCCGGACCCGTCGAGGCGCCCCGTGAGTCTCCGAAACGACTCGATAGCGACCGAAACGGCAGCAGAGCCGGTCGAAACAGCGTTTCAGCCGCGGGCAACCTATTTCACACTCGAGCGTTATACACTTGTATAGAATGAGTCTCAACGAGCGGGAGTTCGTCTTCGACCCCTCCGGGGACGGCGACGACCCGGTGACGGACGTCATCGAACTCACGAGCCGGAAGTGGACGCGCGCCATCGTCGAACAGTTACTGGCCGGGGAGCGGCTCCGGTACAGCGAGCTCGCGGACCGGATCGACGGGATCTCCGACAAGGTGCTGTCGGAGTCACTCCGGGACCTGGAGGAACACGGGCTCGTCCGCCGGGAGGTCATCGAGACGCGACCGGTGAAAGTGGAGTACTCGCTGACCGAGACCGGCGCGGCGCTCGAGGAGGTCATCGACGCGGTCGCGGAGTGGACGGAGCTGTACGCGGACCGGGTCGTCGAGGAGTCGACCCGGAGGTAAGCGACCCACCCGGAGGAGAGCGACCCACCCGGAGGAGAGCGCCCCACGCGGACGTTCGCGTAGCGTTATGTCGGGGCGCCGAGTAGCTGCGGACGCCATGGTCGAGGACGCTCCCGCCGACGCCCCCGCATCGGCGCTCCCGCCGGCGGTGGTCGATCTGCTGCGGCTGGTCGCGACGCCGCCGGACCGCGAGGTGGTCGCGGCCCTCAGGACCGAGGCCCCGGCGACCGCCGCGACGGTGGCGCGCGAGACCGACCTGCCGACCGTCGTCGTCGAGGAGTGCCTCGCGAGACTGATCGACGAGGACCTCCTCTCGCGGTCCGGGACGCCCGCGCGCTACCGGTTCACCGAGGCCGGCGCGGCGATGTGGCCGGTCTTGGACGCGCTGGACGCGCTCCACGAGAGCTGCGAGGCCGACTGACCCGCTTACGCCGCGGTAAGCGACTGAGGCGGACCGAGGCGTCCCACCCGCGCCTCCGCCCCTTACCTTTCAGTTCGCTTATGTTTATTGGCGTCCCGCCCCTCCGAACCGACGAGGGATGACGATCACAACGCACGCTCGCGGCCGGGGCGAGACCGCCGGCCGCATCGACCGTATCGCGAGCGAAGTCACCGATGCCCGGACGCGGCGCCGCGGAGGTGGCGCATGACGCTGGACGCCGGGCTCGGAGCGATCCTGCTGTTGACTGGCCGAGTCCTGTTCGGGGGGTTCCTGGCGTTCGCCGGTCTCAACCACTTTATGAACGGCGAGGAGATGACGCAGTACGCCGCCGCGAAGGGGGTCCCGGCCGCCGGGCTCGGGGTCGCGACCTCCGGGGCGATGCTGGTCCTCGGCGGCCTCGGGATCGTCCTCGGGGCCTACCCGGTGGTCTCGGCGGGGGTGCTCGCCACCTTCTTCGTCGTGGTCACGCCGGCGATGCACAACTTCTGGAACGCGCCCGAGTCGGAGATGGAAGACGAACTGACGAACTTCCTGAAGAACGTCGAACTGCTGGGCGCGGCGCTCGTGTTCCTCGCGCTCGGGGACCTGACCTGGGGCTTCGCCCTCGGGACGGGACTGTTCTGAACGCGCCGCGACCCCGGGACCGCGCCGTCAGGCCTCCGTTCTGAGGCCAGGGAGGACGAACGTCTCGAACGCCCACAGGGCGCGCTCCGGCGCCTCCCGCTCGTCCATAACGACGCGGCGCAGGCGGGCGGTGTCGACGATGTCGCGCAGGACGAGCGCCACCCGCTCGGGGTCGACCTCGCGGAACGCGCCGGCCGCGACGCCGTCGCGGACGCTTTCGGCGAACCGGTCGGCGACGCGCGCCTCGCCGCGGGCGAACTGCTCGCGGATGGCGTCGTTCTCGCGGGCCTCTAACCGCAGTTCGAACAGCGCGGTCTGGAACGCCCAGAACCGTTCGCTCGCCTCGTCCGACGGCCCGAACAGCGACCGTTCGAGGTCCGAGCGGAGCTGCTCCACGGGGCTCTCGACCGACGCCGTCTGCACGTCCGCGAGGTAGCCGTCGATCAGGTACTCGAGCACCGCCAGCACCACCCCGTCCTTCGTGCCGTAGTAGTGCTGGAGCAGCGAGTGTGACTTCTCGGAGTGCTCGGCGATCTTCCGCATAGACAAGCCGGCGTACCCGTGCTCGACGAGCGCCTCGTAGCCCGCTTCCATCAGCTCTTCGTGCGTGTCGGCCGGCGGCTCGGGGCGGTCGCGTCCGGGCGACGTGGTCATACGTCCACCCACGCGGCCGGCACACTCAACGCTACCGGGTCGCGCCCGTCGGCGAGCCCCCGCGACGCCTCAGTCGTCATCGACGACCGGGGCAGGCGGTCGGTCGTCGGTGACGGACGCGGTCGCGGCCGTCCACCCGCAGACCGCGGCAACGAGCGCCAGCAGGAGGCCAGCCCCGAGGTACATAGTCCGGATGTCGAAGGCGGCGACCGCGCCGCCGGACGCGAGCGCCGAGCAGAACTGACCGAGGAAGAGCCCGGTCACGACGAGCGACAGCGCCCGGCCGCGGCGTTCGTCGGGGACCGTCGCCGCGGCGATCGCGTTGAGGTTCGGCACGAGCAGGCCCTGCGCGCCGCCGACCACGACCACGCCGGCGACCAGCGCCGGGAGCGAGCCCGCCGATCCCAGCAGGACGAACCCGGCCGCCATCGTCACGAACGTCGCGACGAGGGTCCACTCGGCCCCGAGCGCAGCCCGGACGGTGCGGTAGCCCGCCGCAACGACACCGCCCGCGAGCATCGCCGCCGCCAGCACCCCGCCGGCGATCGCCGTCCCGCCGCCGCTTACGCGCTCGACGTAGAACGGAATCTGGACGGGGAGGGTGTAGAACGCCAGCATACCGACGAGCGCGAGCCCGACGACGCCGACGAGGGCCCGCGTGCCCGCGCCGCCGGCGTCGAGCCCGGCCGGCGTTCCGGCGCCGCCGGCCGACCTCGACGGCTCGCGCAGCACGAGCGCGACCGCCGGAAGCAACCCCAGCGAGACCAGGTAGAGGACGAACGGCCCCCGCCAGCTCACGCCCGCCAGCAGGCCCGCGAGCGGGAGGAACACGACGCCGCTGGCGGTCGCCAGCGACCCCTGCAGCCCGAGCATCCGCTGTCGCGTCGCGCCGGTGTAGTAGTCGGTGACGAGCTTCGTCCCGGCGACGAAGAGCCCCGCGACCGCCAGCCCGAGGACCGCCCGACTCGCCAACACGGCCGCCAGCGAGTCGAGTACCAGCGGCGCCGCCCCAGCGAGGGCGTACAGGAGCGCGGCGCCGGTCAGCACGCGCAGCCGGCCGACGCGGTCGGCCAGCGCCCCCGCCACCGGCGCGCCGAGCGCGATGAACAGCGCCGGCAGCGTCAACACGAGCCCGGTCAGAACCGAGAGGTCCGGCGTCCTGGCGAACGCCTCCCGGATCCGCGGCAGCGCCGGCGAGATGATCGCCGCCGCCATGATCGTCAGCGAGCCGGCGTAGACGAGCGTCGCCTTCACCGACCGATCGTCTGCCCACGATTCTCCGCCGTCGCCGCCCGTCGTTTCGTGTTTTACGCCTTACTATACGATTGTATATCAAACGACGTGACGGTACCCAGCACAGGTTGCCGGTTCTCGTCGGGTCCGGCCGCCGCCGCCGCGTCTCAGAACCCCAGTCCGGCCGGGGCGGCGGGCGGCGACAGCGGGCTCGACGGGGCGTCGGCGCTCGGTTCGGGCTCGTTGTACACCGGTGGCGCCACGTCGTTCGGACCGTCGGGGTAGAACAGGGACGCCAGCGCGTGGAGGTGCGACCGACCGCGGTCGAGCTCGAACATCCCGCCGCCGTAGAGGGTCACGTCGCGGTCGAGGGCGTAATCGATCGTGTCGAACAGGGACTCGACGCTCCCGAACCGGGCGGGCTTGACGTTGAGCCGACCGGGTTCGAACGGGAGCCCCTCGACGGACTCCACGCCGGTGATCGCGCCGTCGAACGAGCAGCGCGCACGTTCGTCGGCGACGGCCGTCCAACACGGCCCGTCGAGCAGGGGGTCTTCGAGCGTCGCGTCGGGGAAGGCCGCGGCCGTCCGGCGGTAGAGCGCCGGGTCGGTCGTCACGCGGTCGTCGTCGCCGCCGTCCGAGGCCTTGAAATCGAGGATCCGGACCGCGTCGCCGGCCGCCTCGGCCACGTCGTCGACGAACGCCGGGTCCCAGTCCGGCGCCACGTCCAGCTTGAACTCGAGCGCCGGGTCGATCGACCGCCAGCCCTCTAGGAGGTCGAGTCGCGGCGGCTCCGACAGCCGCAGGCTGACCACGAACCGGACCGGGTCGTACGACCGGTCGACCCGCTCGCCCAGCGTCTGCCCGGCCTGACGGAGCCCGAGGTCAAGCGCCGCGCTCTCCAAGGCCCACCGCCTCGCCCGACCGGGTTCGTTCCAGTCCGGACCCTATCCGTCCGTCGCGACGACGTCCAGCTCGGCGACGCGGTCGGCGAACTCGTCGAAGGCGTACGTCCCGGCGAGGTTCGGGAGGCCGAGGCCCTGAAACCGCTCGTGGTCGCCCGGGTCCGTCGTGACGTCCTCCCCGACGCCCACCGCGCCGTGGGGGCCGCGCAGTCGGACCACCGTCGTCGGCCGCGTGAACCCGTACGAGGTCTCCGTCCGCCGGCCGACGAACTCTGCGCCCGCCACCGCGACCGGGAGGCCGGCCACGCGGTCGTAGCTACGCATGCGGTCCCTCTCGCGGCGCCGTGCGACCGTCGCTCGTCCGGCGGTGCGTGCTCGTCCGCTGGCGCGCCCGTGACATGCGACCGCGTACGATCCGGCGGCACATAGACGTGTGCGGAGTCCGAGGTGAGCGACGGAGGACGAGGTACGCGCCGAACGTGCGGCGGACCGTCCGGGACGGACCGGGCCGAGTCGTCGCCCGGGGCCGCGTCAGCGACTCGCGTCGGTGCCGGGGCGACGACCGCGCAGATATATACCGACGGCGGGAGTAGGCCGGGTTATGGCTGCCGCGGGGACGGACGACCGGGCCGAGGCGGAGCGGGGTGACGACGACACGCCGCTACAGGAGATCGCGGCGGGAGCGGTGACGCTCGTCACGCTCGGCGTCGCGTTCGGACTGTTGGCACTCGGGTACCCGTTCTTTTGGGTGGCGTTCCCGATCGGCTTCGGCGGCGGGCTACCCCTGGCCGTCGGGCTGGCGCGGTGGTACGAGTCGAAGGAGGCGGAGTCGGACGACCGCGCGGGACGCGGACGGAGCGAGACCGACACGGCGCTCGACACGCTGCGCGACCGGTACGCGCGCGGCGAGTTGACCGACGACGAGTTCGAGGACCGCGTCGAGCGACTGCTGGAGACCGAGTCCGTCGGCGACGCGAGGGCGACGATAGAGCGCGCCCGAGCGACCGACGACGCGGGCGAGCGGGGCGCCGACGAGGAACGGGCGGTCGAAGAGGAACGCGGGTGAGCGTCCGTCGGGGAACGCCCCGGCCGCGATGCTCGCCGGCGGTCGTCGAGCCCGCCCTCTCGGACGCGTCGCAGTAGCCGTGGTCGTCGCCGTACCCGTCGGCCCCCTCGCCGCGGTCGCGAGCGCCGTCCGCTGACTCCCGCGCCACCTCGATCTCGCCGTCGAACCGCTCGGGGAGGTCGATCTCGTGCTCGTGGACGAGACTGAGGGCCGTCTCCGTGGTGAAGTCGCGACCGCCCGCGGTGAAAATACCGCCTCGGTCGCGGCGGCGCGCACGCTGCCGGCGCGTTCGGCGCGAGCCGCCGTTCGACGACGTACGCGCGGCGCCTCGCCGGCCGTCGGTCGCGGGCGACCGACCACCAGAAGGGCTATTTCCTCCCTGAGAGTAGCACGACGTATGTCCCTCCACGCGGTCGACAACGTCGAAGCGGCGTTCGACGCCACGAGATCGTTCCTGACACCGTTCGAGCGCGGCACGTGGGCGCGGCTCGCGCTCGTCGCGCTGTTCGTCGGCGGGGGCGTCGGCCTGCCGACGGCGCAGTTCAACGCGTCGGCACCGGCCGACGTCCCCGTCGGCGACCTCCCGGTCAATCCGCCGGTCGACCTCGTGACGCTCGTCGTCGCGGTCGTCGCGGTCGGGCTGGTGCTCGCCGCCGGCTTCGCGCTGATCGGCGCGGTCATGGAGTTCGTCCTCGTCGAGTCGCTCCGGGAGGGCGTCGTCTCGGTCCGGCGCTACTGGAGCAGACACTGGCGCCGCGGGCTCCGGCTGTTCGGGTTCCGGGTCGCGATCGGTCTCCCGTTCCTGACGCTGGTGGTGGGGTGGGTCGCGGCGCTCGTGCTCCCGCTGGCCGCGAGCGGCAGGCCGGGGATCCCCGTCGCGGCGTTCGTCGCCCTCGCTCCCGTGGTGTTCGTCGGCGGCCTGCTGTACGGCGTCGTCGCGGCGTTCACGACGGCGTTCGTCGTGCCGATTATGATCCGGGCGGACGTCGGCGTCCTCGCCGCGTGGCGGCGCCTCTGGGGGTCGGTCGCGTCGGCGTGGAAGGAGTACCTCGCGTACGCCGTCGTCGCGTTCCTGCTCACGGCCGCGACCGGCGTCGTCGCCGCGGTCGCGGTCGGGATCGTGGCGGTCGCGCTCCTCGTCCCCGCGCTGGTTGCCGCCGGCGTCGCGTACCTGACCCTGACGCTGTCGTCGGCGGTCGGGGTCGCGGTCGTCGTCGGTGTCGCGGCGGCGTACGCGTTGGCCGTCCTCTGCGTCTCGCTCGTCGTGCGGGTCCCGGTCGTGACGTTCCTCCGGTACTACGCGCTGCTCGTCCTCGGGGACGTCGAGCCCGCGTTCGACGTGCTCGACGGCGGCCCGAACGGCGCGGACGGCGATTCGGCGGCGGCCTGAGCCGGCCAGGCGAGTGAGCTTTTGCCCTCCGGCCGCCTACGACCTCCATGGCCTTCCCCGCGGCCGAGGCGGCGCTCGTCCTCCTCGTCGTCTGGACGGCGAGCTCGTTCGCCCCCTTCGTGCCGAGCGGCGTCCTCGCGGCCCTGACCGTCGTCGGCTACGCGTACACCACCGGGTTCGCCGAGCCCGGCCCCGTGGCGCTGGTCGCGCTGGTCGCGGTCGCGCTGCTGGCGTCCGTCGTCGAGTTCGCCGCCGGGATGATCTCCGGGAAGCTCGGCGGGGCGTCGACACGGAGCGTCGTCGTCGGCACGGTGATCGGCGTCGCGCTGCTGTTCGTGCTCGGACCGATCGGGCTCGTCGTCGGCGTCGGCGGGACGGTGTTCCTCGAAGAGCTCGCCGCGGCCGACGGCGAACCGCGGGCGGCCGCCCGGACGGCGGCGTTCGCGGTCGTCGGCGTCCTCGCGAGCTCCGCGGTGCAGGCGGTCATGCTCGCCGGCGTCGCGGTCGGGTTCGCGCTCGCCGTATTCCTCTGAGGCGATCGCGTCGGTCGCGGGCGGGGGCGACCGCTCGGTCAGCCGACCACCTCACGCCGCCACGGAGAACAGGAGCAGGTTGTGCGCGGCCGGGCCGAGCCCCATCGCCGCGACGAACCCGAGGAGGAGGTACCCCTCCGCGGGCTCCTCGCGCACGTACGCCGCGAACAGCCACACGACGGCGCTCGCGACCGCGAGCTTCACGAGGAGGAACAGCCATCCCTCGCCGATCACCGGGAGCGACGGCAGCCCGCCGACCTCAAGCAGGATCCGCGAGAGGGGCGTGCGCTCGCCGAAGCCGAGCTGGGTCGTCCCGACCGCGGTCGAGACGCCGTCGAGCGCGTGGCCGAACACCGCGAGCCCGCCGACGCCGCCGGTGACCCCCGTCTCGGGGCGCGCGCGCGTCAGCCCGGCCCAAGTGGCGCCGGCGACAGGGACGGTGAGCGCGAGCGCGAGCGTCGACCAGCGCGCGCCGACCGGGGAGACCCCTGTGCCGACCGCGACCGCGACGACCGGGACGAGACAGAGCGCGCCGGCGGCCGCGATCGTCGCCGCGACGCGGTCCGGGCGGGCGGCGGCGGCGAGCCACGCCGCGCCCGCGAGCGACCCGACGGTGAGGTAGACGGCGGGCGAGCCCGCGAACGGGGCGAGGAGCGGCGGGAGCGCGTCGACGACGTAGAGGACGTGGGTCGCGGAGCCGAGCGCCATCCACGGGGCGAGCGCGAGCACGCGGCGCCCGGTGACCGCGGGACGGCGGCGGCGGAGCGCGGCGACGACGCCCGCGGTCGCGAGGAGGAGGACGACCAGGTGCGGCAGGGGCGGCAGCGTCGTGCCCGCGGGGAGGAGGGCGCTGACCATCAGACGGACAGGACCGGTTGGCTCGCGTACAGCAGCACGTACTCGGCGGCCTTCCCCAGCACCTCGCCGGGGTCGCCGGAGACGGGCTCGCGCGGGACGACGATGAAGTCCGACTCCAGCTCCTCGGCCGTGTCGAGGACGACGCTCCCGGGGTGGACCGTCTTCACCGACGTGGAGAAGCCGTAGGCGATGGAGTTGCTGTGGGGCACCCCGGCCGCGTCCGCGCGGCGGGCGACGGAGTCGGTGAACGCCTCGGAGTCGTCGGCCACCTCGCTCTCGTCGACCACCCCGTGGTCGATGGCGCGGACGACCTCCTCGTCGAGGACGTACAGCGCGTGGACGCTCGCGTCGTACTCCGCCGCGAGCGCGATGGCGTAGTCGACCGCCTCGTGTGACTCCTCGCTGCCGTCGACGGGCACGAGGACGAGGTCGATGTCGAGATCGGTCATACGCGGTCCCTCGTCGGGGGAGTTCAAAAAGCCCGCCCAATGCGGCCGCGCGTCCGGACTCCGGCGAGCGGACTCAGTCCCGGCCGCGGAAGGGATCGAGCGAGGGCGTCCAGTCGTACTCGCGGTAGCGGATCCGCGGCGTCGCGTCGGCGTCGATCACGCCGTAGCGCCGCAGCCACTCGCGGATCCCGCTCGTCCCGCCGAAGTCGCCGCGGTACCAGAGCATGAGCCGCGGCACGCGGGCGGTGCCGTCCGCGACGACCGTCTCGCCGCGCAGGTACGTCTCGGTCGCGTGGTCGAGCTGCTCGTCGACGGTCGCCGGGTCGTACGCGAAGACAGCCGGGCAGGCGGCCGCGCCGCAGTTGACCGCGAAGTGGATCCGCGGGTCCGGCTCGGCGACCCGGTGCCGGCGGACGAACGCGGACGGAAACGGGTTCGGCAGGTAGCCCAGCCCGTACTTCCACCGCGAGCGACGCAGGATCCCGTGTTCGATCTCGTCGAGGCTCAGGTCGGTGCCGGCCACGGAGACGACCGGGGCCCCGAAGAAGCGGCGGCGGTCCGACAGGCGCGTCGGGTCGCCGAGGAGCGCGTCGCCGGTGGCGCCGTTGTAGACGTTGATCCAGAACGCCAGCCGCTCGGCGGGCGAGAGGGCGTCGAGCGCGGTCGGCGACAGCGCGTCGAGCCGATCGCGGGCCGCGTCGGCGGCCCCGTCCGTCCGGACGGCGCGGAGGAACCCGCGGGCGGCGTCGACCGGCGCGGCCCCCGAGCCCGAGTCGGCGGTCGGAGGCTCTGCCGCCTCACCTCGGTCCGCGGCGGGCCGCTCCGCGGTCTCACCCCCGTCGGTCGCCCCCGGCCGTGCCATGGCCTGAGATACAGTCGCACGGACCTATATGTGGCCCGGTTCCGCGCGGCGGGCGCCAGACCGGGTCTCGATTTATCCGGCGCGAGCGCGTACGCGACGTATGAGCGACACCCGGACGTCCGCCGAGGCGGTCCCCGACTTCGAGCTCCCGAACGTCGCGGCCGGTCCCGACCCGTTCGCGCTGTCGGCCGCGGCCGCGGACCCCGACACCGACGCGGTCGTCCTCCTGTTCCAGCGCGACTACCACTGCGGGAACTGCCGGACGCAGGTCCAAGCGATCGCCGACCGGTACGACGAGTTCGCGGCGCTGAACGCGACGGTGGTCTCCGTGCTGCCCGAACCCGTCGACCGGGCGCGGTCGTGGCAGGAGTCGTACGACCTCCCGTTCCCGCTGCTCGCGGACCCCGACGCGGACGTGAGCGACGCGTACGACCAGCCCGTGCGGTTCGGCGTCCTCGGGTCGCTACACGACCTCGTCGGGCGCATGCCGGTGGCGATAGTCCTCGACGTGCGCTCCGGCGAGCCGGTCGTCGCGTACGCGTACGAGGGGCGGCTGCCCGCCGACCGGCCCGAGACCGACGACCTGCTGGCCGAGGTCCGCGCGCTCCGGGACGACTGACCGATGGAGCGGCGCGCGCCCATCGCCCTCTGGCGGCTCTCGCGCCCGTCCCAGCTCGGCCTGATCGCGCTCGTGTACGCCCTCGGCGTCGCGATGGCG
Source organism: Halorubrum sp. Atlit-28R (assembly GCF_003665955.1). Taxonomy (NCBI): domain Archaea; kingdom Methanobacteriati; phylum Methanobacteriota; class Halobacteria; order Halobacteriales; family Haloferacaceae; genus Halorubrum; species Halorubrum sp. Atlit-28R. Next base: position 76,174 of record NZ_QPLS01000003.1, read on the forward strand.
TACGGCCGCGGGCACGGCGCGACGGCCGGCCCAGTCCGGGTCGGCTTCGGGCTCGCCGCGCTGCTACCGGTCGCCGCGAGCGTCCACTACGCCAACGAGTACGCCGACGTCGAGACCGACGCGCTCACCGACCGCACACGGTTCTCCGGCGGGAGCGGCGCGCTGGTCGAGACCGACCTCCCGCGGGCGGTCGCGCTCCGGGCCGGAATCGCCGCCGGCGGCCTCGGGCTCGCCGCGGTCGGCCTCGGCGTTGCGGCCGCGGCGGTCGGCCTCGCGGACGGCCCGCTCCTGACGCCGCCGGCCGCCGTCCTCCTCGCGGGGATCCTCGTCGTCGGCTGGCAGTACTCGGTCGGGCCGCTCCGGCTCGCGTGGAACGGGCTCGGAGCGGCGACGAACGCGCTCCTCGGCGGCGCCGCGCTCCCGCTGTACGGGTTCGCGGTCGCGGCCGGTGCGGTCACCGCCGAGGCCGCGCTCGCGACGCTCCCCTTCGCCGTCGTGGTGTTCGTCAACCTCTTGGAGACGACGTGGCCCGACCGCCGCGCGGACGCCGCCGTCGGGAAGCGGACGCTCGCGGCGCGGTGGTCGGCGGTCCGGCTCCGCGCCGCGTACGCGCTTGGGGGCGCCGCGGCCGCGCTCGCGGCCGCCGCCCTCGCCGGCCGAGTGCTTCCGCCGCTCGTGACCGGGGCGACGCTGCTCCCGCTGGTCGGGCTCGCCCCGGGGTACCGGCGGTTCACGCGCCGGGAGGAGCCGCTGCCCGCGGTGGCGACGATGGTCGCGCTGGCGGCCGCGACGACGGCCGCGTGGGCGCTCGTCGCGCTCGGCGTCGGCCCGGGCGCGTGAGGGGCGACCCGACGCGCGGCGGGAGTCGGTGCCGCCCTCGCCGCGCGCGACTTCAGTCCCGCGATCGGTCCCTCAGTACTGCGAGAGGTCCTTCTGTGCCGTTTCGCGTCGCTTCGCTGGCGGGACGTTCGTCGCGACGATCTCGTCGACCGCGTCCCGGTTGTCCGCGTCGCTGTTGATCGCGCGGGTCGCGCCCTCGCGGTCGACGCGGAACCCCGCCTCGGCGTACGCGTCGTACATCACGCCGCTGTTCGAGAGGACGACCCACACCCCGGCGTCGTCGAGCTCGCCGGCGACGTCGAGCAGGCGGCGCTGGTCCTCGCGGTCGAAGCCGTCCGCGCTGTACTCGTTGAAGTTCGCGGTCGCGCTCATCGGCTCGTAGGGGGGATCGAAGTAGACTAAGTCGCCGGGCTCGGCCGCGTCGAGGACGTACGCGAAGTCGCCGTTGCGGATCTCCGCGTCGGCGAGCAGGTCGCTCGCCCGACGGATCCGGTCCCGCCGGACCCAGTCGGGGTCGGCGTACCGACCGATCGGGACGTTGAACCCGCCGTCCGCGTTCTCGCGGTAGAGCCCGTTGTAGCAGGTCCGGTTGAGATACAGGAGGAGCGCGGCCTCCTCTAAGGGGTCGAACGAGCCCTCGTAGGGGCGGCGGTTGAACCGCGCGCGCTGCTGGTAGTAGTAGGCGTCCACCTCCCGGCCGCGGGGCGTCTCCTCGTCGTACGGGAGGGCCGGGTCGGGGTCGCTCTCGGGGTCGTCGAGCGACGCGAGCCGCGAGATCAGCTCGTCGGGGCGGTCGCGGACCTGCTCGTAGAAGTTCACCAGCCGCGGGTTCGCGTCGTTGACCGTCGCGCGGGCGGGTTCGAGGTCGAAGAAGACGGCGCCGCCGCCGACGAACGGCTCGTGGTACCGGCCGAACTCGGCCGGGAACCGGGCGTACAGCTCGTCGAGCAGCTGTCGCTTCCCGCCGGCCCACTTCAGGATCGGCTCGGCCATCGCTGTCGGGTGTCGCCCGCGCCCGGGGATAAACGTCCCGGGCCGCGTCGGCGGCGGAGCTCCGCGCCCGATCGACCGCTCGCGGCGGTCAGTCGTCGGAGGCCTCGACGCCCGGCATCGGGAGGTCGTCGACGTGGCTCGCGGCCTCCTCGAAGTTGGGACCGGGCTCGATGGTCCCGGCCTCGCGGTCCCACTCGATGTAGCCGGCCTCCTCTAAGGCCGGCAGGTGCGTCTCGCGGAGTTCGGCGGCGATCTCGTCGGCCCGCCCGCGAACGCGCAGATCCGCGACCGTCTCGACGGCGCCGTCCGCGAGGCCGGCGACCGCCCGCCTGCGCTCCGGCGCCGAGACGACGGCCGCTGTATCGGTGGTGGGAGTGTCGAGTGTCATTGTGTGGCTCCGTTCGTATCTACGGAAGCGGTCGTAACGAAATAAAAGCACCGCCGAACGCGCATCCCCGCACCGTCGACGCGCTCGACGGCGCGCGACGCGACGGCGGCGTCCGCGACCGTTCGCCCCGGCCGGCGACGGAGGAGAACCCGCGCCGAACGGCCGCTCGTTATCGACACGTTACAGAAATATGAGAGGTATACCAACGAGTAACATGGTACTGTTTACACCCCGTTAACAACCGTTTCAGATGTTCTGAATGCGTGTTGTGTGGTACCGTTTCTCAAAACTTATTTGGAAAGTGAAAGGTTTTAGTCGACCGAGCGTGTAGGGTGAGATATGTACCAAGGCTCTATCACCTCGGCGGAGACGCACCGGCCGATCGGCGCCGACTCGCCGCCGGGCAGCCGCTCGCCGCTGGGGACGCTCGCGTTCCTCGCGCTCCTCGTCGCACCGTTCGTCGCGTTCGCGTACCCCGTCGCGACCGTCGCGCTGCTGACCGGCACCGTCGCGCTCGCCGTCGTCTCGCGGTCCGCCCTGCGGACCCTGCGCCGCCGCAGCGGTCGCGTCCGGACGCTCACGCTCCCCGGCCTGGGGACCCTCGAGTACCGGATCACGACGAACTGACGCGAATGACCGGCGTGCGGCCGAACCGCCGCAGAACAGCTTTTCGAAGGGACTCGCTCGCTCAGCGGCGACGCCGCGGGCGGCCGCGGACTCGCCGCGGGTTCCCGTTTCGCCGACTCCCTCAGATCCCGTACGCGACGCGCTCGCCGACGTCGAGCCCGTTCGCGATCGCGGCGTGGAGCCGCCCCTCGCCGGCGACCCAGTCGCCGAGCAGGTACAGCCCCGCATCGCGCGCCGAGTCGACCGGGCCGCGGTCGACGCCGCCCTCGGGCAGCGCGTAGCGCCACCCCTGGTGGTCGGTCCACGTCGGGTCGGCCAGCCGCTGGTCGCCGACGATGTCGGCGGTGTGCTCCGCGAGCGCGGCGACGTTCTCGCTCGGGTCCTCGTCGTAGCGCGCCGTCGACCAGGCGTCGCTCGCCTGGACGACGAGCAGCGTCTCGCCGTCCGGGACGTGGCCGGGCTTACACTCCTCGCGGGAGATCCAGCCGACGGCGTGCTCCTTGTCGGTGTTGACGAGCGCGTAGTAGGGCACGTCGAGTTCGAACGGGTACCGGAGGACCGCGGTCCAGACGCTGCCGTACTCGACCTCGCCGACCGCCTCGACGAGCGTCTCGCGGAGCGGGTCGTCCCACTCGGCGGTCGCGAGGAGGTCCCTCGTCTGCGGGGCCGGCGGGTTCAGCAGGAGGGCGTCGAACGGCCCGCGCGCCGCGCCGTCCGCGTCGACGAGCTCCCAGCGGCCGTCGCCGTCGGCCGCGCCGTCCAGGCGTCGGACCGTCTCGATCCGGGTCCGTCGGTGGACGGTCGCGTCGGTGCGGCCGAACAGGCGCTTCGCGATCTGCGTGAGCCCCCGCCGATAGCTCCACTTGTGGTCGTCGGCGTCCCGGCCCGGCGACACCGTCTCGTCCGCCTCGAAGGTGTACACCGGCTCCGTCACGTCGACGAGCCCCTCGTCGTCGAGCGTCTCCGTGATCAGCTCGACGACGCGGTCGTCGTCGCTCTTCAGGTAGTTCGCACCGTAGTCGTACGTGAGCTCGTCGTGGCGCCGCGTGGCCGCGCGCCCGCAGAGCCCGCCGGACTTCTCGAAGACCGTCACGTCCGCGTCCGGGACCGCGCCGTCGATGACGAACGCCGCCGCGGCCGCCCCCGCGCCCGCGCCGACGATGCCTACGTGGGTCACACCGATCGTAGGGGCCGCGACCACTTAACCGGTCGCCGCGCGGGTCAGTCGTCGTCCGGGCCGACGACCATGACCGGGACGTCGACGCCGCGCCGGACGCGGGCCGGGACCGGGTCAGGGTGGAGCAGGCGGTCGAGCCCGGTCCGGCGGGCGGCGCCGACCACCACGAGGTCCGCGTCGTGCGCGGCAGCGAAGTCGACCGCCTCCCTGTGCGGCGCGCCGTAGCGGAACCACTTCTCGACCTCGACGCCGGCCGCGGCGCCCCGGGCCGCGGCGGCCTCAACGAGCTCCTCGCCGGCCCGCTCGCGGCGTTCGACGACCATGTCCCAGCCCTCGGTCGTGTCGACGACGTACAGCGCGTCGACGGTCGCCCCGTGCGTCGCCGCGAGGTCGACGGCCGCCGAGGCCGCGGCCCGCCCCGCGGGGTCGTCGGTCGTGACGACCAGCACGCGTTCGAAGCGCCCCGGCCCGGGAGACCGCGGGACGCGGTCGGCGTCGCGGGAGGCGCTCGCGGTTCCGTCGCGCGGATCGGCGGCGTCGGTGTCGGTGGACATGGTGTGGGTTCGGGCGTCGGCCTGTGACGCCCCGTGTTCGAATACGGCTACGAGAGGCTCCATCTTAACAATTTTCGACAGGATAGACGATTATCATAATTTATCCGGGGCGGCGCGCGACGGGTCGCGACCGTTGTCGGGCGGCGACCGACCGTTGTCGGGCGGCGACCAACCACCGGACGACCGCGGGCGATTCCGGACCGGCGAGCGGCTTGCGGGGACCGACCGCAACGACGAGTTTTAGTCGGCGAGCGCGGTGGGTGGAAACGAGACCTCCCCGAACCGGGGGACCGGTGCCGAGAGGCGAAACGACAGGGCACGCACGTCATGACACAGACCGACACCACGCGGACGACGGACGACGATGGGTGATGGCGAACCGACGGCGGAAGGCGCCGACGGGGAGGGAGAGGCGACGGCCGGCGGCGACGGGTCGACGGGCGGTGTCGACTACGCCGCGCGCGCCGCCGACACGCTCGGCTTCTCCCGCTGGTGGCAGATCGCGGCCGCGGCCGGGATGATGGCCGCGGTGAGCCCGTACCAGTACGTCTGGTCGTCCATCTCGCCGGCGCTCTCCGAGGGCCTCGACATCGCGCTCCCGGCGCTGGGCGCGGTGTTCTCCTTTTACGTCGTGTTCCAGTCGCTCTCGCAGTTCCCGGCGGGCAAGTGGCGGGACAGCCGGGGGCCGGGCGCGCTCACCTTCCTCGCGGCGGTGCTCGCCGGCGGCGGCTACATCGGCCTCGCGTACGCGACGAGCCTGTGGCAGCTGTACCTGCTGTACTCGCTGGGCGCGGTCGGCGTCGGCATCGTCTACACCGTCGCCGTCAACACCGCGGTCAAGTGGTTCCCCGACCGCACCGGGCTGACGACCGGGGTCGGGACGATGGCGTTCGCGGCCGGCAGCGCCCTCGTGGTCCCGTACGTGCGGGCGAACGCGACCGTGGCGGCGTACAGCGACGTGCTCCGCAACATCGGGATCGGGATCTTGGTCGTCACGCTCGTCGGCTCGCTCCTCCTCCGGGACCCCCCGACGGACTGGCTGGACCGCGACGGGGACGACGACGGCGACGGCGGGGCCGACGGCCTGGCCGCCTCGATCCGCGGCCGCAACTACTCGACGGGAGAGATGCTCTCGACCTGGCAGTTCTGGCTGCTGTACGCGATGTTCATCGCGATGGCGAGCGCCGACCTCCTCGTCATCGCGAACGTGGTCCGGTTCGCGGAGAACTTCGGGCTGGCGGCGCTCGTCGCGACGCTCTCCGCGACGCTGCTCCCCGTCGCCGCCGGCGTCTCGCGGTTGATCCTCGGCGAGGCGACCGACCGCTTCAGCCGCAAGCGCGTGATGGCGGGCTCGTTCCTCCTCGCCGGGCTCTTCCGGATCGGGCTGGTGGCGGCCGGCGAGGCGGGCAACGGCGCCGTCTTCGTCGCGTTCGTCCTCGGCGCGATGTTCTTCTCCTCGCCGCTGTACGTCTTCTTCCCGTCGATACTGGCCGACTACTACGGCTCGGCCAACTCATCCGGCAACTACGCCGTCCTGTACACCGCGAAGGTCGGCGGCGGGGTCTTCTCCGGGACGGTCGCCGGCTACCTCGTCGCGAGCCTCGGCTGGAACCCGACGTTCCTCCTCGGCGGCGCGCTCGCGCTCGGCGCCGGAGCGGCGGTGTTCGTCCTCCGACCGCCCAGCGGCTCCGGGCTGGAGTCGACCGCCCCGTCGACGGCGGACTGACGAGCGGCGCGGGGGCGACCGCCGTCAGGCGTCTACCGCGCCCGCCGGCCCCTACCGGGGGCGCCGGCTCCGACCGCCTCCGCCGGCTCCTACCGCGTCGCCCGACGGACCGCGAACGACCAGAGTCCGACCGCGACGCCGCCGGCGGTCAGCACCGCGTTGACGCCGACCGGTTCGAGCCCGAACGGCGTGAACACGGGGGCGATCGACGCGTGAAGCAGGAAGCCGACCGCGCCCGCGGCGGCGACGCGTCGGGGGCGCCACGCCCGCGAGTCGGCGGTGTCCCCCGCCGGACCGAGGACGCGGTCGCCGGAGGCGACGACGACGTGGCCGAGGCCGAACACGGCGCCGAGCGCGGCGGAGCCGGCGAGGTCGACGGCGACGCTCGTCTCGAAGAGGCGGTACCAGAGGACGTGCGCCAGCCGCGCGGCCGCGCCGAGCGTCAGGGCGAGCGCGAGGTCGAAGCCCCCGGCCGCGACGCGGCGGGGCGTCACGGGAGCGTCCCCACCAGGGCGTAGAACGGGTCCTCGCCCGGGCGCTCGGCGATCCGGTCGGCGACCGCGAACCCGCCCGCGTCGAGGTACCGCTCGACGAGGTCGGCGCGCTCGGCCATCGAGGCGGCGCGCCACGCGCGGACGGCCTTCGTCGGGAACATGCGGTTCGAGAAGCTCACGACGACCGTCCCGCCGGGCGCGAGGACGCGCGCGAACTCCGCGAACACCTGGCCGGGGTACTGGAGGTACTGGACCGACAGCGCGCAGCAGACGGCGTCGAAGGACCCGTCGGCGAACGGGAGCGACGGGTCGGCGTTGAGGTCGCTGACGACGAACTCGTCGAGGCGGTCGTTGGCGGCCAGTTCGGCCTCGTTGAGCCCGTGGCCGACGACGCGCTCGTAGTCGGTCTCGGGCAGGTGCGACACCCAACTGCTCATCGCGTCGAGGACGCGGTCGCCGGGCTCGGTGACGGAGGCGTACAGCGCGGTGAGCCGGGCGAGGAACGCGTCGTCCGCGTGGGTGACGAACCGCGGATCGTCGTAGAACGTCCCGTCCGGCCGGTCGTCGCGCTTGCGGCGGTCGAGCTCCGAGAGGACGGTCGTCACGGTATCGAAACGAGGTGCGCGGGACACAAGAGCGCGTCGCCCCCACCGGACCGCTTTTTAACCGTGTGGTTTTACAAGTTGGTAATGGACTCCACCACCGCCGCCGACCGCGGGCGACGAGGGCGCGACGGTCGTGGCGTTCCTGGTGGACCCCGACGCGCCCGTGACGCGGCAGGGGACGATCGGTCGGTAGCGCGGCGGCGACCCCGAACGCTCAACTCCCGGCCCGCCGAACGCGGCGTATGCGCACCCCGCTCGCGGCCGCCGGGCTCGCCGCGCTCGGCGTCCTCCTGATGGCGAATCCCCTCTACCTCCCCGTCGCCGTCGGCGAGCCGAGCCCCGCCTACACGCACACCGTCCAGCCGGTGACCGAGGGGTCCGTCGCGGGCTTCGAGTCGCCGGCCGCGAGCGGGGGGAACGGGTCGGACGCGTCGGACGCGGTCGTCGCGTACGCCGACCTCCCGCCCGACGCCCGAGAGGCCTTCGACCGCGCTCGCGACTCGCCCGAGGGGGGCTTCGGCGTCGAGGACCCCGCCGAGCGCGTCGACTCGCTGTCGTACCCGACGGAGCCGGCGCTCGGGGACGGGATCCTGATCGTCGAGCGCGACGGCGAGCGGTACGAGTTCTGGACGCGGACCGTCGAGCGCGAGCCGGGCGCCGTCGTCGCGCAGCGCGTCCTCCTCCAGCCGGCGGCGTTCCTGATCGGCTTCCTGGCGCTCGTCGCCGGCGCGGCGGTCGGACTCCGTGGACGGCTCGGTGGTGAGTGACGGGAGGCGCGCCGCCGCGACCCCTCACTCCGAGGGCGTCGGCTGGCCGACGGGGCTGGGCGCGTCGCCGGCCTCGATCGCCCGGCGGGTCGACGCGCCGATCTCGACGAGGTGACACAGGGGGTTGCCGGGGTAGACGACCGGGTTCTCCAGGAGGCCGATCAGGAGACCGGTGAAGGGGGCCTCGACCCCGACGGCGTCCTCCTTGAACGGGTTGGTGATCGTCGCGATGCGCTCGCCCTCGCGGACGAGCGACCCGCTCTCGAAGTGGGTGTCGACGATGCCGCCGGAGTCTGCGCGGAGCCACGTCTTCTCGCCCGCGCCGGCGACGATGGTGCGCCAGCCGGGCCAGCGCACCGCGTCGGTCTCCAAGAGCCCGTACTCCGCGAACACGGAGCGCACCCCGTCGAGGGCGTCGTCGATGAGCGGGCGCTGGAACCGGTGGGCCTCCCCCATCTCGATCGTGATCGTGGGGATGCCGTCGTCGGTCGCCTCGCCGCGGAGGGTGCCGCTCGGCCCGTCGCTGTCGATGACGACCTTCGAGCCGAACGCCATCGCGAGGCGGTAGACGGCCTCGTCCGTCATGTCCGCGCGGACGTGGAGCATGTTCGTCCGGCCGCGCGTGGAGGTGTGGAAGTCGAGCCCGAAGTCGCACGGCGCGATGAAGTTCTCGTAGATCCGGTGGGCCATGCGCTTCGAACTGGTCGACTCGGGCTTCCCCGGGAACGACCGGTTCAGGTCCCGGTCGTAGACGGGGAGGTACCGCTGCTGCGCGAGGAACCCGGGGACGTTGAGCACGGGCAGGCAGACGAGGGTGCCGGCCAGCTCGGAGAGGTCCCACTCGTGGGCGACCTCGCGGACGACCTCGATCCCGTTCAGCTCGTCGCCGTGGGCCGCGGCGGTGAGGAACGCGGTCGGCCCGTCGCGCTCGCCGTTGACGATGGTGACGGGGATCCGCACCGGGTCGCCGAGGTACGTCTCGCTGATGCCGTAGCGGATGTTCTGCGTGTCGCCGGGCGGCACCGCCCCGCCGTTGTACGTGAACGCCCGGTCGTCGCTCATGCCTGAGCGGAGCGGGGGGCGGGCTATATATATGGCGACCCGTCTCTCCCCGGGCGGCCCTCAGCCGAGTCGATCGGTCGAACTTTTAGGCACGCCCGCGCAGGAGTCGCTATGAGTTCGGACCCGGTTCGGGTGGGAGTCCTGTCGCTACACAACAGCAAGGAGACGAAGGCGATCTGTAACGCGGTCGAGGACCTCGGCCACGAGCCGGTGTGGCTCCGCGAGGAGAACGCCGCGGTCAGCGTCGAGGACGGCGACGTCTCCGTCGAGCCCGCGGTCGACGTGATCGCGAACCGCCTCCTCCTGTCGAACACCGACCAGCCCGCGGAGCTGCTGGGGCTGGCGGCGACGTTCGAGCGCATCCGCCCGATGCTGAACGAGCCGAACGCGGTGCTGGCGTCGATCCACAAGTTCGCCACGGCCGCGACGCTCGCCGACTGGAACATCCGCGTGCCCGACGCGCTGCTGGCGCTGTCGAACGACCGCCTCAACGAGGGCCGCGAGCGGTTCGGCGACGTGGGCGTGTACAAGACCGCGATCGGCACCCACGGCGGCGGGACGTGGAAGGTGGACCTCACGGAGCGCGTGAACCCGAAGGTCGGCAACCGGCAGGCGTTCCTCCAGAAGCTCATCGACCGCGACGACGAGAAGCACCGCGACCTGCGCGTGTACGTCGTCGGCGACGAGATCGTCGGGTCGATGTACCGTTACGCGCCCGAGGGCGACTGGCGCACCAACGTCGCGCTCGGCGGCGCGGTCGAGGACGCCACCGACGACATGCCAGAGGAGGCCGCCGACACCGCGCTCTACGCCGCCGAGGTGATGGGGCTCGACTACGCCGGCGTCGACCTCGTCGAGGGGTACGACGGCTGGTACGTCCTCGAGGTGAACCCCACCGCCGGGTTCAAGGGCCTGTTCGAGGCGACCGGGACGAGCCCGGCCCCGTACATCGCGAAGCACGCGATCGAGACGGTCGGCGGCGAGGTGGACGAGGCGGCGGTCGAGCGCGTCGCCGCGACGCTCGACGACTCGCGGCCCTCCTGCGCGCCCGCCCCGAAGCCGAGCACGACCGAGCAGCCCGACATCGGCTACATCGAGGAGGTCGTCGTCACCGGCACCTCCGGCTCGACGCAGGCGCTCGCGAAGTCCGACACGGGCGCGACTCGGACGAGCATCGACACCCAGCTGGCCGCCGAGATCGGCGCCGGCCCGATCAAGAGCATGACCCGCGTCAAGTCGGGCAGCGTGAAGGGCGGCAAGGCCCGCCCGGTCGTCGACCTCGTCATCGGGATCGGCGGGAACCAGCACACCGTCACCGCGAGCGTCGAGGACCGCGGCCACATGGAGTACCCGCTGCTGCTCGGCCGCGACATCCTCACCGACTACCGGGTCGACGTGCGCCGGCGCGCCGACACCGACGAGGCCGAGCGCGGCGAGGCGGGCGAGATACTCGAAGAAGAGGAGTAGACCGCCCGGACGGCGCCGGTTCGAGCGTCGGGCCCGTCTGGCGAAGGTATAAGACCGGGGGTGTCAATGTGACGGCATATGGTGAAGAGCACGGTTCGATTCCCCGAGCCGGTCGTCGAGGAGATCGAGTCGCTCGTCGACGAGGGGCAGTTCGAGAGCAAGTCCGAGTTCTATCGGTTCTCCGCCGACTACGTGCTCTCGCGGACGCTCGACGAGTACGATCCGTCGACGATCGACTACGACGCGATCGAGGCGGAGGTGATCCCCGAGACGGAGCGGAAGCTCGGCGGCGACGACGGCGAGACTGGGGAGCCGCCGTTCTTCGACTCGGTGGCGTTCGTCCGGAAGCTCGCGCTCCGCGGACGGTTCAGCGACGCCGAGGACTTCATCGACCACCAGTACGTCCCGGGCGACCGGCACGCCGTCCTCCTCGAAGAACTGCTCCGGCTGTACCGCGAGGACGCCGCCGGCGACGAGCCAGCGCCGGTCGAGGGCGAGGGGCGGCGCCCGCGACAGGGCAGCGAGACCAACTGAGCCGCACGTCTACGACCGACTCCCCGCGCTCGACCGCCGCCGGCTCGTCGCCGACTCACGACTCGTACTCGGCCCAGACGTACCGCGTGCCGTAGCTCCGGTAGGGGCGCCACGCCTCGCCGATTTCGCGCATCTCCGCGCGCGACAGCTCCTCGCCGTCGTTGTAGATCCGCTCGATTCCCTTCCGCACCGCGAGGTCGCCGAGCGGCAGCACGTCCTCGCGACCGAGCGCGAAGATCAGGTACATCCGCGCCGTCCACTCGCCCACCCCGCGGATCTCCGTGAGCCGGTCGACGACGGCCGCGTCGCTCAGGTCCGCCAGCCCCTCCCGGGTGAGGTCGCGCTCGCCGTCGCGGAACGCGTCGGCGGCGTTCCGCAGGTACTCGACCTTCGTGGCGCTGAGCCCGGCCTCGCGCAGCGCCGCCTCGTCGGCCGCGAGGACGCGGTCGGGCGTCGGGTCGCCGCCGAGGGCGTCCACGAACCGCTCGCGGATGGCCGCCGCGGAGGCGGTCGAGAGCTGCTGGTTCACGATCGAGGCACAGAGCCGCGCGAACTCGTCGCCCGCGGGCGCGACGTCGAGGGGGCCGTGACGGTCGATCAGCGCGGCCATCGTCGGGTCCTCGCGCAGGGTGGCCGCGACTCGGTCGTCCATGTCGGAACCCGGGGACGCACGCGGGAGTACGATTCGGTTCGGACCGCCGCGGCGGGGGCGGCCCGCCCGAATAAACTTACTTCGAGTTTGGCGTTTGGAAGATGGAAACGTTCAACCATGACGGTTCCGACCGTTCGAGTATGCAACTCGAAGACGTCCAGCGCGTGGCAGTGCTCGGCGCCGGGAACATGGGACACGGCATCGCGGAAGTGGCCGCCCTCGCCGGCTACGACGTGTCGCTCCGGGACATCAACGACGAGCTCGTCCAGAAGGGGTACGACCAGATCGAGTGGTCGCTCGGCAAGCTCGCCGAGAAGGACCGGATCGGCGACGACGAGGCCGACGCGGCGCTCGACCGCGTCGACGCCTTCGTCGACCTCGGAGACGCGCTCGACGGCGCCGACGTGGTCGTCGAGGTCGTCCCCGAGAAGATGGCGATCAAGAAGGACGTGTACGACGAGGTCGTCGAGCACGCCCCCGAAGAGGCCGTCTTCGTCACCAACACCTCCAGTCTCTCCATCACCGAACTGTCCGAGGTCACCGACCGGCCCGAGCGCTTCTGCGGCATGCACTTCTTCAACCCGCCGGTGCGGATGGACCTCGTCGAGGTCATCTCCGGGAAGCACACGAGCGACGACACCCTGGAACTGATCGAGGGGCTCGCGGAGTCGATGGGGAAGACCCCCGTCCGCGTCCGGAAGGACAGTCCCGGCTTCATTGTCAACCGCATCCTCGTCCCGCTGATGAACGAGGCGGCGTGGATCGTCGAGTCCGGCGACGCGACGATGGAGGCCGTCGACTCCACGACGAAGTTCGACATGGGCCTCCCGATGGGCTCGTTCGAGCTGGCCGACCAGGTCGGCATCGACGTGGGCTACCACGTGTTGGAGTACATGCACGAGGTCCTCGGCGACGCCTACCGCCCGTGCCCGCTGCTCGGCGAGAAGGTCGAGGCGGAGGACCTCGGCAAGAAGACCGGCAAGGGGTTCTACGACTACGAGGACGGCGACGGCGCCCAGATCCCGACCGACGCGGTCGACGCCGACGTCCGCCGCCGCCTGCTCGCGGTGATGGCCAACGAGACGGCCGGCCTCATCGGCGACGACGTGGCCGACGCCGACGACATCGACGAGGCGGTGAAGCTGGGCGCCGGCTTCCCTGACGGCCCGGCCAAGCTCGCGGACGAGGAGGGGCTCGCCGCCCTCGTGGAGACGCTCGACGCGCTCGCGGAGGAGACCGGCGAGGCGCGCTACGAGGCGACCGACTACCTGCGCGAGGCGGCCGAGGAGGGCGGGTTCCGCGGCGACGGCGACGCCGACGCGGACGACGGCCCCGACTACGAGGTGCTGAACGTCGAGGTCGACGCCGAGAGCCGGGTCGGGCACGTCGAGATCGACCGCCCGCACCGGATGAACACGATCAGCGGCGAGGTCCTCGACGAGCTCGCCGACGCGGTCGACCGGCTGGACGACGACGACGAGGTCCGAGCGATCCTGCTCTCGGGCGCGGGCGACCGCGCCTTCTCCGCGGGCGCCGACGTCCAGAGCATGGCCGCCGGCGGCGCGGACCCGATCCACGCGGTCGAGCTCTCCCGACAGGGCCAGCAGACGTTCGGCAAGCTGGAGTCGTCCGACAAGCCCGTGATCGCCGCCATCGACGGCTACTGCCTCGGCGGCGGGATGGAGCTCGCGACCGCCGCGGACATGCGGATCGCCTCCGAGCACTCCGAGCTGGGCCAGCCCGAGCTCGACCTCGGCCTGCTGCCGGGGTGGGGCGGCACGCAGCGGCTCGCGCGGATCGTCGGCGAGGGGCGCGCGAAGGAGATCATCCTCACCGCCGACCGCTACGACGCCGAGACGATGGCCGAGTACGACTTCGTCAACGAGGTCGTCCCGGACGACGAGCTCGACGAGCGCGCGCGGGAGCTGGCCGAGCAGCTGGCCGGCGGCCCGCCGATCGCCCAGAAGTACACGAAGCGCGCGATCCACGCCGGTCGCACCGACAACGAGGCCGGCCTCGAAGTGGAGGCGATGGGCTTCGGCCACGTGATGAACACGGACGACCTCATGGAGGGCATCACGGCGTTCATGGGCGACGGCGAGCCGGAGTTCGAAGGGAAGTAACGACGGACCCGGCCGCGGTGCGGGTCTCCCACCGGACCGCGGTCTAGCCCTCCAACCGCGCCGTGAAGAACGTCCAGCGCGCGTCGTCGCCCTCCGCGAGCGAGTCTCCCGCCCTCGACTCCCGTTCGACGACGAAGCCGGCGTTCCGGAGGTGTCGCCGGGTCGCTTCCGCCCCCGCGATGTCCCACTGCATCTCGACGTCGGTGTCTAGCCAGTCCGCGTTCTCGCCGTGCCACGGTTCCGGTCCCTCGGAACAGAGAAGTCGCCCGCCGTCGACGAGGACGCGCGCGAACTCGTCGACCACGGCCTGATGCTGTTCGGCCGGAACGTGGATCAGCGAGTGGTACGCCGTCACCGCGTCGAAGGCGCCGTCGCCGAAGGGCAGCCGAACCATGTCGCCCTGCGCGAGCGCCGCGTCCGGGACGCGGTCCGCGGCCAGCTCCAGCTGCCGGCGGGAGACGTCGAGTCCGGTCGCGGTCGCCGACGCGCTCAGATCGCTGAGGACGGGGGTACCCTGTCCGCACCCGGCGTCGAGAACGCGCGCCGACGCGGGGAGCGCGCCGAGGAAGTCGGCCAACACCTCGCGTCCGCGGCCGGTCTCGTTGCGGTCCGCTGCGTACGCCTCGGCGAGCCGGTCGTACCCGCGGCGTACCGTCTCTTTGTCCACCATGGATCCGAGACGTGAGGGCGGCCGGTTCAATACTTCGCTGAGGCCGCCCGCCGCATCCGACGGCGACCGCTCAGACGTACCCTTCCTCGACGAGCAGCTCGCCGTTGAGCAGCGAGGCGCCCGCCGCGCCGCGGATCGTGTTGTGCGCGAGGCAGTTGTACTTCGCGCCGGCGTCGGTCGACTGGACGCCGCCGGCGACGATCCCCATCCCGTCGGCGTACGTGCGGTCGAGGCGGGGCTGCGGGCGCTCGGGCTCGTCGTCGCCGAACACCTTGATGAGCTGGTCCGGCGAGCTCGGCAGGTCGCCGACGCCCTCGAACGAGCGCATCGCCTCGCGGAGGTCAGCGGCCGAAGGGTCCTCGGCGAACTCCGCGAAGACGTTCTCAAGGTGGCCGTCGAGCGTCGGGATCCGGTTACAGGAGGCGGCCACGTCGGCGTCGTGGAGCGCGACCTCGGCGCCGTCGAACTCGCCGAGCAGCTTGCGCGACTCCGTCTCCATCTTCTCCTCCTCGCCGCCGATGTGCGGGATGGCGTTGTCGATGATCTCCATCGAGGTGACGCCGGAGTAGCCGGCGCCGGAGACGGCCTGGAGCGTGGAGACGCGGACGCTTTCGAGGCCGAACTCGTCGATCGCCGCGAGCGTCGGCACCATCGTGATCGTCGAGCAGTTGGGGTTCTTCACCAAGGCGCCGTCCCAGCCGCGCTCGTCGCGCTGGACCTCGATCAGGTCGAGGTGGTCCGGGTTGATCTCGGGGATGGTGAGCGGCACGTCCGCGGCCATGCGGTCGTTCGAGGAGTTCGAGGAGACGACGTAGCCGGCCTCCAGGAACGCGGGCTCGACCTCCGCGGCGACGCCCGAGGGGAGCGAGGAGAAGAGGAGGTCCACGTCGGCGTCGGCGATCCCCTCCGGGGTCGTCTCCGCGACTTCCATCTCGGCCGCGTCCGCCGGGATCGGCGTGTCGACGCGCCACTTGGCCGCCTCGCGGTACGTCTCGCCCGCGCTCTCCGAACTCGCCGTGACCGCGGCGAGGTCGAAGGTCGGGTGGTCGTCGAGCAGCTGGATGAATCGCTGGCCCACGGCGCCGGTGGCGCCGAGGATACCGACTCGGACAGACATTGCGCGTGGGTCCGTGACAGGGACGTAAGTGCGTTCGGATAGGCGTCGATACCGCCGGACGCCCGAGGCCGGCGGCGAGCGGGGCCGTTAAGCCCCTCCGGGCGCAACGTCGGCTCGCGCGCCATCAGTCCCCGCCCGAGTACTCCCCGATGGGAGCGATGACAGCGCGGAGAACCCAGGCGCGTGACATCGGTCGCACACGCGACCCGCCCGTCGCCGCGCAGGCGACCGCCCGCCACGAGGGTTTCCCGGTCGACGCGGCACGCCGCCGGAGATGAGACCGGTCGTTAGTGTCGCGGGCGACATCTTCCGCCGCCGAGCGCGCGGTCTCCCCGAGAGCGACCGCGCTCGCTACTCGGAGTCGCGCAGCACCAGCGGCCCGATGGCGAGCGTGCGCTTCGCGAGCGTGAGCACGCGGAGCAGGTAGGAGACGAAAAGCGAGAACGGGAGGAGCGCGACCGCGAACGCGCCGCCGACGGCGAGCGTCACGTGGGCGACGCCGAGCGTGCTCCCCGGGAACGTGCCGGCGTCGACGACCGTGACCATGAGGCCCGCGACGGCCAGCGCCGGCACCGCGGCGTACAAGATTAGGCGCGAGAGGTCGATCAGCGCCCATTGGAAGTACAGCGTCTTGACGTGCTCGCGGGCGGGCCCGTACAGCGACACGGTCGCTTTCAGTTCCCCGAGGAGCCCGCGCTCGTCGTCGGTGAGGGCGTCGTCGTGCTCGGTGGCGATGCGCTCTATCTGTCCGATCTTCGGCCCGTAGTCGAAGTTGAGCGCGGCGAAGACGACGTCGAAGGAACCGAACTCGGCGCCGTCGAGCTGGCCGCGCACGGCGTCGGCGTTCCCGGTGAGTCCGGTCGCGAGGTCGTCGACCTCCGCTCGGAGCGCGTCCCGACTGGAGCCGTCGCCGTCGTCTCCCTGACCCTCCACCGAGTCGCGGAGATCCCGAGCGCGCCCCGCCGCCGCGCCGAGGATCGCGTCGAGGAACGCGGCCGGGTCCGTGGGCGCCGGCCCGCCGGTCAGGTCCGCGATGTCGTCCCGGACGGCGAGCGTGTCGTCCATGCGGTCCCGCTGGTCGCCGAGCGGGCCGTTCTCCTGCGTGAGCACGAGCTGTCCGATCGTGACGACGAGCGTCGCCCCCGTGACGATCGCGGTGATCATCGACGCGAACAGCGTCTCGATGGGGTCGCTCGATCCGACCTTCGTCGCGAGCGACGGCGAGAGCGCGACCGCGACGGCGACGAACGCGACGAAGACGGCCAGCGTCAGCACCGCCGCGACGACGAGCCGGTCCGCGCGCAACAGCAGCCAGAGCTTCACCCGGTTCTCGCCGGCGCGCTCGCGCATCGTGTCGGCGGTGTCCGTTTCGCCCGCGTCGGCGGCGTCCGCGTCGTCGCTCGCGCTCGACGACCCCTCGGACGACCCGCTCATCCCGACCCGACGCCCGTCGCGCGGTCGCCACCGGTCCCGTCGCTCGTGGAGCGCAGACCGCGCGGGCTCACGTCGACTCACGTCCGTTCATGACGCAGGGGTTGACCCGCGGCCGACAAATAACTCGCGGACGCCGCGGTCGGCGGCGGTCCCGCCGCAATCCACAACACGCCGCTCGTCGAAGGGGCGGTATGTCGACCGACGCCGCCCTCGACGTCACCCTCGTCCGCAACGCCACGGTCCTCGCGACCGTGGGCGAGACGACGTTCCTCGTCGACCCGGTGTTCGCCGAGCGGGGCGCGCTGCCGCCGATCGACGACACGCCGAACAAACGGAACAACCCGCTCGTGCCGATGCCCGACGTCGACCTCGCGCACGACGCGGTGGCCGTCACCCACCGCCACCCGGACCACATCGACGAGGCGGCGGTCGAAGCGCTCGACCCGGACGTGCCGCTGTTCTGCCAGCCGGCCGAAGCGGACGCGTTCGTCGAGGACGGCTTCACCGACGTGCGGCCGGTCGAGGGGCCGGCGTCGTTCGACGGCGTCACGCTCCGCCGGACGCCCGGCCGCCACGGACACGGGGAACTGGCCGAGGCGATGGGCCCCGTCTCCGGGTTCGTCTTCGAGGGTACGGAGACGCTGTACCTCGCCGGCGACACGGTCTGGTACGAGCCGGTGGCGGAGACGCTCGCGCGGGTCGAGCCCGACGCGGTCGTCCTCAACGGCGGCGCGGCGCGGTTCAATCGGGACGAGCCGATCACGATGGGCGTCAACGACGTGCGGGCCGTGCGCGATGCGACCGACGCCGCGGTCGCCGTGGTCCACATGGAGGCGATCAACCACTGCCTGCTCTCGCGCGAGGAGCTCCGGGCGGCGACCGAAGACGTGCTGGTCCCGGAAGATGGGGAGCGGATCGGGTTCTGACCGCCACGCCGTCCCGCGCTGCGGACCCCCGGCGGTTTTGTGTGTCACCCCGGTACGCAGTCGTATGTCCCGCGCTTCGGACCTCGATCGGTTCTACGACCTCCTCGATCGTCTCGAAGCGAACGTCGGCGGGAAGCGGCGTCTCGCGGAGTGTACCGGGCGCATGGACTGGCCCGAGCGAGGGGTCTACTTCTTTTTCGCGAGCGGAGGGGCCCGAGAGGCGACAGACCAGCTGCGAGTCACGCGCGTCGGCACGCACGCCGTCTCGACGGGGTCCGGAACGTCGCTGTGGACTCGGCTGCGGGCGCACCGCGGAGCGAACCGCGGGAGCTACGAGGGCGGCGGGAATCACCGCGGCTCGGTGTTCCGCAGGCACGTCGGCTGGGCCATGATCGAACGGGACGAGCTCGGCGACGAGTACCCCCGCTGGGGCGAGGGGTCGACCGCCGACCGCGAGCGTCGCCTCGCGGAGCTGGCCCACGAGCGCCGAGTCAGCGAGTATATTCGCGCCCTCCCGTTTCTGTGGGTCCACATCGGGGACGAGCCGGGCCCCGAGAGCGACCGCGCGTACGTCGAACGGAACGCGATCGCGCTCGTCAGCAACTTCGAGCGAGACTCCGTCGACCCCCGGAGCGACGAGTGGTTAGGACGAGAGAGTCCTCGCAACGAGATAACCGACTCGGGACTGTGGAACATCGCGCACGTTGACGAGCGACATGAAGCGGGGTTTCTGGATCGACTCGCCGACGCGGTCGACGGAACCTCCGGTCTCTGACTTACGCCGATTCAAAGAAGGTCCGGGTGCGAGAATTGAACCCGCGTCTCAGCCTCCACAAGGCTGAAGGATAGTCCACTACCCTAACCCGGACACGCGTCGAAACGTACCTCGCTTCGGTAAATAACGGTTACGACTCCCGGGCGGGCGTGGCATCGAGTGGCGCCCCAGGCGGTACGACCGAGCGGGCCGTCGTCGGCCCCGGTCACCGCGTCGCTTTTGAGGCGCGCCGGCGTATCGACGGGTACCCGTGGCCTTCACCGACAAGATCTACGTGAAAAACCACCGGCAGCTCGCCTCCCAGCTGGAGGCGAACATCCCGAAGGGGGCGTTCGCCGGCGCCACCCTCGACCTGCTGTTCACCGGCGACGGGCTCTCGAAGCTCGACGAGACGACCCGCGACCGCGTGCTCGACTTCGCGGAGGACTTCCTCGACTGCGACTGCGATTCGAACCCCTACTGCGGCTGCCCCGAGGAGAAGTTCATGCGCTACGTCCTCGAACTGCGCGCCGAGGGGCTCGGGCCGCAGGCCATCGTCGACGTGATGACCGACGACTACATGGTGTACGCGTACACCGGCGACGTGCTCTCCTTCCTCGACGACTCCGTCCGCAAGCTGGAGGCGATCGAGACGCTCGCGGACGTCGACGGCAACGGCGAGATGTCCGAGCGGGCCCGAAAGGCGAAGCGGGAGCTGTCCGGATAGCGACCGGATCGAAGTCGACCCGTCGACGCCACGCCCGCTCACTGGGTCCGCGCCCGCGAAAGTTCACGGTGTCAGTCGTCGTCCGGCGACGTCACGTCGGTGCCGATCTCGTCGACGGCCGCGCCGTCCTCCGTGAGGTTCCCGTCGCGCCACGTGTCGCGTTCGAACCAGAGGTACGCGACGACGCCGCCGACGACGTTGGAGACCGGGAACGCGATCCAGAGGCCCATCGCCCCGAGCGAGCCGGCCGCGACCCACGCGACCGGGAGCCGGACGAAGCCGAGCGTGATCAGCGAGACGACGGCCGCGATCATCGTGTGGCCGGCGCCGCGGAAGCCGCCGGTGTAGGCGCGCATGGCGCCGATGAACCCGAAGGAGAGACCGCTCACTCGGAGGAACGTCGTCGCGTGGTCGACGACGGCGGGGTCCGGGGAGAACACGCCCGCGATCGGCCGCGCGGCGAGGACGATGACCCCGCCGCCGACCGTGAGCAGCCCGAGCATGGCGCGGGCGCCGAAGTGGTTCGTCTCGGCGGCGCGGTCCGGCTCCCCGGCGCCGATGTTCTGCCCCGTCATCGTCTCGATCCCCTGCGAGACGGCGAGCGCCGGCAGGAAGATGACCGAGAAGATCCGCGTCCCGATGCCGTACGCCCCGCTCACCGCGTTCGGGAAGTTGGCGACGACGAGGAGGAGCGCGGTGATCGAGACCGAGCGGGCGGCGCCCTCCGCGGAGGCCGGCAGCCCGATGCCGAGGATCGTCTTCCCGAACTCTGGGTCGGGGAGCATCTCCGAGAGCCGGATCTGGACCCCGCGGTCCCCGCGGACCATGATCCGGAGTCCGACGAGGAGCGCGAGCGCCCGGGACCCGACCGTCGCGATCGCGGCGCCACCGATGCCCCACCCGGTGAACCCGGTCGCGTCGAGGGCGGCGGCCTCGACGCCGCCGAGGCCGAGCGCGCCGAACAGCGGGTTAGCGTCGAACCCGAAGATGAAGATCGGGTCCAGGAGGATGTTGAGGACGACCGAGCCGGCCATGACGTACATCGGCGTCACGGTGTCGCCGTAGCCGCGCATCAGCGACATGAACACCGCGAAGCCGAACACGGCGAAGAGGCCCACCGCGTACACGCGCATGTACTCGACGACGAGCGGCGCGACGGTCTCGTTCACGCCGAGGAGCGCCGTGATGTCGTCGACGAGGACGTAGCCCAGCACGCCGAAGACGACGGAGATGACGGCGGCGTACGCCATCGTCTGCGAGGCGGCGTAGGCGGCGCGCTCCTCGTTGCCGGCGCCGGTGTGTTGGGCGACGAGGACGCTCCCGGCGACGGAGACGCCGAGCGCCAGCGAGATCATCAGGAAGACGATCGGGAACGCGAACGTGATCGCGGACAGCGCCTCGGTGCTGTAGCGCCCGAGCCAGAAGGTGTCGGCCAGGTTGTACAGCACCTGAAAGAGGTTCTGGACGACGATCGGGAGGGAGAGGAAGAACAGCGGCCACCCGATGTCGCCGGAGGTGAGGTCGAGCTCGTCGGCGCCCTTGAACAGCGAGCCGACGGCGTCGCGGAGGCCCATCAGGCGATCGCCTCCGCGTGGGTCGGGCCGTCGCGTTCGGGGAGGGGACTGTGCGGGGGATCGGGGCTCCGGCGGTCCGTGTCTGCCATTCGGTTTACACCGATACTGACTGACTGGTCAGTCAAAAGCGTTCGGAAGCCGGCGGCCCGCGGCGAGCGCTTCCCGGCGACGAGGAGCGGCCGAACGGTCTAAGTGCGCGCGCGCCCGAATCCAGCCAATGAGTCTTCGGCCCGCGTGGCTAACGTTCAGGCGATACGCGGCGGCGACGACGGGGATGACGCTCGTCCTCTTCTCGCTCGGCGTCTACACCGCGGCGACGGGATCCGGGCTGGCGTGCCAGGCCCAGTGGCCGCTGTGTTCCGACCAGCTCATCCCCGCGCTGACGATCAACCCCGACTTCATCGAGTGGTTCCACCGCGCGTGGGCGATGGTGACCGGCTTCCTCATCATCGGGGTCGCCGGGTGGACGTGGCTCGGCTCGGGGTTTGAGCGCCGGACCAAGCTGGCGGCGACGCTCGCGGTCGCGATCCTCCCGCTCCAGATCACCGTCGGCGCGATCACCGTCACCCTCAGCGGGCTCGTGCCCGGCGGGTACACGGTGTCGACGCACGCCGCGCACCTAGTCGTCGCGCTGACCATCTTCACGCTGCTCGGACTGGCGACCATCTGGGGCGGCGGGCGCGGGACCGCGCGGCTCCTCCGGGCGGCGGCGGGGATCGCGGTCGCCGGCGTCGTCGCCAGCGCGGCCTTCTCGCGCGCGGTGCCGTTCCTCACCTACGCGCCGCCCGCGCAGGCGGCGTTCTACATCGCGGGCCTCGCCGGTCACCTCGGGCTCGTCGCGACGGTCGCGTACGCCACGGAGGCCGTCCGCGTCGGGTACGACGGGCTCGACGCCGGCACCGCCGGGACCGTCCGCGCGCTCGCCGTCGGCTCGATGGGCGCGCTCGTGGGCACGCTGCTGCTCGGCCGCGACCTGGTCCTGTACACCGCCGTCTGGCAGCAGGTCAACCTCGTCGCGCTGGGCGTCGCGGTCGCGCTCGCCGCGGGCGCGGCGTGGACCCTCCGCGGGGCCGACGAGATGCGCGACGGCGCCGCGCCGATCGGCGGGGACTGAGCGGCGCAGTTTTTGCCAGATCCGTCCGTCCGAGCCCGGTCTCCCCGTCGATACGTGAAAACCACCCCGTCCGCGGGAGGAAAGGTTAAAACCAATCGCCGCACTCGCACAGGTATGACACACCACGCCGATTCCCACGTGAGCCGTCGGACGTACCTGAAGCTGACCGGCGGATCGGCCGCCGTCGGACTGACCGGCGTCGCTGGCTGCCTCGGCGACAGCGGGAGCGCCACGACGATCACCCCCGGAACCGCGCCCGGGTTCCCGCCGTTCGAGATGCGGCAGGACGGCGAACTGGTCGGGTTCGACGTCGACCTGCTCGAAGCGGTCGTCGCCGAGACCGACTACGAGATCGGCGAGTGGGCGACCTTCGAGTTCGAGGGGCTCATCCCGGCGCTCACGCAGAACGAGGAGATCGACGTCATCGCCGCCGCGATGACGATAAACGAGGAGCGCCGGCAGACGATCGCCTTCTCTGACCCTTACTGGGAGTCCGACCAGGCGATCCTCGTGCGCGAGGGGGGCGACTTCCAGCCGTCCGGGTGGAGCGACTTCGAGGGCACCCGGGTCGGCGCGCAGTCCGGCACCACCGGCGCGAACCAGGTGGAGACGAACCTCGTCGACGAGGGGATCATCTCGTCGGACAACTTCTCGACGTACGGCAGCTACGTCCTCGCCGTCGAGGACCTCGCGAACGGCAACATCGACGCCGTCGTCGTCGACAACCCCGTCGCCGAGACCTTCGCCGCGAACCGCGACGTGACGATCGCGTTCGTCGAGGAGACCGGCGAGCAGTTCGGCTTCGGCATCCGGCAGAACGAGTCGGAGCTCCAGTCCGCGCTCAACGACGGCCTCCAGACCGTCCGCGACGACGGCACGTACCAGGAGATCACCAACACCTGGTTCGGGCAGGAGTAGGATGTCGGTCTCGGGGTCGCTCGCGCTCGCCGCGGCCGCCAGCCTCGGGGCCCCGGACCCGACGGCGAGCGGCGCCCTCCTGTCGGCCGTCGAGTCGATCGACTGGTGGCTCGTCGGCGACCCCGCGGACTGGTGGTTCGTCGTCCGGAACGCCGACTACCTCGGCGGCGGGCTCCTGTTGACCGTCGGGCTCACCGTCGCGTCGATCCTGCTCGGCTTCCTCGTCGGCTTCCCGGCCGGCGCGGTGGAGGTGTACGGGGACGGGCTCTCGAAGCGCCTCGTGGAGACGGCCGGCGTCGTCCTCCGCGGGACCCCCATCGTGGTCATCCTCCTCGTCATGTACTTCGTCCTCGGCGTCCCGCAGGTGAACCTCGGCGTCGGATCGATCTCGCCGGCGATCTCGGCCGGGATCTTGGGGCTCGGACTGCGGAGCGCGGCGTACCAGTCGCAGATCTTCCGCGCGTCCCTGTCGAGCGTCGACGACGGGCAACTGGAGGCGGGGCGGGCCGTCGGTCTCTCCCGGTTCGAGGCGATCCGCTACGTCGTCGTTCCGCAGGCGCTCCGCCGGTCGATCCCGGGGTTCCAAAACGAGTTCACCATCGTGTTGAAGGACACGAGCATCGTCTTCGCGATCGGCCTCGCGGAGCTTCTGACCCGCGGCTACGACCTGTTCACGGAGCAGACGACCGCGGTCCTCGAAGTCATCCTGTTCATCAGTGCCATCTACTTCGTCCTCACGTTCACGACGAACCGCGCGCTCGATTACCTCGGCACCCGCTACGCGATCCCGGAGGGTGAGTCGGCGTGACTGACGACGGCTTCCTCCGCGTGAGCGAGGTCTCGAAGTGGTACGGCGACGAGCAGGTGCTCGACGAGGTCTCCTTCGGGATGGACCGCGGCGACGTGACCGTCCTGATCGGGCCGTCCGGCTCCGGGAAGTCGACGATGCTCCGCTGCGTCAACCGGCTCGCGGAGGCCCAAGAGGGGTCGATCACGCTCGACGGCGAGGAGGTGCTCTCGCCCGACACCGACGTCGACGAGCTCCGGCGCGAGGTGGGGATGGTGTTCCAGAGCTTCAACCTGTTCGCGCACCTCACCGCGGTCGGCAACGTCGCGCTCGGCCCCCGGCGCGTGCTCGGGCTCTCCGAGGACGCGGCCCGGGACCGCGCGGCGGACCAGCTGGAGCGCGTCGGGCTGGCCGACCAGCTGGACTCGTACCCCGCGGAGCTGTCGGGCGGGCAACAGCAGCGCGTCGGGATCGCCCGCGCGCTGGCGATGGAGCCGAAGCTCATGCTGTTCGACGAGCCGACGAGCGCGCTCGACCCGGAGCTCATCGGCGAGGTGCTGGAAGTGATGCGCGGGCTGGTCGACGACGGGATGACGATGCTCGTCGTCACCCACGAGATGAGCTTCGCGCGGGCCGTCGCCGACGAGGTCGTGTTCCTGGACGACGGCCGGGTCGTCGAGCGCGGGCCGCCCGAACAGCTGTTCGAACGACCCGAGCGGGACCGGACCGCCCGGTTCCTCGACCGCATCGCGAGCCACGAGTGATGGCGGGGGCGACGCGACCGCGGACGGTCGGCGAGCGCGTGGCCGACGCGGACGAGTCCGCCGGCCGGCTACTGCTGGTCGCCGCCGGCGCGCTGTTCTGGGGCTGGCTCGTCGTCAGCTGGGGCAACCGGTGGCTCGGCGGCGCGATCGCCCCGGTCGGCGAGCCGCTCGTCGCACCGGACGCCGTCGAGGCCGCGCTCGCCGGCGTGCCGGGGCTCGCCGGGGTGGCGGCCGACGCCGCGTTCGTGGTCGAGCTCACGCCGGTCCTCGCGCAGGGGACGTGGCTCACCGTGGTCATCACCGGCGTGAGCCTCGTCTGCGGCTTCTTCATCGCCGTGCCGCTGGCCGTCGCGCGGGTGTACGGTCGGTTCTCCGCGTGGCTCTCCTTGGGCTACACCGAGCTGTTGCGCGGCACGCCGCTCCTCGCGCAGCTGTTCGTGCTCTACTACGGGCTGAACCTGGCGGCGTCGGTCCCGGCGGTGCTGTCCGGCGTCTTCCCGCGCGAGGTGGTCTGGGTGGCGATCCTCGGGTTCACGCTCAACGGGGCGGCCTACCAGGCCGAGTACATCCGCGGCGCGGTCGAGAGCGTCGACGACGGCCAGATCACCGCGGGGCGGGCGATCGGGCTCTCGAAGCTGGAGTCGATATACCACGTGGTCCTCCCGCAGGCGCTCCGCTACGCGATCCCCTCGTGGACGAACGAGTTCGTCTACCTGATCAAGTACTCGTCGCTGGCGGGCTTCATCACAGTCCCGGAGCTGTACTACCTGGCCAACCAGGTCGCGAGCGACACCTTCCGGTACACCACCGTCTTCCTCGTGCTCGGCGCGATGTACCTCGCGCTCGTGTTGACGGCGTCGAAGGTCATGGAGCGCGTCGACGAGCGCGTCGCGATCCCCGGGCTCGGGGCGGACCGCGAGCGGTGACGCTCACCCCTCGAAGTCGGTGACAACCTCGACGCCCCGCACGTCGTACTCCTCCATGGCGGCGAGCCGGCCCGACACCTCCGACAGCGACAGCTCCCGGGCGACCAGCGCGCCGGGGTCGATCCCGGTCGCCTCGATCAGCGCGAACAGGTCGTCGTAGCTCGTCGGGGGCATCCCGCGGGAGCCGAGGAAGGAGACCTCCCAGCGCGTCATCCAGTCGGTCGGCAGCGACACCTCGCCCCGCTCCGCGTCCGTGGTGAGCCCGACCTGGACGTGCGTGCCGCGCGGGCGCAGCGACCGGACGGAGTTGCGGCAGGTCTCCGCGATCCCCAGGGCGTCGAGCGAGGTGTCGGCGCCGCCCTCGGAGAGGGCGCGGACCCGCTCGGGGACGGACTCGTCTCCCGGGAGCGACCCCGCGTTCACGGTCTCGGCCGCGCCGAACTCGGCCGCGAGCGCGAGGGCGTCGGGGTCGAGGTCGACCGCGATCACGCGGGCGCCCAGCGCGGCGGCGATCTGGACCGCGGAGAGCCCGACGCCCCCGCAGCCGTGGACCGCGACGGCGTCGCCCCCGCCGACGGTCGCCCGCTCGGCGAGGGCGTGGTACGCGGTCATGTAGCGGCAGCCGAGCGCAGCGGCCGCGGTCGCGTCGAGCCACTCGGGGCGCTCGACGAGGTTGTAGTCGGCCGCCGGAACCGCCACGCGCTCCGCGAACGCGCCCGGCGCGGCGGCCTCGAACCCCAGCGCCCGGCCGTCCTCGCAGACGTTGCCGGCCCCGCGGCGGCAGTGCGGGCAGGTGCCGTCGCCGAGCGAGAAGGGGACGACCACGCGGTCGCCAGGTTCGAACCGATCGACCTCCCCGCCGACGGCGACCACCTCACCGGCCGGCTCGTGGCCGAGGACCTGGCCGCGCGCGACGCGGTCGGCCGCCCACTCGCCGTGGCCGGCCCAGGCGTGCCAGTCGCTGCGGCAGACGCCGCAGGCGTCGACGCTGACGACGGCGCCGTCCGGGCCGGGGTCGGGGTCGGGGAGGTCGCGGACCGCGAGCGGCTCGCCGTACTCTCGCAGGATCGCTGCGCGCATACGGCGATCCACCGGGGGCCGCGACAAAGGTCTCTCGGCGTCGCGGGGGCCTGCCCTGTTATTTTCGCACTTTTCAGACTTGATCTCAGTGTATGACAAGTGATAGGCGAGTAAGGTTTATACTGGCCGAGTAGCCTCGTTGACACGTGTCCGCAGCGATGGAACGACGCCCCGGAATCGCCTACCGCCGGCCTGTGGGGGATCCGTCGCGGTTCGTGATCGAGGCGTCCGGGGAGTCTCGGATCGAGGTCCCGGAGCGCGCGGAGGGCGGCTGGCTCGACTGCGTGGTCGACGAGGACCGCGAGCGGCTCCGCGAGGCGCTCGACGCCGCCCCGGTCGACGTGGTGTACCGCGTCGTCTCCGGCGGCGAGCCGCAGTGGGTCCACGAGCGCGGCCGGGCGACGGAGGGCGGCGACGTGGTCGGGTACCTGTTCCCCGCGGACGAGCGCGTCGAGCGGCGGAAGCGGCTGGAACGCCAGCGCGAGCGGCTCGACGAGTTCGCGAGCGTCGTCTCGCACGACCTCCGGAACCCGCTCTCCGTCGCGTTCGGGAACGTCGAACTGGCCGCCGAGCTCGACGGGGACGCGTCGAGCGAGCGGCTGGACCGCGCCCTCGACGCGCTCGACCGCATGGACGACCTCATCTCGGACCTCCTGACGCTGGCCAAGGAGGGGAAGACGGTCCGGACCGCCGAGCCGACCGACCTGCGGTCGGTCGTGGACCGCGCGTGGCGGACCGTCGGCGAGCCGGCCGACGCCGCGCTCGTCGTGGACGGACCGCTCCCGACCGTGACGGGCGACTCGGAGCGGCTCCGGCAGTGCCTCGAGAACCTCTTCCGGAACGCGATCGAACACGGCGCTCCCGACAGAGCCGGCGCGGGCGCCCCCGCCCACGGGAACGACGGAGCGGGCTCAGCCGGGGGAGTCACGCCGGGCACGTTCGCGACGGGTTCGGGATCGGCGGACGCCGACCCGAGCGACCCCGACGCCGCCGCGGTCCGCGTCCGCGTCGGACGGACGGACGGGGGATTCTACGTCGCGGACGACGGCCCGGGGATCGACCCCGACCAGCGGGACGCCGTCTTCGAGCCGGGCCACACGACCGCCCCCGACGGCACCGGCTTCGGACTGGCCATCGTCGAGCGGATCGCGGCGGCGCACGACTGGACCGTCTCGGTGACCGAGAGCCGCGAGGGCGGCGCGCGGTTCGAGTTCCGCTGCGCGGACGCGGTCGACCCCCCGACGCCGAGCGGAAGCGACGCGGATCCGAACTCGCCCCGGCTCGGCGGCGGCGGGAGCCGGTGAGCGACCGCCGCCGGGTCACATGAAGTCGGTCAGTCCCGCCTGATCGTCGTCGTCGCTCTCGTTCGGAGACTCGTCGTCCGCCGGCTCCTCCCCCGAGTCGGCCGGGTCGCTCTCGGGGTCAGTCGATCCGGAACCGTCGCCGTCGCGGTCCGCGGCCGCGTCGCCCTCGTCGCCGCGGCGGGCGCCGTCGACCGCGAAGGCGCCGTCGGCGTGTTCCTCGATCAGCTCCTCGCGGCGGGCCTGCGCGTCCTCGACGATCGACGCCACCTTGTTCGTCGACTCGCCGGAGCCCGTGACGAAGGCGACGCCCGCCTCGTCGAGGTCGTAGGCGGCCGCCACCGCGACGGTCAGCTCGCGGGGCTTACAGTGGTGGGTGACGGCCTCGAGGAACGGCAGCACCTCGCGGCGAGCCGTCGCGACGCTACACCCGCTCGCGGCCGCGATCTTGCCGACGACCTCGTCCGCGGTCGCGTCCGACGACGACCAGAACTGCGGGCGGCCGTACCGCGTCCACCCGCCCTTCTCGCCGTCGCGGGCGGCCGCCACGCCCGCGGCTGCGTTGTCGGTCGCGTACCGCCAGTAGGAGTAGTTCTGCGTGGCGCGCACGCGGCCGAGCCACACGTCCGCGTTCGCGAGGAAGTCGTACGCGCGGACCGCCTCCGCGGGCTCGTACACGTCGAGGACGTTGTTCTCGATCCAGCGCGAGATGTCGTCCGGCGTCTCGTCGACGGCGTACGCGGACTGGAGCGCCTCCTCCGCGGACTCCTCCTTGAGGACCGCGTCGAGGAACGGGAAGAGGCCCAGCGCCTTGTCCCGGTCGCCGGTGACCACGTCCTCGACCGTGACCGAGTCGCGTCCCTGCGTCGCGGCCTGGAGGTCATTTATCGCGCCGCGGAGGTCGCCGCGGTTCCCCTCCGCGATCCGCTGGAGGGCGTCGGACTCGAACTCGATCCCCTCCTTGCGACAGACGTCGCGCAGGACGGGGACGATGGAGCGCGCGGAGACGTCGCGGAACTCGATCTCCTGGGTCGCGTTCCGGAGCCCGCGCGACATGTCGTAGTAGTCGTTGGCGATGAGCACGATCGGCTGGCCAGACTCCTTGACCAGCTTCGTGATCGCCGAGGCGCCGCCGCGGTCGTAGTTGCCGTGGATGTTGTCGGCCTCGTCGAGGACGACGAGCTGGCGCGAGGCGGTGTCGCCGCCGGCCGCGCCGCCCCCGGCCGCGCTCCCGCCGAGGGTGGCGTTGCGCGCCGCGCGCCCCGCGAACCGCTCGATGACGTCGGCGGTGCGCTGGTCGGAGGCGTTGAGCTCCACGGTCTCCCACCCCATGTCGTTCGCGAGCGCGTGGGCCGCGCTCGTCTTCCCGACGCCCGGGCTCCCGTGGAGGACGACCGCCTCGCGGTGGTCGTCCCACGACCGGGCCCACTCCGCGAACGCGTCGCGGGCCTTGTCGTTGCCGCGCACCTCCGAGAGCGTGCTCGGGCGGTACTTCTCCGTCCAGTCGGCCATTACCGGAGCAAGGAGCGAGCCGCGTTTAGTGGTTGCGGAGCGGGCGGGATCGCCGACCTCCAGAGCAAACTGACTCCTGGGTGAGCGGTAGTCGGTACGGAGTATTCGAGCAGGCCCGCCTCCCGCTCCGCGGGTCCGCGATCCGGAACGCAGCCGGGTACTTTGTCTCGGTACAACCCCGAGATCCGTCCCGCGTTCGTCCCCGGCGTTCGACGGGTTCAGCTATCGCCATCACTTCCACTTTCACCGCCCGTCCATGGCTCACCCCTTTTACGTAATTCCCCGTCGGCCCTACCATGTCCACTCGTTCCCGACGACCGACCGCCGACCTCCCGGAGCTCGCGCCCGGCGTCACGCTCGTCGACGTCGACGACGAACTCGGTGTCACGCCCGTCCAGGCGCTCCTGCTCGACCGCGTCCTCGGCGCCGACGGCCCGGCGTTCTGGGTCGACGGCGCGAACAGGGCCAACACGACGCGCCTCCGTGAGCTCGCCCCGGCCGACCGCGTCCTCGACCGCATCGAGGTCGCCCGCGGGTTCACCGCCCACCAGCACACCTCGCTGCTCGACCGATTGGCCGGGCGGCTCGCCGCCCGCGAGTCGCCCTCGGTCGTCGTCGCGACCGGCCTCGACGGCATGTACCGCGCCGCCGACATCGACGCCGACACCGCCGAGCGGCTGTTCGTCCGCGCGATCGCGTCGGTCGCCCGCGTCGCTCGCGTCCACGACGTGCCGGTCCTCGTGACGCGGTGCCGCGACGACGAGTTCTCGAAGCCCCTCCGCCGCGCCGCGGCGACGCACCTCACCTGCCGGAAGACGCCCTTCGGCCCGCGCTTCGAGGACGCCGCCGGCGACACGGAGACGCTCGTCTACCACACCGACGACGGCTGGCTCCAGACGACGCTCGCGTACTGGCAGGAGGTCCTCGAACACCGGGCCCGGATGTACGAGGGAGCGACCGTCGACCGCGCCGCGGCCGCGCCGAGCATCCGGTAATGGGCCGGACGAACCCGACGTACCGTGACCAGTTGAGCGCGATCGAAGACGACTGGCGCTCGTTCCGACGCGTCCTCCGCCGGCAGGACAAGTCTCGATTCGACCGGCTGTTCGTGTACGCTCGCGACCACGCCGACGCCGCGGGGAACCTCAACCCCGCCGACCCGCTGGCACCGATGTGGATGGCGATCGCCCTCGAACAGGAGCGCCGAATCGCCGAACTGGAAGACCAGGTCGAGGCGCTCACCGAGGCGTAGCCCGTGACGCTCACGCTGGAGTACCTCGGTGACGGCCGCGTCGCCCGATGGACGCTCACTCCGGACGGCGCCGCTCGCGAGGTTCACGAAGACCACCACCCGACGCTCTTCGTCGGTGACTCAGCGGGGGATCTCTACGGTCGATCGGGCGGCCCGGATCCGACGCCGCCGCCCCGCGACGGGCTCTCGGACGCGCTCCGCGATCTCTGGTCCTTCCTCGACGGACAGGACGCGGTCGAGCGGCTCGGCGTCGAGGCCCACCGGCAGACGTTCCGGACCGACGCCCGGCCGCTGCTCCGCGTCGACGCCGCCTCGATCGACGCGGTCCGAAGGATTGCGAGCCGAACCGAGCAGTTCGGACAGCCCGACGCCTACACCTGCTACAACGTCGATTTCACCCGCCAGCTCCGCTTCTGTCTCGAAACAGATACCCGGGCCGCTCCGGATCGCTCGGTGCGCGACCTGCGGACGCTCCACCTCGATTTACCCCGGCACGAGTCGGGCATCGAGTCGCTGCCGCAGCTCGCCGTCGACGGTGACCGAGTCTGGTCGTCGCCCGCCGAGACCGTCGCCGGCGTTCAAGCGGCGCTCGACGAACGCGATCCCGACGTCCTGGTCGTCTCGACGGCGGACCTCGTGCCCCTGCTGTTCGAGGCGGCCGACGCCTACGGCGTCGATCTCGAACTCGGTCGGCGGGACGGCTACACGGAGCTCGCCGGCGAGTCGACGTACGCCTCGTACGGCAACGTGGGGCACTCGCCGGCTCGGTACTCGGTCCCGGGACGCGCCATCATCGACGAGTCAAACTCGTTCTTCTACCACGAGTCCGGGCTGGAGGGCTGTCTCGACCTCGTCGAGCGCTCCGGGCTCCCGCTACAGGAACTCGGGTGGGCGTCCATCGGGCGAGTGCTGACGGCGATGCAGATCCGCGAAGCGAGGGACCGAGACGTGCTCGTGCCGTGGCGCGCGTGGCGCCCGGAACTGTTCAAGCGGGCGTCGACGCTCGACGACGCCGACCGCGGCGGCACGACGTTCGCTCCCGACGTCGGCGTCCACGAGGACGTTCACGAACTCGACTTCGCATCCCTGTATCCCAACGTCATCAGGACCCGGAACATCTCGCCCGAGACCGTCCGCTGCGGGTGTTGTGACACCGACGACGTGCCGGGTCTCGGCTACTCCGTTTGCGACCGGGACGGCTACCTGCCGGAGGTGCTCGGCCCGCTGATCGACGCCCGGAGCGAGATCAAGGAACGGATTCCCGACGCCGCCGGCGACGAACGGGAGCGATTGGAGGCCGCCTCCTCCGCGATCAAGTGGATTCTCGTGTCCTGCTTCGGGTATCAGGGCTTCTCGAACGCCAAGTTCGGGCGCATCGAGTGCCACGAGGCGATCAACGCCTACGCCCGCGAACTCCTCCTGGACGCGAAGACCGCGCTCGAAGCGGCCGGCTGGCGCGTGGTCCACGGCATCGTCGACTCCATCTGGGTGACTCCGGCCGACGGTCGCGAGCAGCGCCCCTTGGAGGAAGTCGCAGCCGAGATCAGCGAAGAGGCGGGCATCGAGTTGGAGCACGAATGCGCGTTCGAGTGGGTCGCGTTCTGTCCGATGCGGAACTCCGAGTCGGGAGCTCTGACTCGATACTTCGGCAAGCGCCGCGGCGACGACTACCCCGAGACGGGGCTCGGCGACGCGGTCAAGACGCGAGGCATCGAGGGGCGACAGCGCTCGACGCCGGAATGGGTCGAAGCGGTCCAGAGCGAGGCGCTCCGCGTGTTCGACGAGACGCGCTCTCCGGAGGCGGTGTGCGACGTACTCCGGCGGCGCCTCGGGGACCTACGAGAGGGGACCGTCGACCCGAACGCGCTCGTCGTCGACAATCGCGTGTCGAAGGACCCAGACGAGTACTCGATGGAGACGCTCGCCGTCGCGGCCCTGAAGCGGGCGCAAATCGAGGGCGCGGGGCTCGCCCCGGGACAGACCGTCCGGTACGTGGTCGTTGATGCCGACGCACGAGGTGCGTCGCGGGTCAGATTGGAGTTCGAAGAGATACCACGATACGACGCCGCGTGGTACGAGGACGGCGCTGTCCGCGCCGTCGAGAGCGTGTTGGCGGCGGTCGGTTGGGACGAGGGAGCGATCCGGCAGTATCTCGGTGA
Source organism: Halorubrum sp. Atlit-28R (assembly GCF_003665955.1). Classification (NCBI taxonomy): domain Archaea; kingdom Methanobacteriati; phylum Methanobacteriota; class Halobacteria; order Halobacteriales; family Haloferacaceae; genus Halorubrum; species Halorubrum sp. Atlit-28R. Next base: position 109,198 of record NZ_QPLS01000003.1, read on the forward strand.
GACGAGAGACGAAACGCTGGCGAGCTTCTGAGAACTGGTATCTGATTCTCCGGTCCCTCTGGCCCTAATCAGAACTGATCTTGTGTCGCCTCGGTCGGCAGGGATTTCGACTCCATCTCCCGCGGGGGTGGGGAGGCTGGCGCACACGCGGGCGCGAAATCTCGTCGGAGAGACGTTCAGTCTCGATTGGCGTGAAATCGTCATGTGCCGCAGTTCCTCTCGGCGCGTGGTGATGTGGCTGCTACTCAGGTATCAATATCTGCTGCTGTAAGCGTTATCGCCCCCGCTTCGTGAGATCGCTCGTCAGATGAGGACCGGTGCGACGCCGAGGGCGGCGGTCACGAGAAGGACCGCGACGTATCCGGCAGCGACGAGGTATACGACGCGTCGCGGATAGTCGACGAGGCCTCGACGGTGTCCAACTGCCGCGAGGTAGCCGGTCAGCGGCAACAGCTGGAGGGCGTGGAGGCCGACGAAGTGCGCCAGGCGGAAGTCGCCGACGAGCTGCCAGCCGACGACCGGGACCGTCGGCTCCGTCGTCTCAACGACCCGGGACTGGATCGCGATCATCGCCGCCCCCTCGAACGCGCCGACGACGAACCACCCGATCCCGAGGAGGATGCCCGCGGCGAACGCCGGGTGGACGTCGAACTCGTCGCCGCGTGCCCGGACGGCCAGCGCGGCGATCGCGACGGTGACGATGACGATTGTAACGCCCATGACGCCTCCGATCGCCCCGTCGATGACCGTCGCCCGATTGAAGTGAGAACCGACGCCGCGCGCGGCCTGTCCGCCGATAAGGACGATTTCGATGAGGAGACCGACGCCGACGATCCGGGAGACACGGCGGCGAAAGTCCGGGTCGACCGGGAGGTGAACACCGAGCCAGCCGAGCGTCGCGCACACGAGCGCGATCGAGCCGGCGAACTTCGCTGGCTTGAGCCACGCCGGTTCCCCGTTGACGACCATTGGGTCCAAGACGGTGCCGACGGCGAAGGCACCGAACAGGACGGCGTTGATCGCAGCCACGGCGGACAAAACCGGATCGCGGCGCCACAGCTCTCCGATCGGTCCGGTGATCGTCCGTGCCATCGTCCGCAGCGTCGCCCGTCCGCTCGTGGCCGCACCGGCCGACTCGGAGTTCATACTACAGTGTTGCCGGGCGATTCATGTGTGAATGACCCCAACGTGTTGGTATCTGTCCGAGGCGGCAGTACTCAGCATGATCGACGCCCGATTCCGCATTCGCCTCCCGCCGGACCTGTACATCGCCGACCTGTCGGAGGCGTTCCCCGATGCGACCTTTCGCCTGCTGTCCGGCGTCCGCAGTGGCGCCACCGCGAAGGAACTCGGAGAGGTGCTGACTCGAACCCCGGGGTCGGTCGCAGCAGCGTTTCGCGAACACGGGGCGGTCGACGCGTACGAGGTGTTGGAACGCACCGACGACCGGCTCCTCGCGACGTACGAGACGACCGACGTCGACCTCTACGCCTTCGTCGAGTCCGGAGGGTTCCCGCCCGAGTTTCCGATCGAAGTTCGGAACGGGTTCTACGAGTTCGACCTGACCGGTACTCGCGAGGAGTTCGACCAGCTCCGGAAGGCGCTGGAATCGAGCGGGACCGAGTACGAACTCCTCTCGAAGGTGGAAAAGAAGCGGTCGGACCGACTCCTCACACGGCGACAGGAGGAACTCCTCGCCGCCGGGCTCAGAGAGGGATACTTCGAGGTCCCGCGAGAGTGTACCCTCGCGGACCTCGCCGACGTGGTCGGCGTGGACAAGTCGACCGCGTCGGGGATTGTCCGCCGGGCACAGGCGCGGCTTATCGCGTGGTACCTGACCGACGTGACGGCCGACAGCTGACGATGGCCTCGGGGGACCACCAGATCTCGACGCCGCACGTGCGATGGATCCCTGACGAGAGCGGGTGTTACGCTCGACCGAGGTGGTCGTAGACGCGCTCGGTCGCCTGACTGCTCGCGTGTCTGACCCGACTCCGAACGTCGTCTCCCGCGTCCTCAACGGGCGTAACTGACGGGTGAACCGGGCAGGTCACTGTCGCACCAAACCATCGTCATACCGGGCTATCTGGCCGGTTTCGGACGGTTCGTGTAAAATTTCGTATGGGACCGCTGAGAGTCGAACTCAGGTCATACGGACCCCATCCGCATAGGATACCACTACCCCACGGTCCCTGACTACACGCAGACGAACGGCGGTCCGGTAATTAAGGACTTCGCTTCACTCGTCGGCGGCGTCCCGCGACGCCACGGGGTCGCCGCCGTCCCGGACGGCGAGACTCCCGATCGGGTCGCCCTCGTAGACGGCTAGCCCCTCGCACCGGCCGAGGACGTACCCGTCATGTTCGGCGCGGACCGTCGCGCGTGACGTTCCCGCCGCGTCGACCGCCTCGGCGAGCGCGTCGCTCTCGTCGAACGCACCGCCGGCGTCGACGCGGTGGCGGACCTATAAAAGAACGCGCTCCAAGTCGACGACCTTCCCGCCGTCCGCGCTCGGGTCGCCGACGACTCGCCCCAGACAGACCGCGGTGCCGTCCGGGGTGAAACACGCGACGAGCGGCGGATCGCCCTCGTCGGCGTCGGGCTCCCGACCGCTGACCGTTCCGGGGACCGCCGCGTCGTCCGCGTCGATCACGCCGGGCGCGTACACCGGCGCGCCGGTCGCGACGCTGCGGGCGGCCGACCGCGCGACCGCCACCGCGGGGAGGTGCGTCAGGGCGTCCTCGGCGGGACGGACCACCTCGCGGAGGAGCGCGTCGTCGCCCTCCTCGGCCCAGGCGAGCGCGTCCACGAGGTCCTGGAGCGGGCGGAGGTCGCGGTCGTCGAACGGGTCGGTGGCGGTGCGGCGGAGGTGGCCCATGTGCGCGCCGACCCCCGTCGCGAGCCCGATGTCGTGACAGAGCTTCCGGACGTACGTCCCCGACTCGCAGCGGATCCGGAGGAGCGCCCGGCGGTCGGCGACCTCCAGCACGTCGAGGCCGTGGACCGTCCGCGTGCGGAGGCGACGGCTCACGGCGCTCTTTCGGGGCGGCTTCTGGTACACCTCGCTCTCGAACTCCGCGACCACCTCGCGGAAGTCCGCCGGCGGGGCCCCGTGGAGCTCCAGCACCGCGACGTACTCCTTCGCGCCTTCGAGGAACACCTGCGCCATGCGCGTCGCGTCGCCGGTCAGCGTGGGCAGGCAGCCGGTGACCTTCGGGTCGAGCGTGCCGGAGTGGGCGACGCCGCCGGTGGGGGGACCGGCCGGGTCGAGCGCGGCGAGCGTCTCGTCTATCGCGTCGCGCACCCACGCCGACACCTGATGCGATGAGGGGCCGGCGGGCTTGTCGAGGTTGACGACGCCGAACCGGAGCAGTTCCGGCACCGAGCGCTCGCCCGGCGGCGCCCTGAGCGGGTCCTCCCCGTCGGCGAGTGCGTCGGCGTCGGAGTCTGAGGCGTCTGTCATGTGGAGGCGGGTTGGGGACTCAGAAGTCGTACGCGACGCCCTCGACGGGCGATTTCCCCTCGTCGTCCTCGGGGTCGTACGCCTCGACGGTCGCGACGAGGACGTCGAGGAACGGTTCGGGGCCCCAGCGGGCGGTGTTGTACGCGGCGTCGTAGATCGAGAGATCCTCGATGTCGATGTTGTAGTACTCCCGGTACCGCTTGCGCTCGGAGGCCTCGCGGCGCTCCGTCTCCGTTCGCGCGCGGTCGACCGGCTTCGCCTCGCGCGCCGCGATCCGCTCGGCGCGGACCGACAGCGGCGCGTCGAACCAGAACCGGAAGTCGGCGTGGTCGGCCGCGAGCCACCCGGCGAGCCGCGATTCGAGGACCACGTCGTCGCGCTCGACGGCGATCTCGCGGAGCCGGCGGTCGAGGTCGCGGTCGATCTGCGGGTCCTCCTCGGCGAACTCGTTGAACTCGACGGGCGTCATGTCGCGTTCGGCCGCCATCTCGCGGAAGATGTCGCCGCCGGAGACGTGTCCGAGGCCGAGCGCGTCCGCCAGTTGGACGGCGTTAGTGCTCTTCCCGCTGCCGGGCGGGCCGGAGACGGTGATCAACATATCACCACTGCGCGGGTGTCGTTCAAAACGGTTGTCGTTCGGCCGCGGCGGGGCCGTCCGTTCGCGGGCAATCCGGCCCCGCTCGGTCAGGGCTCGTCGTCGGCCGTCGCGGCCGTCATCGACCAGACCGCGACGAGGCCGAGGAGGAGCGCGGGGACGAGCGGGAGCGCGAGGTACGTCGCGAAGAAGGGGAGACCGAACCAGCCCGCGGCGTACGGGTAGACGTAGATGATCCCGGGGATGACGAGCGCGCAGATGAATATCGCCGCCGTCAGCGCCCACCCCTTGCGGCCGAAGCCGTCGGCGGCGGGCTCGTCGGCGGCGGTCGGGCCGCCGGCGCCGGCGCTGTCGGTCGCGTCGGCGCCGTCGTCGGTGCCCGGGACGTGGACGTAGCCGCCGTCGGTGGTACCGTCGGCGGTCGCGTCCGCGTCGTCGTTGTCGGTCTCAGAGCTCACTGTCCGGCTTTAGCACCACCTTGCCAAAGCCCTCACGGTTTTCGATCATCTCGTGTGCGCGCGCGGCCTCGCTCATCGGGAGGACCTCGCGGACGCGGGGCTCGAAGGTGCCGTCCCAGACGAGTTCCAGCACGTCGTCGACCTCGCCGGGCGTCGCCATCGTGGAGCCGATGACGGAGAGTTGGTTCCAGAAGATGCGGTTGAGCCCGGCGCCGGGGTTCGGGCCGGTCGTGGCGCCGCAGGTGACGAGCCGGCCGCCCTTCGCCATCGACTTCAGCGAGTTCGGGTAGGTGGCCTCGCCGACGTGGTCGACGACCACGTCGACGCCGCGCTTGCCGGTGAGCGCGGCGACCTCTTCGGCGAAGTCGTTCGCCTCGTAGTCGATGACGTGGTCTGCGCCGCAGTCCTCGGCGTGCGAGAGCTTCTCCTCGGTGGAGGCGGTCGCGTACACCTCACAGCCCGCGTGGTCGGCGATCTGGACCGCGGCGTGGCCGACGCCGCCGGAGGCGCCGAGGACGAGCACCTTCTCGCCGGCCTCGATGTCGGCGCGCGTCTGGAGCATGCGCCACGCGGTCTGGAAGACGAGCGACGCGGAGCCGGCGACCTCCCAGTCGACGCCGGACGGGACCGGGACGAGGTTCGCCGCGGGCACCGTCGCCTTCTCCGCGTGGACGCCGCGGACGTGCTCGCCGATGATGTGGAAGGAGACGCACAGCGACTCCTCGCCGTTGCGACAGAACTCGCAGTCCCCGCAGGAGACGCCGGCGCTCACGGCGACGCGGTCGCCCGGCTCGAAGCGCGTCACGCCGTCGCCGACGGCCTCGACGACGCCCGCGGCGTCGCTGCCGGGAACGTGCGGCATCTCCAGGTCGATGCCGGGCATCCCGCGTCGCGTCCAGACGTCGAGGTGGTTCAACGCGCCCGCCTTCACGTCGACGAGCACCTCGCCGCGGTCCGGTTCGGGGTCGGGGAACTCGCCGTACTCGATCACGTCGCGGTCGCCGTGGTCGGCGAACTGAACGGCCTTCATGCTCGGACCCTCCCGCGGGACCCACTAAACACTACGCCTCACGGAAACGGGGGACCGGCCCCGCGAACGGAGACGCGAACCCGCGGGACTGCGCGCGAACTGACCGTGCGAGACCCCCACAGCGACTCGACCGTTTCGTGATGTTTAAGTACCGAAGGCGGGAGCATACGAACGCACGAACTGCAGGGGCGTCGGGCCCCGAGTCCGCAAGGGCGATGATACAACGCGGGTTGCGGTAGCCAAGCCTGGCCCAAGGCGCAGGGTTGCTAACTCTGTGGCGTCACTGCCTCCGGGGTTCGAATCCCCGCCGCAACGCTCGAACGGACGAGTACCGCCGATTCGCGTCGGTAGGGCTCACCACAACCAACACATGAGCACGGAAGAATCACAGGACGACTCGCCGGAGGAGGAGGAAGACCTCCAGTACTTCGTTCGGATCGGGGGCGCGGACCTCGACGGGACGAAGACGGTCGAGCGAAGCCTGTCCGAACTCGACGGCATCGGCACGCGCACGGCGCGGCTGGTCGCCGAGAAGGCCGACGTGGACCGCAACGCCACGTTCGGGCTCCTCGACGAGGAGGACATCGACGCGGTGGTCGACATCGCCGAGAACCTCGAAGACCACGTCCCGTCGTGGATGACGAACCGACAGAACGACTTCTTCACCGGAGAGACGACGCACCTCGTCGGCACCGACGTCAGCGAGAAGCGCCGTCACGACATCAACCGGATGAAGGTCATCGAATCGTACAAAGGCGTGCGCCATAAGCGCGGGCAGAAGGTCCGCGGCCAGCGCACCAAGTCCACGGGTCGCTCGGAGGGGACCATCGGGGTCAACGTCGAGGAGATCCGCGAGGAGATGGCGGACGACGAAGGCGGTGACGACGAATGAGCACCGGAAAGAACACCAAGGGCTACGAGACGCCGAACCACCCGTACCAGGGCGAGCGCATCGCCGAGGAGTCCGATCTCCTCTCGCGGTACGGCCTGAAGAACAAAGAGGAGTTCTGGCGTGCCCAGTCCGAGCTGCGTAACATGCGTCGGGAGGCCCGACGGCTGCTCGGCGAGGCGCAGGGCGACGTCGAGGCCGCCCAGGACGCCGGCGCGGAGTTCGTCACTCGACTTCGCCGCATCGGCATCCTCGGCGACAACGACGACATCTCGACGGTCCTGTCGCTCGACGTGACCGACCTCTTGGAGCGTCGCCTCCAGACGGTCGTCTACCGACAGGGCTTCGCCTCCTCGACCCAGCAGGCCCGCCAGTTCATCGTCCACGGCCACATCACCGTCAACGGCGCCCGCGTCACGCGCCCGTCGGTGAAGGTGGACGTCGACGACGAAGGCGCCATCGCCTTCGACGAGACGAGCCCGCTCGCGGACGATCTCCACCCCGAGCGCGCGGAGTCACAGGAGTAACCAACCATGAGTGAATCCGAGGACGGAAAGTGGGGCATCGCCCACGTGTACGCGTCGTTCAACAACACGCTCATCACGGTCACCGACGAGACGGGCGCCGAGACGATCGCCAAGTCGTCCGGCGGCACCGTGGTGAAGCAGAACCGCGACGAGGCGTCGCCGTACGCCGCCATGCAGATGGCGGAGGTCGTCGCCGAGCGCGTCAAGGACGCCGGTCTGGAGGGCGTGCACGTTCGCGTGCGCGGCCCCGGCGGCAACCTCAACAAGTCCACCGGTCCCGGTGCGCAGGCGACGATCCGCGCGCTCTCGCGTGCGGGCGTCGAGATCGGGCGCATCGAGGACGTCACGCCGATCCCGCACGACGGGACGAAGGCGCCGAAGAACAAGCGAGTCTGACATGACCGAAGACGAATTCGACGTCCAGTACGTCGAACGGGACGAACGCAGCGCGCGGGTGCTGATCCGCGGGCTCACGCCGGCGTTCGCAAACGGCATCCGCCGCGCGATGATCGCCGACGTCCCGACGTTCTCGATCGACACCGTTCGGTTCGTCGAGAACTCCTCGGTCATGTTCGACGAGATGATCGGCCTGCGTCTGGGGCTCGTGCCCCTGACGACGCCGCTCGACGACTTCGAACTCGGCGACGAGGTCACCCTCGCGCTCGACGTCGAAGGCCCGGCGACGGCGTACTCCGGCGACATCGAGAGCAGCGACCCGCTCGTCGAGGTCGCCGACGAGAACGTCCCGATCATCGAGCTGAAGGAGGGACAGCGGTTGGAGTTCGAGGCCGACGCGGTCCTCGACACCGGCAAGGAGCACGCCAAACACCAGGGCGGCGTCTCCGTCGGCTACCGCCACCTCCAGCGCGTCACGGTCGAGGGCGACCGGGGCGAGTTCGACGACGACGAGCCGAACATCCTCCGCGGCGTCATCGAGACGCCCGAGGGCGACATCGAGCTCACGGACGAGTTCGACAACGACCTCTCGGAACGGTTCCCCGGGAAGGAGGTCGCGGTCGAGGACGTGCCGGGCGCGTTCGTCTTCCACATCGAGACGGACGGCTCGTTCGACGTCGAGGAACTGCTGCTCCGCGCCATCGACTCCATCGAGGAGCGCGCGGACGAACTACAGACGAAAGTCGCAGTCTAAGGAAATGACGGCCCTTCGAACCAACACCCTGACCGTCGCCCCCGCCGACAGCCGCGGCCCCGCTCCGACCGCCGGAGCGCCCGTGGCCGACGCGGCGGACGGCGGGACCGAAAGTGGTTTGAAGGGAGCCGGAATACGATGGAGTGCACGCAGGGATAGCCAAGTCAGGCCAACGGCGCAGCGTTCAGGGCGCTGTCCTGTAGAGGTCCGCAGGTTCAAATCCTGCTCCCTGCACTCCGTTTTCCACGAACTCTCCGTTCAGGAGGGACAGCTATGAGTAGCAAGACGAACCCGAAACTACAGAACCTCATCGCCGATCTGAAGTCGGTCTCGCGTGGCTCCGGTGCCAACGTGTGGCAGGACGTCGCCGACCGACTGGAGAAGCCACGGCGCACGCACGCTGAGGTCAACCTGGGCCGCATCGAGCGGTACGCTCAGGAAGACGAGACGGTCGTCGTCCCCGGCAAGGTGCTGGGCAGCGGTGTGCTCGAAACGAACGTCACCGTCGCCGCCGTCGACTTCTCCGGGACCGCCCGGACGAAGATCGACCAGGCCGGCGAAGCGGTGACGCTGGAACAGTTCATCGAACAGAACCCCGAAGGGAGCGACGTGCGGGTGATCCGATGAGTCTCGCGAAGATCGACGCGGACGTCGTCGTCGACGCCCGCGACTGTATCCTCGGTCGCGTCTCCTCCGAGGTCGCGCAGCGCGCCCTCGCCGGGGAGACCGTCGCCGTCGTCAACGCCGAGCGCGCCGTCATCACCGGCAACGAGGAGTCGACGATGGAGACGTACCACAAGCGCGCGGAGCTCGGCTCGGACAGCGGGCCCTACTACCCCAAGCGCCCGGACCGGATCTTCAAGCGCGCCATCCGCGGCATGCTGCCGTACAAGTCGGAGGACGGCCGCGAGGCGTTCTCGAACGTGCGCGTGTACGTCGGGAACCCCTACGAGCGCGACGAGGACGTCGAGAGCGTCGTCCTCGACGGCACCTCGCTCGACCGCCTCTCGAACATCAAATTCACCACGCTCGGGGACATCTCCGAGTCTCTGGGAGCCAACGTCACATGGTAACGAACACCTCAGGCAAGAAGAAGACGGCCGTCGCCCGCGCCACCGTGCGCGAGGGCGAGGGCCGCGTGCGCATCAACTCCCAGCCAGTCGAGCTGGTCGAACCGGAACAGGCGCGGCTCAAGATGCTGGAGCCGTTCCGCATCGCGGGCGAGGAGCTCCGCGAGGGCGTCGACATCGATATCGACGTCGAGGGCGGCGGCTTCAGCGGGCAGGCGGACGCGGCCCGGACCGCGATCGCCCGCGGCCTCGTCCAGCACCTCGGCGACGCCGAGCTGCGCGACGCGTACATGAACTTCGACCGCACCCTGCTGGTCAACGACGTGCGCCAGTCCGAACCCAAGAAGTGGGGCGGACCCGGCGCGCGCGCTCGCTACCAGAAGTCCTACCGCTGAGGTGATCCAGTCATGATGATCCCGGTCCGGTGTTTCACGTGCGGCAACGTCGTGGGTGAACACTGGGAGGAGTTCAAAGAGCGGGCTCGCGAGGGCGACGAGGACCCCGGCGAGGTGCTCGACGATCTCGGGGTCGACCGGCACTGCTGCCGGCGCATGCTGGTCAGCCACCGCGACCTGGTCGACGTCGTCTCGCCGTACCAGTAACCATGTCAGGACAGCGATACAATCGATACGAGAAGGCACGCATCCTCGGCGCGCGAGCGCTACAGGTGTCCTACGGGGCGCCCGTGCTGATCGACACCGACCAGACGGAGCCGATCCTCGTCGCCGCGGAGGAGTACGACGCGGGCGCGCTCCCGTTCACGGTCCGGAGGGAGAGCTGATGACGCGGATCACCAGCGTCTCGCTCCGCCGCGTCCTCGACTCGCGCGGGAACCCGACGGTCGAGGCCGACGTGCTCACCGAGTCCGGCGGCTTCGGCCGCGGCGCGGCCCCCAGCGGGGCCTCGACGGGCGAGTACGAGGCGATCGAACTGCCCGCGAGCGAGTCCATCGCGAAGGCCCGAGAGCACGCGGTGCCGCGCCTCGAAGGCGTCTTCGCGGGCGACCAGCGCGCGGTCGACAACGCCTTGCGCGCCGCCGACGGGACGGACGACTTCTCCGCCATCGGCGCCAACAGCGCGGTCGCCATCTCGATGGCGGCGGCGAAGGCGGCGGCCGACGTGCTGGGCGCGCCGCTGTACCAGCACCTCGGCGGCGCGTTCCGCGGCGAGAACTTCCCGATTCCGCTCGGCAACGTCGTCGGCGGCGGGGAGCACGCCAAGGAGGCGACCCACATCCAGGAGTTCCTCGCGGCCCCCGTCGGGGCGCCGAGCGTCTCGGAGGCCGTCTTCGCGAACGCCGCGGTCCACGCGGCTGTCGCGGACGTGCTCGACGAGCGCGGCGTGCCCGCGGCGAAGGGCGACGAGGGCGCGTGGGCGCCACCGATCTCGGACGCGGAGGCGTTCGAGGTCGTCGACGAGGCGGTCGACCGGGTCGAGGAGGAGGTCGGCTTTGAGATCCGCTTCGGGCTCGACATGGCCGCCGCCGAGCTGTACGACGACGACCGAGAGGCGTACGTCTACGGCGACGAGACGAAGTCGGCCGACGAGCAGATCGAGTACGTCGCCGGCCTCGTCGACGAGTACGACCTCGCGTACGTCGAGGACCCGCTCGACGAGAACGACTACGAGGCGTTCGCGGAGCTGACCGAGCGGGTCGGCGACCGGACGCTGATCTGCGGCGACGACCTGTTCGTCACCAACGTCGAGCGACTTCAGGACGGGATCGACGCGGGCGCGGCCAACAGCATCCTGATCAAGCCGAACCAGATCGGAACGCTGTCGGACGCGTTCGACGCGGTCGAACTCGCCGCCCGCAACGGGTACGAGACGGTCATCTCCCACCGTTCGGGCGAGACCGAGGACGCAACCATCGCACACCTCGCCGTGGCGACCGACGCCGGCTACATCAAGACCGGCACGGTCGGCGGCGAGCGCACCGCCAAGCTGAACGAACTGGTCCGCATCGCGGACGACGCGGTATGACGGGCCCACACCACGCATGAGCGAAGACAACGACGCGGTCGAACTCGACGACGACGCGGAGACCGAGGCGGTCGACGCGGCGGTCGAGGAGGAGGCCGACACGACCGAGGAACCGACCGCCGACGCGGGCGCCGAGGGGGCGTCTGCCGACGCCGAAACTGGGGCGTCTGCCGACGCCGAGAGCGAGGCCGCAGAGGAGGCCGAAGAGGAGGCCTCCCCGTTCGACGACGACGTCATGCCCGACGACGACGTCGACCTGCTGATTCCCGTCGAGGACTACCTCTCCGCCGGTGTCCACATCGGGACCCAGCAGAAGACGAAGGACATGGAGCGGTTCATCCACCGCGTCCGCGACGACGGGCTGTATGTCCTCGACGTGAGCCTGACCGACGAGCGGATCCGCACGGCCGCGGACTTCCTCGAGAGCTACGACCCGGAGCAGATCCTGGTCACGTCCTCGCGGCAGTACGGCCGGTTCCCGGCCGAGAAGTTCGCGGACGCCATCGGCGCCCGCGCCCGCACCGGGCGCTTCATCCCGGGCACGCTGACGAACCCCGACTACGCCGGCTACATCGAGCCGGACGTCGTCGTCGTCACCGACCCGATCGGTGACGCGCAGGCCGTCAAGGAGGCCATCACCGTCGGCATCCCGGTCATCGCGATGTGCGACTCCAACAACCAGCTGTCGAACGTCGACCTCGTCATCCCGACGAACAACAAGGGCCGCCGCGCGCTGTCGGTCGTCTACTGGCTCCTCGCCAACGAGACGCTCGACCGCCGCGGGGCCGACACCGTGTTCGCCCTCGAAGACTTCGAGGACGAACTCTAACGCGGTCGGTTTTCGAGTCAACTTCCGTTTCGTTCCGTCACCGCCCGCTAGCCGCCGGCATCGCGCTGAAGGGACGACGACCTCAGACGATGTCCGGCGTGAACGGGTACGAGTAGACCTGTCCGTCGTTGGCCTTCACGGTCGCGAGAAGCACCAGTACCAGGTCGACAACCGCGATGATCGGGAACAGCAGAAGCCCGACGAACACGAAGCTCAGCACGGCGGCGAGCATGAGCGCGGCGAAGACGACGATCTGGAAGTTCAGCGAGTTCTTCGCGTTCTGCGTGACGAGTTCGTCGTCGTCGTCCGCGAGGATCAGGAACAGGATCGGCCCGAGGAAGGAGGCGAACAGCGCCGACGCGTGAGAGAGCGCCGCCAGCGTCGTGTCGCCGTCGACGCGACCGTCCCCGGTGTCTGTGGCTGGTGTTGACATAGCAGGAGTTTGGTTTCGTAGCTGAGAGATAAGCTTTGGGAGAGGGCGGGCCGCCCGGCGGGAGCCCGTCGACCGCCGCCCATGTCAGTCGGCCGTCGACGCGAGTGTCGAGGTGACAGGCGTGCGGCCAGCCGGTCGTCGATGCCGGGAGCGAGCGCGTCGTATCGGCGAGAGCGCGGCGTTCCGAGGAGGACTCTCGCGGTCGCTGCCGGCCGAGCGGGCGCCGAGCGGCTCAGCCCAGCTCGGCCACGTCGACGATCTTGGCGTCGCTGCGCTCAACGCCGCCGCGGAGCGCGGGTACGGCGGTCACGGACTCGTTCCGCAGGTCGTAGGCCGTGAGCGACCCGCCGTAGACGCAGCCGGTATCAAGGCCAACCGCGCCCTCAGTGAGGACCGGGTCGTCGAGGACGGTATGACCGAAGAACACGCGCGGCGGCCCCTCGTACTCCTCGTACCAGTACGGAGAGTCGTAGCTGCCGCCCGGGACCAGCGACCGGGTGGTCTGGAGGTCATCGATCGTGTGCGCGTCGAGCGGCTCGCGCGGGTCGACGCCGCCGTGGACGATCAGGTTGTCCCCGATCGTGATCGCGACCGGCAGCGACGCCATCCACTCGAGGTCCGCTTCGGACAGCGCGTCGAGCGACTTGTCGCCGCGCAGCAGCTTCTCCTCGTTGTTCCCCCGGACGGTGAACATGTTGTCCGCCTCGCGGACGCGCTCGACGACCGCCGCGCTGTCGGGGCCCTTCCGGACCAGGTCACCCACGAACACGACGAGGTCGTCGTCGGTGACGCGTAGCTTCGACAGCAGCCGGTCGAGCGGCTCGGGACAGCCGTGAACGTCACCGACGACGTACGCGTCTTCGTACTCGTCGATGTCGATATCGAGGTGGTTCGGTTCGACGTCCGGGTGGAAGCGACCCATTGCCCATCGATACGGCTGAGCACCTATTAAGCGCCGCTAAGACCCATATATATCGATATATAACGTTCCGAAGCCGTTTCCTCCGGCGTCGCTCCCGGCTCACGCCTCGGTGACGTGCTGACAGTCGGCCTCCAGCCGCAGGTCGGGGCCCTGGTCCGGGGCGGACTCGATCCAGAGCTCGACGCCGCTTCTGTTCGGCCCGTCGCAGGGGAGGGACGCCCGCTCGAACCCGGGCCAGTCGCGCTCGAACCGGGCGTCGTCGACGGTCACGACGACCGTCTCCGGCTCGGCCGACCCGGGGAACGTCGCGTCCTCCTTGGCCTCGTTGTCGTCGGAGAGCCGGTACGACTCCTCGAACAGCGTCGCGCCGCTCGCGTCGAGGACCGTCACGGTCACGTCGCGCGTCGCCTCGCGGTCGGCGAGGTAGACGCTCACCCAGTGGGGGGCGGCGTCGGCGTCGTCGCGGCCGACGCACCCGGCGGCGACGACTGTCGACAGCCCGGCGGCGAACGCGCGGCGAGTCGTGGAGGGCATCGGTTCCGATCCGTCAGCAGATCCACTTAAACCGGTCGCTCGCGTTCCGTCGCGGCGTCTCGGTCACGAGCAGGTCGACCGGTACCCGTTCTCCGGGCCGTCGGAAAACACGAAGGAGTGGCTCAGCGAGTTCCGCGGACAGCCGGCGCACCGTCGCGTTCCGCGCCGCACCGAGCAACAGGTCGTAGTACGGTCCCGCGGCGTCCAGCCGAACGAGTTCGATCGTCTCCCGCGTCCCGGCGCCGTCCGTCACGCGGACGGTGAGGTCACCGGCGGCGACCGGGTCGTCGATCAGGTATGCGGTCATCCGGTACGACGTCGACTCGACGTTCTCGACCGTCGCGTCGGCCGCGGAGCCGCCGGGCGCGGTACAGCCGGCGGTCGCGATCAAGAGGACGCAACAGAGGGCGAGGGTGCGGCGGGGCACGGTTCCTTAGTCGCGTTGCGGATGAATCAACGCTTTCCCGGCGCCTAGGCGTCCGCTCGCGCCGCGGGGAGCCACGCGGGCGGCGCGACCTCGCTGTCGGCGGAGCGGGGAGCGACCGCGTACTCGAACCGCTTGGACTCGCCCGCCCGGTCGTACGCGAGGGCGGCCTCTCGGACGACGCCGTTCCGGTCGACGGTCAGGTAGCCCCGGATGTCGGTCGCGTTTCGGACCGCGACGTCCGTCGGCGCGTAGCGGATCAGCCGTTCGCCGTCCTCGTCGACGGTCCGGACCGCGCGGAAGTCCGCCACGGTCAGGATCCGGGAGGCGACCGCCCACATGGAGTCGGCCGCGCGGTACCGCGTCTCCGCCAGCGAGCCGTTGGACGCCTCGAAGGAGACGTCCCTGTTCCGGGCGCTCCGGCTGTACCGGACGCCCCCGTCGACGTACACCTCGCTGCGCGTGACGTCGACGTACCCGTTGTGAACGTCGAGTCGGAACCGGGTCCGCTCCGAGGTTGCGTCGTACTCGTAGTCGGCGTACGCCCCGGCGCGGAAGCGCTCGACCGCGGCCCCTGTCACCGGCTCCGTTCGGAGGAAGGTCACGGACCGCTCGCGCGCCGTCGCGATGTCGATCCCCGTCCGGGAGAACCCCGCCGGAAACGGGACGTCTGCGAGCCGCTCGTCTGCGGTCTCGTTCGGCTCGGAGTCGATCGGCGGCGAGTCTGGCGGCGAGGCGTCGGGCGGTGCCGCCCCGCCCGGAACGACGCCGCCGCAGCCGGCGAGCAGGAGGAGGAGGGCGACCGCGGTCGCGGCGCGAGCCCGCTTCGACGCGTCGCCTCCTCGCGACATCGCGGTAGGCAAACTACTGGCGAGCCCGGTCGGCGGGCGCGCCGCCGTCGTCGGACAGCGCGGACCGCGCCTCCGCGACCGTCTCGTCCACCCGCGCCCACGCGACGGGCGGCTCGATCGCCGCGAGCTCCGCGTCGAGCGCGTCGAGCCGCTCGCCGAACCGGTCATCCCGGTCCGCGCCGTCGGCGAGCGCCGCGCCGTGTGCGGCCACCTCGGCCTCAAGCTCGTCGAGCCGCGCGTCGACGTCGTCCGGGAAGGCGACGCCGTCGCGCTCGGCCCACGCGCGGAGGTCCTCGGCCTCGGCGCGGAGGTCGGCGACGACGAGGTCGAGGACGCGCGCCTGGACGCCGGCCTCGAACCGTCGCTCCGGGTCGGGCTCCTCGGCGGCCCGGAGCGCCCCGACGGTCTCCGCGAAGGACTCGGCGGACTCCTCGGCGGCCTCGACCTCGTCGACGAGCCCGTCGTGGCGGCGGTTCGCGGAAGAGAGCCACGCCTCGAACGCCTCGAGTTCGGTTTCGAGGTCGTGGGCGACGCGGACCACGTCCTGTGCGCCGGTCGTCACCTCGTGAAGCTCGACCGCGGCGCGGTAGACGTCCATCGGCGACTCGGGGTCCGCCCTGGCCGCCCCGAGGTCGTCGGCGAGCGCCTCGACCTCCGCCCGGAGGTCGTCGAGCCGCGCCCCGAACGCCCGTCTGCGGACCTCGACGACGTCGAGGTCGGGCGCGTCGGCGGCGGCCGCGGTCGCGTCCTCGTGAGCGCGCGTCGCGAGGTCGACGCGGGTCTCGGCGGTGGCGAGGATCTGCGACACGTCCGTGACGGTCGACTCGAAGGCAGCGGCCGTCACGGTCCCGTCGTCGGTGACGGGGTCGAGCCGACGGCGGATCGACTCCGGATCCGCGTCGACTCGATCGGAGACCTCGTCGACAAGTACGTCGACTGAAACGTCTTCCGTCGCGGGTCGAGACATGCCCGTCCGTTTTCGACGCGGCGGAGTAATACCTTCGGTCAGATACGTATTTATGCGATAGAGGCCAGCAGAGCGCTATATTTGTCTATATATTCTATTGAACCCAATATTACTAATATGGGATCTACAGACGCCTCTACCCGGCCACGGATATCGACATATCAGAAATATAAACCAGTTTAATACACTACTGCCTGTCACCACTCGATGTCAGACCGGAACTGGGTTGACGGAGGCGTGTCGCGGCGGAAAGTTCTCATCACGTCCGGAGCGCTCGGGTCCGCCGGATTGGCGGGCTGCGGGGGCAGCAGCGACGGTGGTGACGGCGGTTCGGGCGGTTCCGGCGGCGACGGAAGCGACGGAAGCGACGGAAGCGACGGAAGCGACGGAAGCGACGGAGGGTCCGGCGGCGACGACGGCTCCGGTCTCAACACGGCGCTGCTCAACGCCGAGGGCTCCTCGACGGTGTACCCCATCTCGAACACGGGGAGCTCCTACTGGAACTCCAACGCGCCGCCGAGCGACGGCGAGTACTGGGGGTCGAACGACGAGGGCTCGGTCCCCGGCTGGGACCAGCTCTCGTCCGACGGCGCGGGCGACATGAAGATCGCCGACTACTTCGCGGCGAAGTTCGGCTTCGAGCCGACAGACCAGCGCTCCTCGCCGCCGTTCCCGACGACGGTCGGCCTGAGCCACTCCGGGACGGGCTGTGAGGCCGTCACCGAGGGGCTCGTCGACATCGGGAACTCCTCCGGCCCGATCACGGCCGAGCTCGACTGGAGCGAGGAGAAGGCCCAGAACACGGTCGTCGACAACGTCGTCGGCCGCGACGGCCAGCCGGTCGTCGTCAGCTCCGACGTGGCCGACGCCGGCGTCACGCAGCTGTCCGGCGAGGTCATCCGCGGCATCTACCAGGACGAGATCACCAACTGGAGCGAGATCGACGGCATCGACTACGACCAGGAGATCTACGCCATCGGCCGCGCCGAGGGCTCGGGGACGGACACCTCGTTCCGCCTGAACATGCTCGGGAGCGCCGACGCCTCGATGTCCGGCGTCGACACCCGCTTCGGGCAGAACCAGCAGGTCGCGCAGGCCGTCGCCCAGAACGAGGGCGCCATCGCGTACATGGCGCTCGCGTTCACGGGGCCGGAAGTGACGCCCATCGCGATCAACTTCGACGGCACGCTGTACGAGACCAGCCGGGACGCGGAGAACACCATCTTCGACAGCGAGTACCCGCTGAACCGCGACCTCCACATGTACACGCTCATCGAGGAAGACAACCCCAACGGCGGCGGGTACGACGCGCGCGAGGCGGCGTTCGTCAACATGTTCCTCAACGAGTTCGGACAGACCGTCTTCGTCGAGGGGAACAACTACATCCCGCTCCCGACCAGCGACCTCGAAACGATGAAAGAGCAGGTCTCGTCCGTGGCCACGGAAGACCTGCTGATGCCGTAGACCGGTTCCGCCTCGACGCTCGGTCACGCGCTGCCACGTGATCCGGCGCGGCCCGCCCGGGCCGTCGTCCGCAGACTCCGGGACGCGCAAACTCCCCTCTCGACGTAAACACCACTTCTATAATACACGCAAGACGCAAATGGCACTCATAACAGATTCATGGCAGAGGTAACAGACCCTCAGAGCGGACGAATAAACAGCGCTGTAAGCGCCCAGATCCGGCGGACCCGCGAGTTCGTCGAGGACACGGAACCGGCCGCGCTCGCGATCATACTCGTGATGGCGATGTCGCTGCTCGGAACGCTCGTCGGGTTCTTGGCCGTCTCGGACCTCACGATCGTTCCGTTCGTCGTCTTCCTCGGCGCCGCGGGGATCGGCTGGTTCCGGTACCAAGAGGAGACGGCGTACACCATCGCGCTGATGATGACCATATCGACGATTCTCATCCTCGGGCTCATCATCGTGTTCATCTTCCGGGAGTCGGTCCCGGTCATCCAGTACGAGAGCGCGACAGTGTTCGGCGTCACCGTCCCCGGGCTCAGGATGTTCATCCAGCCGAACTGGGACGCCGTCTCGCCGCCGATCCGGTACTCGATGGTACCGATGATCCACGGGACGGTGATGGTGACGCTCATCGCGTCGGCCGTCGCCGCGCCGCTCGGGGTCTCGGCGGCGCTGTTCCTCTCCGAGATCGCCCCGCCCACCGTCCGCGAGGTCGTCAAGCCCGGCGTCGAGATCCTCGCCGGGATCCCCTCGATCGTCTACGGGTTCATCGGCTTCACCGTGCTCGGCCCGTGGGCCTCCGACCAGTTCCAGACCACCGGGCAGGGGTCGTACCTGTTCGTCGGGATCGTCGTCGGCCTGATGGCGCTGCCGACGGTCGTCTCCGTGGCGGAGGACGCGCTGAGCAGCGTCCCCGAGTCGATGAAGAGCGGCTCGCTGGCGATGGGCACGACCGACTGGCAGACGATGACCTCGATCACGCTCCCGGCGGCGTTCTCGGGGGTGTCGGCCGCGGTTCTGCTCGGCGTCGGCCGCGCCATCGGCGAGACGATGGCCGCCACGGTGATGCTTCGCGGCGTGCCGCGGCTCACGGACCCGCTCGTCAACGTCTTCTACGGGCAGGAGACGCTGACCTCGATCATCGCGCGGAACTACGGCGAGGCGGACGGGCTCCAGATGGACGCCCTGTTCGTCGCGGGCGTCATCCTGTTCGTCACCGTCCTCGTCATCTCGATCGGCGCGCAGTACATCGAGTGGCGCATGTACAAGCGGCTGGGAGGTGAGGTCTGATGGCCGGTGCCAGCGAGACCGACGCGAAGCTCGTCGAGTCCGAGACCACCGAGACGGACGCCGTCGCCGGCGTGGCCGTCGGTCTCTCTGCGACCCTCTTCGCGCTCGCCGTGGCGGCGCTGTTCGAGCGCGTCAGCCTCACCGGGTCGCTGCTCGGCGTCCAGACCGTGACGCTGCTCGGCGGCCTCCTGACCGCGCTCGGCGTCGCGGTGATCGCCTTCGGCGCCGGGTCGCGGCTCGGCTACGTCGAGACGGACCCGGACCCGAGCGCCGGGCTCATCGCGGGCTTCGGCGCCGCCGTCCCGTGGGTCGTCATCGGCGGCAGCGTCGTGAGTCAGACGCTCGGGCTCGGCACCGCCGTCGGCGTCCTCGGCGGCGTCGCGGTCGGCGGCCTCGCGTTCGCGCTCACCGTCCTCCCGCGGGAGGACGTCGGCTCGACGCTCCCGCTCGGGGCCCTCCTCGCGCTGACGGGGCTCGTGTTCCTGACCGGCGTCATCGGTCCGGAGTGGGCGTGGGAGCTCGACTGGGCCCAGCAGGCCGCCATCACCGCCGAGTTCCTCATCCCCGCGTCCACGCTGTTCGCCTCCCTGTACGGCGGCTGGGCGTCGGCGAAGGCGTACGGCGGCTTCGGTGCTCGCGGGCGCCACATGGGCGCGTACGTGCTCGTCTACCTCAACGCGCTCTCCATCGTCGCGTTCCTCTTCATCCTCGTCGCCTTCGTCGTCGTCCAGGGGATCCCCGGCCTGTTGAACGGCGCCGAGTTCGGGTTCGGCAGCGGGCCGACGATGTCGGTCTTCGGCGTTTCGGTCGCGCTGCCGGTCTCCGTGCCGTTCGTGATGAACGGCGTCGCCCTGTTCAACGACTTCCAGGGTGTGCTGCCGGCGATCGTCGGCACTGTCTGGCTCGTCATCGGCGCGGTCGTGCTGGCGGTCCCGCTCGGCGTCGGCGCGGCGCTGTTCCTCACCGAATACGCCGAGCGCGGCCGGTTCACGCAGGTCGTCGAGGTCGCCACCAACGGGCTGTGGAGCACCCCGAGTATCGTCTTCGGGCTGTTCGGGTTCGCGTTCCTCATCCCACGGTTCGGTAACGGGAAGTCGCTGCTCGCCGGGATGATCACGCTCGGCTTCATGCTGTTGCCGCTCGTGGTCATCACGTCGCGCGAGGCGATGCTCTCCGTTCCCGACGAGTACCGCGACGCCAGCGCCGCCCTCGGCGTCTCGAAGTGGCAGACGATCCGCAGCGTCGTGCTGCCGGCGGCGCTCCCGGGCGTCGTCACCGGCGTCATCCTCGGCGTCGGCCGGATCGCCGGCGAGACGGCGCCGATCCTGTTGACGATGGCCGGCGGGACGTTCATTCCCGGCTCACAGACGGTCGACGTCCTCGGGAGCTTCCAGTTCACGTCGGCGCCGCCGTTCGTGGCGAATCCGGCGCTGATGGAGGCGACGTCGGCGCTGCCGTACCAGCTGTACGCCCTCATCACGGCCGGCGTCGGCGCGAGCAGCAACGTCGGCAACGCGGACGAGTTCCGCTGGGCGACGGCGTTCGTGCTGCTCGTCGTCGTCCTCTCGTTCTACGCGGTCGGCATCGTCACGCGTTACTACTTCCGGCGCCGCCTCAAGCACACGTAACTACCAATGAGCGAAAACACCAACCCACAGACTCAGACCGACACCGCGACGACGGACAGCGACCAGCCGCTCACGACGACTCCCGGCGAGACTGTCGAACAGACCCAGTCCGAGTGGACCGACTACGAGTTCCGGGGCGAAGCGAAGATGTCCGTGGACGACCTCCACGTCCACTACGGCGATGACCACGCGCTGAAGGGCGTCTCGATGGAGATTCCCGAAAAGAGCGTCACCGCCCTGATCGGCCCCTCGGGCTGCGGGAAGTCGACGTTCCTCCGGTGTCTGAACCGGATGAACGACCGCGTCAGCTCCGCCCGGATCGACGGCTCAGTGAGGCTCGACGGCCAGGAGATCTACCAAGACGGGGTCAACCTCGTCGAACTCCGGAAGCGGGTCGGGATGGTGTTCCAGTCGCCGAACCCGTTCCCGAAGTCGATCCGCGAGAACATCGCCTACGGCCCGGAGAAGCACGGCGACCTCGACACGGGCCTGCTCGCTCGGCTCCTGAACCGGAGCGACGCTGAGGAGCGCGACGAGCTGGTCGAGCGGTGCCTCCGCGACGCGGCGCTGTGGGACGAGGTGAGCGACCGGCTCGACGACAACGCGCTCGGCCTCTCCGGCGGGCAACAGCAGCGCCTGTGTATCGCCCGATGTCTCTCCGTCGACCCCGAGGTCATCCTGATGGACGAGCCGGCCTCCGCGCTCGACCCGATCGCCACCGCGAAGATCGAGGACCTGATCGACGACCTCGCGGAGGAGTACACCGTTATCATCGTCACGCACAACATGCAGCAGGCGGCCCGCATCTCCGACCAGACCGCGGTGTTCCTCACGGGCGGCGAACTGGTCGAGTACGGCGACACGGACCAGGTGTTCGAGGACCCCAACAGCGAGCGCGTGGAGGACTACATCACCGGCAAGTTCGGGTGATTCCGTGCCCCGAGAACGGTACCAGGAGTCGCTCGACGGGCTCCGCTCGGAGGTGCTCGCGATGGGCGACCTCGTGACGGAGCGGCTCGGAGACAGCCTGGAGGCCGTCGAGAACCGGGACGAGTCGCTGGCGCGGGAGGTCGCCGCCGGCGACGACGAGGTCAACGAGACGTACCTCGAGTTAGAGGACCGCTGCGTCGACCTCTTCGCCCTTCAGCAGCCGGTCGCCGGCGACCTCCGGTTCGTCACCGCCTCGTTCAAGATCATCACCGACTTAGAGCGGATCGGCGACCTCGCGGTGAACCTCGCGAACTACTCGCTGGCGGCGCGGGAGACCGTCGCCCCGGAGGTGGCGGTCGACGCGATCGGCGCGGCGTCGCTCGACCTCCTCGAACGGAGCCTCGCGGCGTACGAGACCGGCGACCCCGCGGCGTGCCGGGCAGTGTCCGCCGACGACGACGAGGTGGACGCGCTCTGCCAGCGCGCGAGCGAGAGCGTCACCCGCGAACTGATCGCCGAGACCGACGACGACGGGTGGGCCGCCGAGCGGCTGTTGGACGACGTGTCTCGGCTGCTGTTGACCGTGCGAGACTTAGAGCGGGTCGGTGACCACGCGGTGAACATCGCGGCGCGAACGCTGTACATGGTCGAGAACGACCCGGAGCTACTCTACTGAGCATGGAAACCCGCAAGGTCCAGACCGTCGGAAACGGAACGTACACCGTCTCGCTGCCGAAAGAGTGGGCCGAGTCGCAGGGCGTCACCGCCGGCGACACCGTCAGCCTCCACGATCACATCGACGGCGTGCTGGCGGTCCAGACGCCCGAGGGCTGCGACGCCGACGCGCCGGCCGCCGGCCGGATCGAGTCGGCCGAGCCCGAGGTGATCGCGCGGGCGCTGCGAGCGGCCTACGCCGCCGGCCTTCGAGAGGTCACGATCGAGTGCGACGGGGCGCTCACCCCGGCGCAGCGGCGCGTCGTCGAGCGGACCGCTCGGGGTCGGATCGGGATGTCCGTGGCCGCGGAGTCCGAGACCGAGACGACGGTGCGGATCATGTTAGACTCTGAGGAGGTCTCCGTGAGCCAGTCGCTCCGCCAGCTGTCGTTCACCGCGCGCTCGATCCACGCGGACGCCGTCGAGTCGCTCGAGGCGGCGCCCGACGAGTCGCCGGTCGGCTCCAGAGACGACCAGGTCGAGCGCCTCGCGGCGATGATCGAGCGGTCCGTGTCTCGGGGGGCGGCGGACCTGAGCGAGGTCGACGCGCTCGGCGCGACGCGGCCGGAGCTGTTCGAGTCGTGGACCGCGATGCGCGAGCTCCGCCGGTTCGGGGACGCCGCGTCGGAGATCGGCGCCGCCGCCGCCGCGCTCGACGAGCCGCCGGACGGACCGCCGCTGGAGGCGTTCCGCGAGGTCGGCCGAACGGTCCGCGACGTCGTCGTCGACGGAGTGGGCGTGACCCTCGGCGACGACCCCGTCGCCGCCGCGCGGGACGCGGTCGTCGCCGCCCGCGAGGCGCGCGAGCGGATCGACTCGTTCGACCGGTGGTTGGACGAGGCGGGCCCGAGCGCCGCGGAGCTGCGTTGGGCCTCGCGTGCGCTCCGACGGACCGCCGAGCGCGCCGGCGACGTCGCCGAGGTCGGGCTCCGGCGGGCGGTCCGGTCCGGCGAGCCGGTACGCGACGCGGAGTAGGGGTGCGACCGCGGAACGCGCCGCTCCGGCAAGCGCAACGACTGTAAGCCCGCGGAGCGACCGTCGTCGTATGACCGTTTGCGAGGCGCCGGGGAAGGTGTACCTCTTCGGCGAACACGCCGTCGTCTACGGCGAGCCGGCCGTGCCGGCGGCCATCGAGCGACGCGCCGCGGTGACCGCCGAGCCGCGCGAGGACGACCACGTGCGCGTCGAGGCGGAGGACCTCTCCTTGGACGGGTTCACCGTGGAGTACTCCGGGGGGACGAGCGACCGTCCGGACGTGGACGTGCCGACGCCGCTCGTCGAGGCCGCGATGGGGTACGTCGACGCCGCCGTCGAGCAGGCGCGGGACGCGGCCGACGCCCCCGACGCCGGCTTCGACATCACCGTGGAGAGCGACATCCCGCTGGGCGCGGGGCTGGGGTCGTCCGCGGCGGTGGTCGTGGCCGGCATCGACGCCGCGACGCGCGCGCTCGGCGAGCCGCTCGACCGCCGAGAACTCGCCGAGCGGGCGTATCAGGCCGAGTTCGAGGTCCAGGACGGGCAGGCCTCCAGGGCGGACACCTTCTGTTCGACGATGGGCGGCGCGGTCCGGGTCGAGGGCGACGACTGCGAGCCGATCGACGCCCCCAACCTCCCGTTCGTCGTCGGCTTCGACGGCGGCGCGGGCGACACGGGCGAGCTGGTCGCCGGCGTCCGCGCGCTCCGCGCGGAACACGAGTTCGCGGCCGACACCGTCGAGTCCGTCGGCGACCTGGTCCGGGAGGGCGAGCGGCTCCTCGCCGACGCCGACCCCGGGAGCGAGCCCGACCCGGAGCTGCTCGCGGCGCTCGGCGAGCTGATGGACTTCAACCACGGGCTGCTCGCGGCGCTGGGGGTCTCCGCCCGGTCGCTCGACGCCATGGTGTGGGCCGCGCGGGACGCGGGCGCGCACGGCGCGAAGCTCACCGGCGCGGGCGGCGGCGGCTGTATCGTCGCGCTCGACGAGAGCGACGCGACGGAGACCGCGCTCTCGTTCACCCAGGGCTGCGAGGAGGCGTTCCGCGCCGAGCTGGCGACCGAGGGCGTCCGGGTGGTGGAGCCGTGACGGGCCCCGGCGCGGCGGGCGACGGCGCGGACGGCGCTGCGGACCCCGCCGCCGGCGTGCCGCCGGTCGTCCTCAAGCTCGGCGGGAGCCTGATCACCGAGAAGGACCGGCCCGAGACCCTCGACGGCGACGCGCTCGACGCCGCCTGCGACGCGGTGGCCGACGCGCTCGCGGCGGGCGACGTCGACCGGCTCGCGGTCGTCCACGGCGGCGGGAGCTTCGGGCACCACCACGCCAGCGAACGCGGCGTGTCGACGACGGCGGGCACGCGCGACGCGGACGCGGTGGCGGCGGTCCACGGCGCGATGAAGCGGCTGAACGCGCACGTGTTGGACCGACTCCGCGAGCGGGGCGTGCCCGCGGTGCCCGTTCACCCGCTGTCGCTCGCGGCGCGGTCCGACGGCACGGACGGCAACCTCAACCTCCCGCTCGGGTCGACGGCGACGCTGCTCGGCGAGGGGTTCGTCCCGGTCCTCCACGGCGACGGCGTGGCGACGGCGGGCGACGGGGTGACGGTCGTCTCGGGCGACGAGCTGGTCGTCGAGCTCGCCGCGGGGCTCGGCGCGCGCCGGGTCGGCGTCTGCTCGACGGTCCCTGGCGTCCTCGACGGCGACGGCGACGTGATCGACGCGATCGACGCGTTCGAGGCGGTCGCGGACGCGCTCGGCGCGAGCGACGCCACCGACGTGTCGGGGGGGATGGCCGCGAAGGTGCGCGAGATGCTCGCGCTCGACGCGCCGGCGCACGTGTTCGGCGCGGAGGGGCTGGCGCCGTTCCTGCGCGGGGAGGACGCCGGGACCCGGATCGACTGACCGGTCGACCGCGGTCGCGCCGGGAACGGCGGCGCGCCCGGGTACAGAACCCTTATTCGACCCACGGCCCTCCCCTCGGGCATGAACGAATCGGACGTGCGGGAGCGGCTCGCGGACGTGCGCGACCCGGACCTCGGCGGCGACATCGTCTCGCTCGGGCTGGTGAACGACGTCGCGGTCGAGGACGGGACGGCCCGCGTGTCGCTCGCGCTCGGCGCCCCCTTCTCGCCGACCGAGTCGGCGATCGCCGACGACGTGCGGGACGCGCTCGCGGACACCGGCCTCGACGTGGAGCTGTCGGCGTCGATCCCCGACGACCTCTCGGCCGACGAGCAGGTCCTGCCGGGCGTCCAGAACGTGATCGCGGTCGCCTCGGGGAAGGGCGGCGTCGGGAAGTCGACCGTCGCGGTGAACCTCGCGGCCGGGCTCTCGGCGCTCGGCGCCCGCGTCGGCCTGTTCGACGCCGACGTGTACGGGCCGAACGTGCCGCGGATGGTGTCGGCGGAACAGCGGCCGGAGACGGACGGCGAGACGATCGTTCCCCCCGAGCGGTTCGGGGTGAAGCTGATGAGCATGGACTTCCTCACGGGCGAGGACGACCCCGTCATCTGGCGCGGCCCGATGGTCCACAAGATCATCACCCAACTCGTCGAGGACGTGGAGTGGGGCGACCTCGACTACCTCGTGATGGACCTCCCGCCGGGCACCGGCGACACGCAGCTCACCATCCTCCAGACGCTGCCGCTGACGGGGGCGGTGATCGTCACGACGCCGCAGGACGTGGCGCTCGACGACGCGGTGAAAGGGCTCCGGATGTTCGGCAAGCACGACACGAACGTCCTCGGCATCGCGGAGAACATGGCCGGCTTCCGCTGTCCCGACTGCGGCGGGTTCCACGAGATATTCGGCTCCGGCGGCGGGAAGGGGCTCGCGCAGGAGCACGACCTCCCGTTCCTCGGCGGGATCCCGCTCGACCCCGACGTGCGCACCGGCGGCGACGACGGCGAGCCGGT
The DNA here is from genome assembly GCF_003665955.1 of Halorubrum sp. Atlit-28R. Classification (NCBI taxonomy): domain Archaea; kingdom Methanobacteriati; phylum Methanobacteriota; class Halobacteria; order Halobacteriales; family Haloferacaceae; genus Halorubrum; species Halorubrum sp. Atlit-28R. The sequence continues at coordinate 135,239 of NZ_QPLS01000003.1, forward strand.
CGTCTTGGAGGACGGCGAGACCGCGGACGCGTTCAAGGTGCTCGTCGAGAACGTCGCGAACAACGCCGGCGTCGTGCGCCGCCGCGGGGTGAGCGAGGGCCGATGACCGACGCGGCGGACGGCGAGACGACCGACGCGGGCGAGGGCGCCCCCGACGCCGAGGGAAGCGGCGGCGCGGACGACGGGGCCGCGAGCGGCGACGACCGCGAGGACCCCCTCGCGGCCGCGGGGGTCGACCCGGTCGTGCCGGACGACGCCGGAGGCGGCGAGTTCGCCGCGGACGAGGAGGTCCGTGAGTTCCTCCGCGAGGTCGCCGAGGATGTGCGCGGGGACAGCTCCGAAAGCAAGCAGCTCTCGGCGATCATCTACCGGGTCTCGGACCTGTACGACTCGGGCGAGGAGACCTCGCCCGAGGAGATATACCTCAACGTCCGGCACATCATGCGGATCAAGTCGGAAGGCGGGCTGCGTCACTGAGCCGCCCGGGCCCGCGGTCGGCGGTCGGTGCCCGCTCTCCTCCGCCGGTTAGTCGTCCGAACGGGCCGCCGCGGGGTCGATCGGCCCCTCGTCGAGCGGGGTCGCGTCGTCGGCGATCCCCGCGAGGCCGAGGCGGGCGAGCGTCTCGGGCGTCGGGAGCCCGCGCTCGCCCCATCCCCGCGCGGCGTAGTAGCGGTCCAGCAGGCGGTCGAAGGCGTCGGCGTCGACCCCGGGCGTCCCGTCCGCGGCCGGCGTGCGGAGCGGCTCGGGGAGCGCGTCGTCCGCGCGGTCGAGCCCCTCGCGGGCGTTGAACAGCCGCGTGAGCGTCCAGATCCGCTCGCCGGTCCTCGCGAGCGCGTCGACAGGGCCGTCCGCGGCGTCGTCGCCGCGCGCGGCGGGGTCGACCGCGGGGTGGTCGACCGCTGCGAGCCACTCCGCGCCGAGGTCGGCTCCGACCGCCTCGCCGACGAAGTCGTCGACGACGAGGCTCCACAGCACGGAGCGGGCGTTCTGCTCGCCGACCACGTCTCGCACCTGATCGGCGGGAGAGCGGTCGGGGCGGGCGAGCGGTTCGGTGTCCTGCGGCCGCGCGCGGCGGTGGCACGCGCCGCGGTCGCTCGTCGCGTACGCGAGCGCGACCCCGACGGCGGCGCGGGGGTCGAACCCCGGCAGCGCCATCGACTTCACCGTGGGCACGAGGTCCGCGCCGCCGAACCGGTCGACGGCGGCGTCGATCCCGTCGGCGAGCGCGTCCGGCAGATCCGGGTCGACGGCGAGACCGCGCACCGGCTCGCGGGCCGCGATCGCCTCCAGCAGCCGTTCCGCGCCGTCGGCGTCGCCGAACGAGACGGGACAGTCGACGACCCCCGCCTCGCCCGCGCGGACCGCCCACGCGACCGCGTTGCCCGCGCCGATCACGTCGAGGCCGAGCCGGTCGCAGACCCCGCAGAGCGCCACGACGCGGTCGAAGTCGTCGATTCCGAGGCCGGCGCCGAGCGTGATCGGCGCCGCGCCGCGCGGGACCACCTCGCCGTCCGGGGTGTCGATCCGGAAGCCGCCGGGGACGGTCTGATCTTCGCCCTCGCGTCCCGTCGCGCGCTCCAGCGCGGCCTCGACGCCGATGTCGTCGGCGCCGTCGAAGCCGGTCGCCGTCCACCCCTCCGCCGCGAGGATCCCCACCTCGTCGGCGTAGTCGACTGTCTCGACCGTCTCGCCAGCGGCCTGCCACTCGCCGGTCGGGTCGCGGCCGTACGCCGCTGCGTCGCGGTCGCGGAGCGCGGTGAGGTCGTCCGGGACAGCCGGAGGCGAGCCGCGGGCGACGACCGCCTTCAGCCGCTTCGATCCCATCACCGCGCCGGCGCCGCCGCGGCCGGCCTGGTGGTCGCCGCCGTCGCTCGCGACCGTCGCGTAGGCCGCCTCGCGCTCGCCCGCCGGGCCGACGCAGGCGACGCCGGCGTCCGGGAACCGCGCGGCCGTCTCGGCGGCGTCGTCGCCCCACGCGTCGCTCGGCTCGATCCGGGCGCGACCCCCCTCGACCTCGACCCGGACCGGACGGTCCGCGGCGCCCGTCACGAGCAGGCCGAGACAGTCGCCGAGCGACCCCGCGAGGCGGTCGGCGAAGTCGCCGCCGGCGTACGAGTCGAGGAAGCCGCCGGTGAGCGGCGACTTCGTCACGGCGGCGTAGCGCGTCTCGCCGGGGAGGTAGCCCGCGAGCGGCCCGACGAAGAGCGCGAGGGCGTTCCCCGGGGCGGTCGGGTCGGTCCCCGGAGACAGCTCCTCGTAGAGGTAGCGCGCCCCCAGCCCCTTCCCGCCGACGTAGTCGCGTCGCCACCCCTCGGGGACGCGCTCTCGGACTGTCTCGCCCGCGTCGAGGTCGACCCGGAGGACGTGGGTTCGGCTCCGACTCATTCAGGCGCTCTGCGCGGCGGAGACGTATCAATCTGTTCGCCGCGCGGGGTGAGACCCGCCCGACCGCCTCCCGCTAGCCCCACCGTTAGAGTGACCCCGGCGGCGGCCGAACGGCCGGGCATGGACCTGACGACCGCGCTCGACGCCCGCGACGCGACCGTCTGCGTCGTCGGCGCGGGCGGCAAGAAGTCGACGCTGTTCGCGCTCGCCGACCGACTCGACCGGGCGGTCGTGACCGCGAGCGTCCGGATACCGATCTTCGACGACCGCGTCGCCGCGGTGCGCGTGACCGAGGACCCCGTGGCCGCGCTCGACGAGGTCGGAGAGGGGGACTGGCCGCTGGGGCTGGTCCCCGAGCGCGATCGGTCGGACCGATACCTCGGGTACGACACCGCGACCGTCGCGGAGGTCGCCGACGCCGCGCCCGGCGCGACGCTCGTGAAGGCCGACGGGGCGCGCCTCCGCGAGTTCAAGGCCCCCGGCGAGCGCGAGCCGCAGATCCCGTCGAACGCGGACGTCGTCGTCCCGATCGCGAGCGCGCACGTCGTCGGCGAGCCGCTCACCGACGACCTCGTCCACCGGCCGGAGGAGGTCGCCGCGATCACCGGCCGCGAGACGGGCGACGAGATCCGCCCGGCCGACGTGGCGACCGTCCTCGCGAGCCCGGCCGGCGGGCTGAAGGGCGCGCCGAGCGGCGCGACCGCGATCCCGGTCGTGAACAAGGTCGACGACGACGCGGACGCCGCCGCGGCGCGGGCGGTCGCCGGAGAGATCCTCCACCGCGCCGACGTGCCGCGCGTCCTCCTCGCGCGCCTGATCGCGGACGACCCGGTCGTCGAGGTCGTCGAGTAACGCTACGGACTCCCTCCGGAGACCTCCTCGAACGACCGCCACAGCGCCCGGTACAGCGTCCACGCGTCGACGCCGGTCCGGGCCATCACGGCCCGGCAGGCGTCGTCGAACCGCCGGTAGTCGGCCGCCGACGGCGGGTCCGGATAGTCGCCGTCGAGCTCGCCGGTCGCGGCCAGCACCGCCCAGGTCCGGCGGTCGATCGCGACGAACCGCGAGGGCGCGAGGAACTGACAGAAGGCGGACGCGACCGCGACGTCGACGCCGTCGAGCGCGGTGAGCGCCGAGAGGGCGGCGTCGAGGTCGCAGTCCTCGTCGGTCGGAGCGTCGAGGTCGCGCCCCTCGTCGGCGTGTGCGTCTCCCTCGGGGTCTCCGGCGCCGAGGGCGTCGACGGCGGCGTCGAGCGCGTCGATCACGTCGCCGAAGTCGTTGTCGCGGAAGGCGTCCTCGCGCTCTCGTCGCTCCCGGTCCGGATACTCGCCGAGGTACCGCCGGAAGTACCACCGGACGATCCACTGGGCGTCGCGGCGCCCGTACTCGTCGCCCGCGAACGTCTTCGGGATCGTCTCGACGTGCTGGCGCTCCACGTCGTACAGCGGCTCCGTCTCCGCGTACGCCCGGGCGCGGTCCCGGACGGTCGACTCGCTCAGGTCCATCGCCTCGCGGTACGGCGGTGAGACGGATGAACGTTCTCTAATCCGCCCGATCGATCGTTTCATACAGACGTGGTCATTGGTATCATACATGACAAACGCGCGCATCCCGGTCACCGTCCTCAGCGGTTACCTCGGCGCCGGGAAGACGACGCTCGTGAACCACCTCCTCTCGAACCCGGGGGGCCGGCGGCTCGCCGTCATCTTGAACGACATGGGCGAGGTGAACGTCGACGCCGAGAAGATCGCCCGCGAGAACGACGAGGAGGGGGTCGTCGACCTCTCGAACGGCTGTATCTGCTGTCGGCTCCAGGACGACCTCCTCTCGGAGGCCGCGGCGCTGGCCGACTCCCGGGAGTTCGACTACCTCCTCGTGGAGTCGTCGGGCATCTCGGAGCCGGTACCGGTCGCGCGGGCATTCACCGAGGGGACCGACGACAGCGACGTCGATCCGCGGGAGCGGTTCCGGCTGGACACGATGGTGACCGTCCTCGACGCGTACGGTTTCTGGAAGGAGTTCGACGCGGGCGAGACGCTGCCGGGGGGCGCACAGCCGGAGACGGACCGCCCGCTCGCGGACGTGCTCGTCGAGGGGATCGAGTTCTGCGACGTCCTCCTCGTGAACAAGACCGACATGGTCCCCGACGACGTGCTCGACCGGATCGAGTCGGTCGCGGAGCGGCTGGGACCGAGGGCGAAGCGGATCCGGACCACCTATTCCGCGGTCGACCCGGACGAGGTGCTCGACACCGGCCGGTTCGACTTCGCGGCGGCGAAGGGGTCGGCGGGCTGGAAGCGCGCCATCGCCGACGAGGAGGCGGACGGCCATGACCACGACGGGGACGGAGGAGGAGGAGGAGGTCATGACGGTGACGGAGGCGGCCACGACCACGTCCACTCCGAGGGCGCCGCCGCGGCCCACGGGGTCGGATCGTTCGTCTACCGGTCGAGCGACCCCCTCGACCCGGGCGCGCTCGCCGAGTGGCTCGACGACTGGGACGGGTCGATCGTCCGGGCGAAGGGCGTGGTCCGCGTCGCCGACACCGACGAGGTGATCGGCGTGAGCCAGGCCGGCCCGTCGGTCCAGGCCGGACCGATCGGCGAGTGGGGCCCCGACGACGACCGGCGGACGCGGCTGGTGTTCATCGGCGAGGACCTCCACGAGGAACGGATCCGAGAGGAGTTGGGCGGGCTCGTGGCGGACGAGGGCGAGGCGACGGCGGACCCCGACGCGGTGTTCCCGATTTAGATCCCCAGTTCGCTCCGGAGGTCGTCCCACTCGTCGTGGAACCCGTGGGTCGACTCCGTCTCCGCGCCGACCGCCGACTGGTACGTCTCGTCGTACTTCAGGAGCTCCCCCCACCCGTCGTGGAATGCCCAGTTACAGTACTGACACATGGCCGTCACCACGTCCCGGAGTAGCATACCCGTTTCGCCGGGCGGGACCAGTCGCCGCCCTCTGCGGCGCGTCTCGCGCGCGGGTCGTCGACAGTCTGAACCGTGGTGAGTGCGTATGTGACTCAGGCGCGAGGCGACCCGAGCCGACGGAGCATCAAATGCCGACCTACAGACGCGGCGGCCACGTCCGCGGCGACGACGACGGAGTGGAACGGGAGTGCGACCTCTGCGACTGGCACTGCGTAGCGGACTCGTATCCGGCGCTCGTCCGGGAGTACCAGGCGCACCTCCGGAGCGACCACCCGAAGGCGTGGCTCAGGGCGTGACGGCGGGCGCGAAAAAATAGCGGTTCTCGGGGCGCGACGCGTTCGGTCTCAGGGCTCTAACAGGACCTTCGTGACGCCCTCCTCGCGGGCGTCGAACGCCTCGTACATCTCCGGCGCGTCCTCGAGGTCGACCCGGTGGGAGACGACCCAGCTCGGGTCGGCGCGGCCCTCGATGATCATGTCGCGCAGGTACCGGTTGTACTCCTTCACGTTACACTGGCCGGTGCCGCACTTGAGCCCCTTCTCGAAGAACTTCCCGAAGTCGATGCCGAGCCGCCCCTGCGCGGCCATGTCGTCGGGCGCACCGGGGTCCTCCGGGACGTACAGGCCGGGAATCCCCAGTTCGCCGGTCGGCCGGACCACCCGTATCAGGTTGTTGATCACGACTGCGGGATTCTCCTTGGCCGGCTGGTAGGAGTAGTCCTCGGTCTCAGTGTCGACGTCGTCGGGGTCCGTCGCCTGGTAGCCGACTGCGTCGACCCCCTTGTCGACCATGCCGCCGTGCTCCTCGATGATCTGGTCGACGGGGTCGCCCTCCGAGAAGTCGATGGCGTGGGCGTCGCAGTGCTCCTCCGCGAGCTCCAGTCGGCTCGGCACCTGATCGACGACGTAAATCTCGGCCGCGCCCTTGATCTTCGCGCTGTAAGCGGCCATCAGCCCGACGGGGCCGGCGCCGAAGATGGCGACCGACTCGCCGGGCTGGAGGTTCGCCAGTTCGGTGCCGTGCCAGCCCGTCGGGAAGATGTCCGCGAGCAGCGAGAACGCGTCCTCGTGTTCGCGCCCCTCGGGGAGCTTCAGGGCGTTGTGGTCTGCGTACGGGACGCGCAGCTTCTCGGCCTGTCCGCCCGGGTACGGGCCCATGGCGACGTAGCCGTACGCGCCGCCCGCGAAGCCGGGATTGACGTTGGTACAGAAGCCGGTATACCCCTCCTCGCAGTTCTGACAGAAGCCGCAGGAGACGTTGAACGGCATGACGACGCGGTCGCCCTCCTCCAGCGTCGATACGGCGTCGCCCACCTCGCTGACGGTCCCCATGTTCTCGTGACCGAAGACGATCCCCTCTTCGGCCGCGGTCCGCCCCTCGTACATGTGGAGGTCCGACCCGCAGATACAGGAGGTCGTGATGTCGACCACGACGTCGTTCGGGTGTTCGATCTCCGGTTCGTCCACGTCCTCGACGGCCACCTCGTACGGGCCTTGATAAACAACTGCTCTCATGTTGATCCCAATTGTAACGTGTTAACAATCCGTAGTAAATGTTTTTCCATAATAATTACGCTTAACAATTTTGAAACGACTAATGTTAATTAGGGACGCGCAGAGGCCGACGGCGCGGCGACCGGACTCCGCGCGTTCGGCGACGCTGGGGCTCCAGACCACCGATACACTCATGCACGACGACGATAGATCGTGTGGTATGAACACACACGGGGGCGGTGAGACGGATGTCCAGTGAACCGGACGACGCGGTGAAGACGATCTGCCCGTACTGCGGCGTGGGGTGCGGGATCCGCGTGCTCGAAGGCGACGAGCCGGGCGAGATGCGCTTTATGCCGTGGGGCGACGCGCCGGTGAACGAGGGGAGCGTCTGTATCAAGGGCGGCGCGGCGACGCAGGTCGTCGACCATGAGGACCGGCTGACCGAGCCGCTGATCAAGGAAAACGGCGAGTTCCGCGAGGCGACCTGGGAGGAGGCGCTCGGCCGCGTCGTCGACGAGATGAGGTCGATCCGCGAGGAGCACGGTCCGGACGGGATGGGATTCTTCGGCTCCTCGAAGACGTTCAACGAGGAGAACTACCTCATCCAGAAGCTGGCGCGCCGGTACGGCACCAACCAGGTGGACAACTGTACGCGGATGTGTCACGCCTCCACCGTCTGGGCGCTGCGCACCAGCCTGGGCATGGGCGCGATGACGAACAGCATGGCCGACCTGGAGGACGCGGCGGACGTGCTGTGGATCCAGGGCGCGAACCCCGGCGAGCAGCACCCGATCGCCAACAGCCAGTACTTCCGGCAGGCCGTCCTGGAGGGCGCGACCGTCATCCAGGTCGACCCGCACGCGAACAAGACCACCCGGTCGTTCGAGATCGACGAGACCGACCGGCACATGCACCTCCAGCTGAACCCCGGCACCGACATCCCGCTCCTGAACGTCGTCCTCAAGACGATCCTGGAGCGCCACGAGGCGGAGCCTGACGCGGGCTGGATCGACGAGGCGTTCGTCGAGGAGCGCACGAAGGGGATCGACCACCTGAAGGAGACGCTGGCGGACTTCGACGTGGAGGCGGCCGCCGAGGAGTGCGGCGTCCCGCTGGCGGACATCGAACTCGCCGCCGAGAAGTACGCGATGGCGAACGACGCCGCCATCTTTACCGGGATGGGGATGAGCCAGCATACCTGCGGCGTCGACAACGTCCAGAACGAGATCAACCTCGCGCTGGTCACGGGGAACCTGGGCCGGCCCGGCACCGGCGTCAACCCCCTGCGCGGGCAGAACAACGTCCAGGGCACCTGCGACGTGGGCGCGATGCCGAACGTCCTCCCGGGGTACCAACTCGTCGACGACGACGAGGCGCGCGAGAGCGTCGAGGAGGTGTGGGGCTTCGAGGTCCCCGAAGCGCCCGGGCTGACGAACGTCGAGATCTCCCACGCGATCGGCGACACCGTCCACGGGCTCTACGTCATGGGCGAGAACCCGATCATGAGCGAGCCCGACGGCAACGAGACGGAGCGCCGGTTCCGCGAGGAGCTCGGCTTCATGGTGGTCCAGGACATCTTCATGACCGAAACCGCCGAGCTCGCGGACGTGGTCCTCCCGGCGACGACGTGGGCCGAGCGCGACGGCACCGTCACCAACACCGACCGGCGCGTCCAGCGCATGCGCGGCGTCCACAAGGTCCACGAGAACACGCGCCACGACCTCGACATCCTCTGTGAGGTCGGTACGCGATTGTTCGACGGCGACGAGTTCGACTTCGAGGGGCCCGAGGACGTGTTCGAGGAGCTGCGCGAGGTGTGCCCGATCATGCACGGGATGACCTACGACGCGCTCGGCGAGACCGGGATCCACTGGCCCTGCTACGAGGAGGGCGACGAGGGCGACTCGTTCCTCTACGCGGACTCGTTCGAGACCGACGACGGCCTCGGCCGCATCGAGGGCGTCGTCCACCAGGAGCCGAAGGAGACCCCCGACGAGGAGTACCCGCTCGTGTTGACCACCGCGCGGCTCGAAGAGCACTACAACACCGGGACGATGAGCCGGCGGTCGCCGACGCTCTCGAAGCAGCACCCGGAGAACTTCGTCGACGTCCACCCGAACGACGCCGAGCGGTACGGCATCGAGGACGGCGACCACGTGACGCTGAAGTCCCGGCGCGGCGAGATCACCGTCCGCGCGGACGTGACCGAGGACATCAAGGAGGGCGTCGTCTGGACCACGCCGCACTTCGCGGCCGCCTCCGCGAACCGACTCACCAACGACGTGCTCGACGAGCGCGCCAAGATTCCGGAGTACAAGGCCGCCTCGGCGGAGATAGAGGTCGACATCGAGCCCGCGGGCGACGGCGCCGCGTCCGCCGACGACTGAGCGGGGTCGGAGTTTTCAGACCCGCTCTTCCAGCACCGTCTCGTCGCCGTGTCGGACGACGACGCGTTCCGGCACGGGCGCCTCGGGGAACGCGACGGCGACCGAGTACGGGTGGGGTTCGGCGACGTCCGAACAGCGGTCGACGTCCGAATCGGGGTCGGCCTCGGCGACGATCCGGAGGCGGAGCGTCCCCTCGTCGAGCGCGGCCTCAAACAGCGTGACGCGGTAGCAGCTCCGGGGGCCGTCGAGGAGCGAGCCCGCCACGACCAGCCGCGGCGGGTCTTCGTCGAGGCGGCGGCGGACCTCGGCGATGTCGTTCCCGCCGCCGGAAGCGTCGATCTCCCCGTCGTGCTCGCGCCGGAACGTCACGTCGGCGCCGTCGATTTCGGTGGGGTCGTCGGTCCACGGCGGCGTGGGACAACCCGCGACGGAGGCGGTCGAAGCGGCGGCCGCGGACGCGAGGAGGGCTCTGCGGCGCATGTCGCGAGTCACACCGGGGGCGGTGAAGTGTCTTATGCGCCCGGTCGGGGTGTGGAGCCGCGCGGAGCGCGGCCGACCGCCACCGCCGCATCCGAAACCACTATCCCCGATCCGGCGAACCTCAACACATGGACTGGCCACACGACCCCGACGGCGAGCAGGGGAGCGAGGGCATGCGGCAGTACGGCCACGCCGTGCTCGCGAAGAAGATCGACGAGGAGGAGGACTTCCCGCTGACGGCGGCGGAGTACGTCGAGCAGTACGGCGACCACCCGATCCGGATCGACTTCGAGACGGTCGTCTCCGTCGAGGAGATCTTCGAGCACGTCGAGAAGGAGGAGTTCGCGGACTTCGTCGAGTTCCACCAGGAGCTCGGCCGCGCGATGCGCGAGAACGGCTACTGGTTCTACGAGGGCGCCGAGCAGTTCGTCGACGGCAGCGCTTGATACGGATTTTTTGAGTCCGCTGTCGTTCTTTTTGAGTAGTCACCGGTCGGTCGTTTATAAGTAACTGGCAGTAGATCGGCGGCGAACGCCTCCAAATCCCCAGCCGGGAGGCGGGCCATTTGAGTCCCGCCCCGCTCCGCACCGCAATCGCGCCTCACACCTCCCCAGCCTCGCGGTTCGCGCTCTTCGAGCGCTCACCGCATCCCTCGCGCGTGCTCCTCGCGGCCTCCGCTTCGCTCCGGGCGCTCGCCGGCACGCGCCACCGCAGTTCGGTTATAAGTGTCGCAGCCGTCGTTCGGATCTCGTCGGACGGAATCGGCGCGGTCGAGTCGATCGCCCGGTCGACCCTCGACTCTTTTAACAACTCCCGGGGCGAGCGACCCATCATGGACCACGAGCGGATCGCCGTCCTCGCCCACGAGAAGTTCCCCGACCGCGCGAAGACCGCGCTCGGCGTGTTACGCTACGGCGACCAGGAGGTGTGCGCCGTCCTCGACCGCGACAGCGCCGGCGACCGCGTGGCGGACCACGTCGCCGACGTCTCCGACGCGCCGATCGTCTCGTCGTTCGCGGAGGCGCACGACGCGGCCGAAGGGGACCTCGACGCGCTGTACATCGGCATCGCGCCGATCGGCGGCGGCTTCGACGAGTCGTGGCGCGCGGACGTCGAGGCCGCGGTCGAGGCCGGCTGCGACGTGGTGAGCGGCCTCCACTACTTCCTGAACGACGACGAGGACCTGGCCGCGCTGGCCGCCGAGCACGGCGTCGACCTGATCGACGTGCGGAGGCCCGACGACGACCTCAGCGTGGCGACCGGGGCGTCCGGCGACGTGGACGCCGACGTGGTGCTCACGGTCGGGACCGACTGCTCGGTCGGGAAGATGACCGCCTCGCTGGAGATCGTCGCCGCCGCCCGCGAGCGCGGGATCGACGCCGCGTTCGTCCCCACCGGGCAGACCGGGATCATGATCGCCGGCTGGGGGAACCCCATCGACCGCGTCGTCTCCGACTTCACCGCGGGCGCCGTCGAGGAGATGCTCGTCGCGGTCGGCGACGACCACGACCTGCTCGTCGTCGAGGGACAGGGGAGCATCGTCCACCCCGCCTACTCGGCCGTCACCTGCGGCATCCTCCACGGGTCGATGGCGGACGGCCTCGTCCTGTGTCACGCCGCGGGCCGCGAGGTCGTCCACGGCTACGAGTCGTTCGACCTCCCGCCGCTGGCCGACTACGTCGACCTCTACGAGGACCTCGCGGCGCCCGTCCGCGAGACCGCGGTCGTCGCCGGCGCGCTCAACACGAAGGACGTGAGCGACGACGCGGCCGCCGCCGAGGCGGTGACCGAGTTCGGCGACGCGGTCGGGGTCCCGGCCGCCGACCCCGTCCGCGACGGCGCGGAGCGAATCGTGGACGGAATCGTCGACGCGGGGGTCGGCGGCCGATGAGCCTCGACGCCGAGTTCGAACGGGTCTCGCTGCCGCTCGACGACCCGTTCACCATCGCGCGCGGGACGCAGACCGAGGCGGAGAACGTGGTCGTGCGGATCACGGACGACGCGGGGATGAGCGGGGTCGGCGGGGCTGCGCCGTCGGCGCACTACGGCGAGACGGCCGACACCGTGACGGCGGTGCTGCCGGCCCTCCTCGACGCGGTCGAGCGCGTCGGCGACCCCCACGCGGTCCGCGAGATCGAGGCCGAGCTCCGGCAGGTGGTGAACGGCAACCCCGCCGCCCGCTGCGCCGTCTCGATCGCCGTCCACGACCTGGCGGCGAAGCGGCTCGGCGTCCCGCTCTACCGCCTGTGGGGCCTCGACCCGAGCGACGCGCCGAAGACCTCGTTCACGGTCGGGCTCGACGAGACAGAACGCGTGCGCGAGAAGGCGGCAGACGCCGTCGCGGCCGGGTACGACGTGTTGAAGATCAAGCTCGGCACGGACCGCGACCGCGAGCTTATCGACGCGGTCCGCGACGCCGCGCCCGAGGCCCGGCTCCGCGTCGACGCCAACGAGGCGTGGACGCCGAAGGAGGCGGTCGCGAAGAGCGGGTGGCTCGCCGACCGCGACGTGGAGTTCGTCGAGCAGCCGGTCCCCGCCGAGAACCCCGAGGGGCTCCGCTACGTCTACGAGCGGTCCGAACTCCCGGTCGCCGCCGACGAGTCCTGCGTCACCGCGGCGGACGTGCCCGCGATCGCCGACCGCTGCGACATCGCGAACCTGAAGCTGATGAAGGCCGGCGGCCTCCCGGAGGCCCGGCGACTGATCGCCGCCGCGCGGGCCCACGGCCTCGAGGTGATGTGCGGCTGTATGATCGAGTCGAACGCGTCCATCGCGGCCGCCGCGCAGCTCGCGCCGCTCCTCGATTACGCCGACCTCGACGGATCGCTGCTGCTCGCCGAGGACCCGTACGCGGGCGTCGACCTCGCTGACGGCGAGATCCGACTCGCGGACCAGGACCGCGCGGGGACCGGCGCGCGCCTGGCCTCGGACTGAACGGCTTGGAAACGAGAACCGAGAGGCGGGGACCGCGGGCGGGACGGGACCTCAGTTCCGCTGCTCGTCCGCGTCGGACTCCGACTCCTCTAGCTCGACGTCGAGCTCCTCGTCGAGACCGGCGCTCGAATCGCCGTCGAGATCGCTCTCTAACTCGTCCGCGTCGATCTCCGACTCGATGTCCGCCAGTTCGGCGTCGACGTCCTCGTCGCTGACGGCGTCGCCGTCGTCGGCCGATTCACTCTTCCCGAGCTCGCCCTTGAGCGTCTCCAGCTCGGCGTCGACCTCGCTGTCCGTCGAGAGGCCCTCCAGCTCGCGGTCGATGCTGTCCTTGTCGGAGAGCGCGTCCTCGAAGGCGCCGGAGTCCTCCAGCTCGTCCATCGCCTCGGCGCGCGCCTCCATCTCCTCGGTGCGCTCCTCGGCGCGCTCGATGGAGCGGCTCACGTCCTCCATCTCGTCGCCGACGCCCGTCATGGCCTCGGAGACGCGGGAGGAGGCCTCGGCCGCCTCGTAGCGCGCCTTCATCGTCTCCTTCTTCGTGCGGAACTCCTCGATGCGGTTCTGGAGCTTGTTCTTCTTCTCGACGAGCTGCTCCTGGGTGTTGTTCAGCTCGGCGATCTGGCCCTCCAGCTCCTCGATCTGGTTCATCTTCGACTTCTTCTTCTCGAGGGCCTTCCGCGCGAGGTCGTCGCGGTCCTGCTGGACCGCCTCGCGGGCCTGGCGGTTGTGCTTCTCGACGTTCTCTTCGAGCTTGCGCTTTTGAATCTCCAGGCGCTTCTTCTGGGTCGTCAGGTCGGCGATCCCCTGCTTGACGTCCTGGAGCTCGTCGCGCATCTGTTCGTAGGAGTAGTCGAGCGACTCCGTCGGGTCTTCGGCCCGGTTGAGGAGGGCGTTCACCTTCGAGCGGACGACGTAGGAGGCGCGCGAGAGGATTCCCATATCCCGTCATACGCGTTCCACCCGTTAAAACCTCATGCGGTTCGCGGCGGAGCGACGCGGTGCGGGGCGGAAACGCACGGTCACGGAGACGGCCGCGCGGCCGCCGGTCGACCGGAGGAGGCCCCGCCCGGCGGCGCCCCCTGAACACTTATCGGGGGCGTCGGTGTAGGCTCGCGCATGGACATCGGCGTGCTGACCGTCCCCCTCGGCGGCGAACCGATCGAAGACGCGGCCGCGTACCTCGACGGCCTCGGCGTCGACGCCGTCGAACTCGGCGTCGGCGGCTGGCCCGGCGAGGACCACGCGGACCGCGAGCGGCTCCTCGGCGACGGGGAGGCGCGCGACGAGCTGCGCGGCCTGCTCGACGGGCACGGGCTCCGGATCTCCGCGCTGGCGACGCACAACAACCCGCTCCACCCCGACGAGGAGCGGGCCGCGGCGGCCGACCGCGAACTGCGCGAGGCGATCGAGCTGGCCGACCTGCTCGGCGTCGAAACGGTGACCTGCTTCTCCGGGCTCCCCGCGGGCGCGCCAGGCGACTCGACGCCGAACTGGGTGACTGCGCCGTGGCCGACCGAGCACGCCGACGCGCTCGACTACCAGTGGGACGAGGCGGCGGTCCCGTACTGGCGCGACCTGGCGAAACACGCCGCGCATCACGGCGTCGACGTGGCGATCGAGATGCACCCGAACATGCTCGTCTACGAGCCGACCGGAATGGTCGCGCTGCGCGAGGCCACCAACGAGCGGATCGGCGCCAACTTCGACCCCTCGCACCTCTACTGGCAGGGGATCGACGTGACGGAGGCGATCCGGTTCCTAGGCGAGCGCGACGCGATCCACCACGTCCACGCGAAGGACACGCGGGTGTACGAGGCCAACTCGCGCGTGAAGGGCGTCCTCGACACGACGGGCTACGCCGAGGAGGCCGACCGCTCGTGGCTGTTCCGCTCGATCGGCTACGGCCACGGCGAGGAGCACTGGAAGGACGTGGTCTCGACGCTGCGGATGGTCGGCTACGAGGGCGCGCTGTCGATCGAACACGAGGACTCGCTCACCTCGGCGCGCGAGGGGTTAGAGAAGGCGGTCGACGTGCTCGACCGCGCCGTCTTCGAGACGGAGCCGGGCGACGCGTACTGGGCGGAGTGAGGCGGCGACCGAGGAATCCACGACAATGACCGACGAACCACTGCGGATCGGCGTACTGGGGTACCGATTCATGGGCAAGGCGCACGCGAACGCGCTGGCGCGGCTCCCGATGTTCTTCCCGGAGGCGCCCGAGGTCGAGCGGCACGCGCTCGTCGGGCGCGACGAGGAAGCGCTGGCCGAGGCGGCGGGGCGGTTCGGCTTCGCGAACACCGCGACCGACTGGGAGGCGGTGATCGACGAGGTGGACGTCCTCTACAACCTCGGGCCGAACCACGTCCACGCGGAGCCGTCGATCGCGGCCCTCGAAGCCGGGGTCCCCGTCCTCTGCGAGAAGCCGCTCGCGCCGACGGTCGAGGAGGCGGCGGCGATGCGCGACGCCGCCGCGGCGACGGGCGTCACCGCGGGGACCGCGTTCAACTACCGGTTCGTCCCCGCGATCCGGCACGCGAAGGGGCTGATCGAGGACGGCGAGCTCGGCGAGATCCGACAGGTCCGCGGGCGGTACCTCCAGGACTGGCTCGTCGACCCCGAGGCGCCGTGGGCGTGGCGGATGGACGCCGAGATGGCGGGGTCGGGCGCGCTCGGCGACCTCGGGGCGCACACCATCGACCTCGCGGATTTCCTCGTCGGCGGCCGCGTCGGCGAAATCGAGCGCGTGTCGGGGCGGCTCACGACGTTCGTCGACGAGCGCCCGGTCTACGACGAGGACGGCGAGGTGACCGAGTACCGCGACGTGACCGTCGACGACGCGTACGGCGCGCAGGTCCGCTACGAGTCGGGCGCGACCGGGACCTTCGAGGCAAGCCGCGTCGCCGCGGGCCACAAGAACGACCACACGGTCGCGGTCCACGGGACGGAGGGGAGTCTGAAGTTCTCCTTGGAGCGACTCAACGAACTTGAGGTCCTCCGCGAGGGGAACCGCGGCTACGAGACGGTGTTGGTCACCGAGGAGTCGGACCCGTACGTCGACCGCTGGTGGCCCCCCGGACACGTGATCGGCTGGGAGCACACGTTCGTCCACGAGAGCTACGAGTTCCTCTCTGCGGTCGCCGAGGGGCGGTCGTTCGAGCCGTCGTTCGAGGACGGCTACGAGGTCCAGAAAGTCCTCGCGGCGATCCAGCGCGCCGACGAGCGCGGCGAGCGGGTCGCGGTCGAGTGAGCGGTCGCGGGCGGGCGTCGCCCGGGGGTCGAACGCCGACCGGCCTCAGACGCCCACGGCGCCGCCCGCGGCGGCGCCCCCGTTCTCCTCGCTCCACTCCTCTATCGCGGAGTCCTCGCCGTTGTAGCTGCCGAGCGTCTCGCGGGTGTCGAACGCCACGGGCTCCCAGACGACCTCGAAGTTCTCGTTGCCGGTCGCGTTGGGCACGACGACCTGATCGCCCGGTCTGACGATCCCGTCGCCGGGCCACGCGCCGAACTGGACGTTGCCGTCCGGGTCCTCGCCGCGGACGTACAGCTCCTCGGCCGGCACCGGCTCGGGGCCGAGCGCGACGACGACGAGGGAGCCGTTCTGCTGTTGCCCCTCGAACTCGGCGTCCGGCGGGGCGACGCCGTCGATGAGCCCGAACACCGCCGCGCCGACGAGAGCGAGCAGCAGCACGACGACCCCGACCAGCAGCCCCGTCCCCGCCAGCGGGGTGAACCCTCGCTCGTCGTTGCTGAACGCGGCCATTCGAGCGACAGTCAGCGGGGGCCGCTATAAGGGTTTGCGCGCCGCGTATCAGCGCTGATAAGTCTGGAGGCGACCTCCCCGAACGCACGGGTCGACTCCGCGGACGGGACCGAACCGGAAACGGGTTATTCCGCGCGGTCGAACTGCCGTCGTGACCTCTCGGATGAGCGGTTCGTCGGGCGGTCGGCCTCGCGGCCCGCGGGGGATAGCGCGCACGTGGGCCGAGGTGCTCGTCCGGCCGCGGCGGGCGTTCGCGAACGGGATCACGCCCGGCGACCAGGCGCCCGCGCTGACGTTCGCGGTGGCGGTCGCCGCGGCGTTCACGCTCGGGTGGATCGCGTCGGACCCCGCCGCGATGCCCGTCGTCGTCCCCTCCTCGCCCCTGCTCTCGCAGGCCGTGGTCTTCCTCGTCGTGGTCGCGCTGGCGGCGCCGGTCGGCCTCCACCTGACCGCGGCGGCGGCGACCGTCGCCGTCGTCGTCGCGAGCGTCGAGATCGCCGACGGACATTTCTCCCTGCGGGACCGCGGGGGCGTGAGCGAGACGGTTCAGGCCGTGGCGTACGCGAGCTCGCCGATGGCGCTGGCCGGTCCAGCGATCCCGGAGCTCAGGGTCGCCTGCGGCGCGTACGCGGCGGTGCTTCTGTTCGTCGGCTTCCGCGAAGTCCACGGGCTGGGACCGCTCCGGACGGCCGTCGCCGCGGTGCCGCCGGCCGCGCTCGGCTACGGGGTCGGCTACCGCGCCGTGGCCGCCGCGCGAACGCTGCTCGGCGCGTGACGCGCCGGGCGCTCGCGCCGCCGCCAGCGGGCTTTCGACAACCGTTTTAGGCCCGAGACTCTCGGTGTACTCAAATGGGATCCTGTATCATCTGTGGCACCGACGTCGGGGGCGGTCGCGTCTGCGACTCGCACCAGGAAGACGTCGTGTTCGATTTCCGCGGCGACTCCCCCGACGACCTGGTTCCGAGCCGGTTCTACCGGGGGGTCGTCGACGGGTACGCCGAGTTCGGCGTGTTCGTCGACCTCGCGCCGGGCGTCACCGGGCTGCTCCACCGCTCCGAACTCGACCGCCGGCTCGACAGCCTCAGCTGGGAGCCGGGCGACGACGTGTTCGTCCAGGTGAAGGGCGTCCGCGACAACGGCAACGTCGACCTCGCCTGGTCGATCCGGCAGGCCGACCGCGAGTTCCGCGGCGTCCTCGTCCAGGAGTCCTCCGGGGAACACCTCCCCGACGAGGACCCGGACGACGAGCCGACGACCGAGGAGTCCGCCGAGACCGACGCAGAGCCCGCCGAGGCCGACACGGGCACCAAGACGGCGGCGCCCGAAGACGAGGCGACGGAGTCGGACGAGGCCGCGGAGTCCGACGACGAGACAGGGGTTGACACGGAACCCGCCGGGGGCGAGACGGAATCCGCAGAGCCCGAGACCGACGACGTCGCGACCACCGGCGACGAGGAGACGCCGGAGGCCGAGGGCGACGGGGAACCGGAGCGCGTGTCGATCGAGACGCTGGGGGACGCCGTCGGCGACGTGGTCCGGATCGAGGGCGAGGTCGTCGGCGTCCGTCAGACCGGCGGCCCGACGGTGTTCGAGGTAAGCGACGAGACCGGCGCCGTCGACGTGGCGGCGTTCGTCGAGCCGGGCGTCCGGGCGCACCCGGACGTCGAGGTCGGCGACGCGGTGCGGGTCGACGGGGAAGTCGAGAGCCACCGCGGCGACATCCAGGTCGAGTCCGAGGCGCTCGTCCTCCTCGACGGCGAGGCGGCCGAGGCGGTCCGCCGCCGCCTGGCCGAGGCGCTCACGGACGAGGCGCGGCCGGAGGGGCTCCAGCCGCTGGCCGGCGACGAGACGGTCGCCGAACTCGCCGACGGCCTCCTCGACGCGGCCGAGGCGGTCCGCCGGGCGGTCCTCGAATCGCGGCCGATCGTCGTCCGCCACCCGGCCACCGCCGACGGCTACGTCGCGGGCGCCGCGGTCGAGCGCGCCGTGCTCCCGCTGATCCGCGACGAGCACGCGAAGAGCGACGCCGAGTACCACTACTTCACCCGTCGCCCGCTCGACGAGCCGGTGTACGGGATGGACGCGGCCACCAACGACGCGACGCGGATGCTCCAGGACCGCGACCGCCACGACGAGAAGCTCCCCCTGTTCCTGCTCGTCGGCGCGGGCTCGACGACCGAGTCCGCCGACGGCATCGACCTGCTGTCGGTGTACGGGGTCGACGCGGTCGTCGTCGACGCCGCGGTCGCGGACCCGGAGACCCGGGACGCGGTCGACACGCTCGTCTCGCCGGAGCTGTCCGACGTGGGCGGCGACGAGACGCTCTCGACGGGCGCGCTCGTCGCGTCGCTGGCGTCGGCGATCAACGGCGAGGTCCGCGAGGACCTGCGGCACCTGCCCGCCGTGAGCTACTGGGCGGACGCCCCCGACCGCTACGTCGATCTCGCCCGCGACGCGGGCTACGACGCCGAGCGCGTCGCGGAGCTCCGCGAGGCCGTCGCGCTGGAGGCGTACTACCAGTCGTACCAGGACAAGCGGGAGCTCATCGCCGACCTCCTGTTCTCGGACGGCGGCGACCTCGCGGCGCACGTCTCCGAGCAGTTCCGCGAGAAGCTTGAGACCGAGATCCAGACCGCGGACGCGAACGTCGTGACCGAGGCGGTCGACGGCGTCGAGTTCGCGCTGCTCGACACCGACGGCTACACCCACCGCTACGACTTCCCGCCGACGCCGCTCCTGCTCGACGACCTCCACCGGCGGCGCGCAGACGGCGAACCGTTCGCGACGGTCGGCGTCGGCACCGACGAGCTGTACGTGCGCACGACCGCGGACGTCTCCGTCCGCGACGTGGCCGAGCGCGCGGCCGAGCTCGCGCCGAACGCCGACATCGCGACCGCCGGCGTCCGCGAGGGCAAAATCGAGTTCCTCTCCGGCGAGCGCGACGCGGTCGAGGACGCCGTCGTCGCCGCCGTCGCCGAGTCGTTCTGAGCCGCCGGGCCGGTTCGGTCCGGGCGTCCCCGCTCTCGGCCGTCAGCCCGAGGCGAATATGTTCGGCGGTTTTGAATTACGCTTCGCGTAGAACCGACGAGCATCGGCTCCGCCGGTAGATTATTGCTGGTGTATGAAACTTCCTCACGTGAGGTGTTACACAATGGCAACACAACCGTCGGAACGGACGCTTCGCGCGGACCTGCTCGGCCGCAACGTGGACTTCAACTACTCGGAGACCTGGCTGGCGTACTCGATGCTCGGACTCCGGGTCGTGATGGCGTGGGTGTTCCTCCAGGCGGGGCTGTCGAAGCTGTTCGAGGGCGGCCTCGCCGACCCGCTCGCGTGGAGCTCGGTCGGGTTCCTCCAGAACGCCGTCGCCGACGCCAACCCGCTCCAGGGGCTGTTCCTCTTCTTCGCGGACTACGCGGCTATCGTCGACCCGATGGTCGTGTTCGGACAGATCCTGATCGGGCTGGCGCTGCTGTTCGGCGTCTTCTTCCGGTTCGCCGCGCTGATGGGCGCGATCCAGATGTCGATGTTCTGGACCGCCGCGTGGCAGGGCGGACTCGTGGACGGGTTCCCGGTCGCGCACGGCTACTTCGTCGACAGTTCGCTCGTGTACCTGCTGCTCCTGTTCGGCCTCGGCGCGTGGGGCGCGGGCCGGATCGTCGGGATCGACCGGGCGTTAGAGGAGACGGAGCTGGTTCGAAACACGCCGGCGCTCCGGTACCTGCTGGGGTGAGTGAGAGGGCGTCGCCCGCGGTCGCCGGCGTTCGGCGTTCCGGGGACAACCACGGAGATTTTTGCGGCGCGCCGCAGGCGCTCAGCGGCGCGTGAACGGACCGGGCGGGAGGATGAGGTCGTCGAGCTCCGGCCGCTGCTTCACGTTGAACACGACCGACAGCTCGTCGGTCAGCGGGTAGCCGTTACAGGAGAGCCGGAAGCCGCGCTCGGCGAGGTCGTCGGGCATGATGTGGTCGGTCGGCTGCGAGAGCTCGCCCTCCGCGAGGTACACCGCGCAGTTCGCGCAGGCGCCGCCGCGACAGGAGAAGGGCCACGCGAAGCCGCTCCGCTCGGCCGCCTCCAGCAGGCTCTCGTCGGGGTGGACCAGCAACCGACCGTGGGCGTCGGGGGCGAGGTCGGCGTGGCCGGCCTTCCGGAACAGCTCGTCGTCGTCGAGCGACCAACCGTAGTCGACGACGGCCTCGTAGTCGAGGAACTCGACGCGGGTCGAGGCGGGCTCGCGCGCGTCGGCTCCCTTCGTGAGGTCCACGTCCGCCGGGTCGGCCCGGTCGTCGCCCTCGTCGCCGTCCCCGTCGCGCTCGGACAGCTCTCGGTAGGCGCGACGCACGAGCTGGAACTCGTCGAGCGATCCGCCCTGGTCCGGGTGCGCCCGCTTGACGCGCTCGCGGTAGGCCCGTTCGATCGCGTCGTCGTCGGCGTCCTCGTCGACCTCCAACACCTCGAACGGGGAGACCATTCAGTCAGGGGCTCGTACGCGCGTGACGCACATAAACTGCCCAGAAGTCGGCAGGCGAGTTCCGGTGGAAGGCGGACCGGACGGCAGCGGAGACGGACCGGGCGGCGCGGGACCGGGACCGGAGGGCGTTTAATAGCGGCGCGCCCCACTGACCGACGATGGGAAACGCCGACCTGCGCGACCTCGCGTCGATCCGCGACGTCCCCTTCGCGGACATCGAGGGGAGCGTCGTCGCCGTCGACGCGCACAACTGGCTGTACCGCTACCTCACGACCACGGTCAAGTGGACGAGCGACGAGAAGTACACGACGGCCGACGGCGTCGAGGTCGCGAACCTCATCGGGGTCGTCCAGGGGCTCCCGAAGTTCTTCGAGCACGACCTGATCCCGGTGATGGTGTTCGACGGCGCCGTCACGGACCTGAAGGCGGACGAGGTTGCCGAGCGGCGCGAGAAGCGCGAGGCGGCTGAGGAGCGCAGGGCCGCCGCCGCGGAGCGCGGCGACGCCGTGGAGGCGGCGCGCCTGGAGGCCCGCACCCAGCGGCTCACCGACGCGATCCAGGAGACGACCCGCGAGCTGCTCGAACTGCTCGACGTGCCGGTCGTCGAGGCGCCCGCGGAGGGGGAAGCGCAGTGCGCGCACATGGCCGCGACCGGGACCGTCGACCACGCCGGCAGCGAGGACTACGACACCCTCCTGTTCGGCGCGCCGACGACGCTCCGCCAGCTGACGAGCAAGGGCGACCCGGAGCTGATGGACCTGGCGGCGACGCTCGACGACCTCGGACTGGACCGCCAAGAGCTCGTCGACGCCGCGATGCTCTGCGGCACCGATTTCAACGAGGGGGTCCGCGGGATCGGACCGAAGACGGCGGTGGAGTCGATCCGCGAACACGGCGACCTGTGGGGCGTCCTGGAGGCGCGCGGCGCCGAGATCCAGAACGCCGAGGCGGTCCGAGAGCTGTTCATGGACCCCCCTGCCGAGGACGTCGCGGTCGACGCCGACGTGAACCCGGACGTCGAGGCCGCCCGCGAGTACGTCGTCGACGAGTGGGGCGTCGCCGCGGACGAGGTCGAGCGGGGGTTCGAGCGCATCGCGGAGTCGCAGGTCCAGACCGGGCTCGACCGCTGGACCTGACGGGGCGGCGCGACGCGGGCTCGGGCCGGCGATCCCCGGCTCGACCGCCGCGAACACACCTTTTATTTCCTCGTCGCCGGAAGGGTGATCCACACGTGTCGCGGACCGCCATCCGATCGCGGACGCCGCCCGCAGCCGACCGACGGGTCGCCCCCGGCGACGGCGCCGACGGCCCGGCGCCCGTGCGGCCAGGCCTCCGAGCGGACCGCGGCGACCCTGACCAATGAGCTTCGACGTTCCCGACGACAGACGGTACCTGGAATCGCACGAGTGGGCGACGACCGGCGGCGACGCGGTCCGTATCGGCGTCTCCGACTTCGCGCAAGACGAGCTGGGCGACGTGGTGTTCGTCGAACTCCCCGACGTCGGCGACGAAGTCGCCGCCGGCGAGTCGTTCGGCGTCGTCGAGTCTATCAAGGCCGTCTCCGACCTGTACGCGCCCGTCTCGGGCGAGGTCGTCGCGGTCAACGAGGCCCTGTTCGACCGCCCGGAACTCGTCAACGAGGACCCGTACGGCGAGGGGTGGATGCTGGAGGTCGCCCCCGCCGCGGACGGCGAGGCCGACGGCCTGCTCGA
Source organism: Halorubrum sp. Atlit-28R (assembly GCF_003665955.1). Classification (NCBI taxonomy): domain Archaea; kingdom Methanobacteriati; phylum Methanobacteriota; class Halobacteria; order Halobacteriales; family Haloferacaceae; genus Halorubrum; species Halorubrum sp. Atlit-28R. The sequence continues at coordinate 157,794 of NZ_QPLS01000003.1, forward strand.
CGCCGACGAGTACGACGACCAGATCGCGTGACGCCGGGGACACCCCGGAGCGCGGACCGCGGACACCGGACGACACACCCATCCGACACACGAATATGACCACGCCACCTTCCGACCTCACTTCACCCCCGAGCCGACGAGTCGAACCCGGACGGGCCGCCGACGGACGACCGAACCGCCGCGGACGAGGCGAGACGCACCGATGAGCCGGGCGAACGGCACGCCGTACGCGCCCCACACCGACGAAGAGACCGCGGCGATGCTGGCCGAGATCGGCGTCGACGACGAGGAGGCCCTGTTCGACATTCCCGACGCCGTCGGCTTCGACGGCGAGTTCGGCATCGAACCCCGGACGGAACGCGAGATCCGCGACGAGTGCGCGCGGATGTTCGCTCGGAACGACGACCTGACCGAGTTCCTCGGCCGGGGACACTACGGCCACTACGTCCCGAGCGTCGTCGACCACCTCGCGGACCGCGCCGAGTTCCTCACGAGCTACACCCAGTACCAGCCGGAGGTGTCCCAGGGGTTCCTCCAGGCGCTCTTCGAGTACCAGTCGATGCTGGTCGAGCTGACCGGCCTCGACGTCGCGAACTGCTCGATGTACGACGCCGCGACCGCGCTCGGCGAGGCCGCGACGCTCGCGGACCGCGTCCGGTCGACCTCGGGCGACACCGTCCTCGTCCCCGAACAGCTCCGCGACGGGAAGCGGGCGGTGCTGGAGAACTACTGCGACGGCGCCGACCTGACCGTCGAGACGTACCCGATGGCCGACGGGACCGCCGACGTCGACGCCCTCGCGGACCGCGCGGGCGACGACGTGGCGATGCTGTACGCCGAGAGCCCGACCGTCCGTGGCTGTATCGAGGAGCGGCTCGCGGCGATCGGCGACCTCGCCGACGAGACGGACGCGCTGTTCGTCCTCGGCTCGGACGTGGTCGCGCTGTCGGTCCTCGAGTCGCCGGCCGCGGTCGGCGCCGACGTCGTCGTCGGCGAGGCGGGGTCGCTCGGGCTGCCGACCGCCTACGGCATGGGGCTGGGGATCTTCGCGTGTAGCGACGACTTCCTGCGGCAGGTCCCCGGCCGGCTCGTCGGCGCGAGCGAGGACGCCGACGGCGACCGCGCGTACACCCTGACGCTCCAGACCCGCGAACAGCACATCCGCAAGGAGCGGGCCACCTCGAACATCTGTACGAACCAGGCGTGGGTCGCGCTCCGCGCGGCGATCCACGCGGCGACGCTCGGGCCCGACGGGCTCGTCAACCTCGCGAACGACTGCGTGCGCGAGGCCGCCGACCTCGCGGACCGGATCGACGGCCTCTCCGGGGCGAAGGCGCCGGTCCACGACCGCCACCACTTCCGGGAGTTCGCGGTGCGCGTCGACCAGCCGGCGCCGGCCGTGGCCGAGGACTTAGAGACCGAGGGGTTCGCGGTCCACGCGATCGGCGACCACCTGCTTCAGGTGTGCGTCACCGACCTGAACGCCGGGCGGACGGACGGGCTCGTCGCGGCCTTCGAGGAGGTGCTCTGATGATCCACGACCAGGCGAACTACGAGCGAGAGGGGGAGGGCGTCCGCGAGCCGCTGCTCTCGGAGAAGGGCCAGGAGACGGTCGACGTGCGCGAGGACTCCCCGCTCCCCGACGACCTCACCCGCGAGGAGCTGACGCTGCCGAACCCCTCGGAGCCGGAGACGGCGCGCCACTACACCCGGCTCTCGCAGATGAACTGGGCGATCGACGCGGGGCCGTACCCGCTCGGGAGCTGTACGATGAAGTACAACCCCAAGTTCACGGAGGACGTGGCGGCCGACCCGAACGCGGCGATCCACCCCGACCGCTCCGCGCGCTCCGCGCAGGGGAACTTGGAGCTCCAGTACCGGCTCCAGGAGGCCCTCGCCGAGATCGGCGGAATGGACGCCGTGACGCTCCAGCCCCCTGCGGGCGCCGCGGGCGAGCTCACGGGCATCCTCGTCGCGAAGGCGTACCACGAGCACCACGGCAACGACCGCTCCGAGGTCGTGATCCCGGCGTCAGCCCACGGGACGAACTTCGCGACGGCCGCGACCGCGGGCTACGACGTGGTCGAGCTGCCCTCCGGCGACGACGGCCGCGTCGACCTGGAGGCGCTGGAGGCGGCGGTCGGCGAGGACACCGCCGCGCTCATGCTGACGAACCCGAACACCGTCGGGCTCTTCGAGCGCGACATCGCGGAGATAGCCGACATCGTCCACGACGCCGGCGGGCTGCTCTACTACGACGGCGCGAACCTCAACGCGCTGCTCGGGCGGGGCCGCCCCGGCGACATGGGGTTCGACGTGATGCACTACAACGTCCACAAGACGTTCGCGACCCCCCACGGCGGCGGCGGCCCGGGCGCCGGGCCGGTCGGCGTCGTCGACGAGCTGGCGCCGTTCCTCCCGGCCCCGCGGGTGCGCGAGACGAACGGCGGGAAGGGGTACGAGCGGTTCCAGCCCGAGCACACGATCGGGAAGGTCCACGGCTTCGCCGGGAACTGGCTCGTGGCGATCAAGGCGTACGCGTACATCGCGCGCCTCGGCGACGAGGGGCTGGCGGACGCGGCCGCGAAGGCCGTCCTCAACGCCAACTACCTCGCCGAGCGGATCGACCTCGACGTGCCCTTCGGCCCGTTCCACCACGAGTTCGCGGCGACGGCGGGAGACCGCGACGCCGCCGACGTGGCCAAGCGCATGCTCGACTTCGGCGTCCACCCGCCGACGACGAAGTGGCCGGAGATGGTGCCGGAAGCGATGCTGACCGAGCCGACCGAGATAGAGGGGCAGTCCTCCCTCGACGACCTCGCGGAGGCGTTCAACCTCGCGTACGCCGACACCGACGAGGCGCTCGACGCGGCGCCGAGCCGGACCGCCGCGAGCCGGATCGACCAGGTCGGCGCCGCGCGGAACCCGCGGCTGTCGTGGCAGGCACTCGACGGGGAGTAGTCGCCGCGACCGACGCGACGACCGCGGGGCTCAGGGCTCGGTCGCCGCGGACCGAACCGGCTCCTCGCGCTCGGCCGCGTCGAACTCCTCGCCGTCGAGTTCGTCGCCGGCGCGCTCGGCCGCGTCGAACTCCTCGCCGTCGAGTTCGTCGCCGGCGCGCTCGGCCGCGTCGGACTCCTCGCCGTCGAGCGCGGCCGTCTCGGTGGGAACGTTCTCGCCGGCCCCGCCGTCGACGTCTCCGGCCTCCGACGCCGAGAACGGCCCTCCGCCGTCGACGAACCGACGCATCACCCGCCCCTCCGCGCGGTGGAGCGTCTCGCTACAGGTCGACTTCGCGATGTCGTTCGCCGCCGCCAGCTCGGTGAGGGTACACCGCCGCGGAGTGTCGTAGTAGCCGCTCTTGACCGCCTCGAAGACCAACTCGCGCTGCGCCTCCGTGAGCGTGCGCTCCGGCTCGTCGCTCCCGGTGGCGGCGACGCCGACCGTCACGCCGTCGGCCGCGAGCCGTCGACCGAACGCCTCGACCCGGTCGCGGTCGCCGACGACGCTCACCGCCGCGCGGCCGTCGACGACCTCGACCGCCGCCGCTATCGGGAGGCCGACCGCCCGCGCCGCGGGGAGGTACGCGGGCGCGCGGCCGACGACCCGGAGCGTGCGAACGTCCCCTCGGCGCTCGACCGCCGTCGCGCGGTCGACCCGGTCGTGCTCGCGGAGCGCGGCCTCGACGCGGTCCCTGTCGGTGCCGCCGACGCGGACGGTCGCGGCCGCCGTCAGGTCCTCCTCGGTCGCCGTCAGGCCGTCGTCGTCGGTCGCCGCCGAGCCGTCGACCGCGATCGTCTCCGCGACCCGGAGCGTCGCCGCGGGGACGCGTCGGGACACGTCCCCGAGCCACGATCCGGTCGGGAGGCCCAACCGCAGTTCCGTTCGGCTCATCGGTTCCACCTCGCTTCCCGCGGCGGATCGAACGCGGTCGCTGGAGCGAGCATCTCCCGTGGAGGTACGGCTACGGTCCCCCTCGGCGTACCCCTTCATTCGTTTCGAGCATAAGTACCCGCGACTGCGACGCCGAATGCCTCGGATCGCGCCGCGACCACAGCACCGAAGTCCCCGGCACGCGAGCCGCAGCGCATGAAGACGACAGACGCGTTCATCGGCCTGACCTGCGTCGACTGCGGCGAGACGTTCGACGCGGAGACGGCGACGCACCGCTGTCCCGACTGCGACGGTATCCTCGACCCCGAGTACGACTACGACCGGATCGACCTGACGCCGGAGGCGCTCGACGCCCGACCGGACGGGTCGATGTGGCGCTACGACGAACTGCTCCCGTTCCCGGCCGAGGCGGCGGTGTCGCTCGGCGAGGGCGCCACGCCGCTCGTCGAGTGCCCGGCGCTGGCGGACGCGATGGGGGTCGGCCGCGTCCTCCTGAAAGACGAGGGCGCGAACCCCACGGGGACGTTCAAGGACCGCGGGCAGGCGGCCGCGATGACGGCGGCCCGCGAGCACGGCGCGGCGGAGGTCGCGCTGAACAGCGCCGGCAACGCGGGGCAGGCGGCCGCCGCGTACGCGGCCCGCGCGGACCTCGACGCGCACGTGTTCCTCCCCTCCCGGGCGGGGTTCACCCAGAAGGCGATGACGGAGGTCCACGGCGCGGACCTCACCGTCACCGACCCCGTCGACGGCAACTCGCAGATCGGCGACGCGGGGCGGGCGTACGCCGAGGCGATGGACGAGCACCCCGAGTGGTACTCGACGAAGACGTTCGTCACGCCGTACCGCCACGAGGGGAAGAAGACGATGGCGCTGGAGCTGTTGGCCCAGCTCGACTGGGAGGCGCCCGACGCAGTCGTCTACCCGACCGGCGGCGGCGTCGGGCTGGTGGGGATGCACAAGGCGGCCCGCGAGGCGCGCGACCTCGGCTGGACCGACGGGCTGGTCCCGATGTACGCCGCGCAGGCCGCGGGCTGTGCCCCGATCGTCCGCGCCTACGAGTCGGGGGCGGACCGCCACGAGCCGCTCGCGGACGACGAGGTCGACACGGCCTGTAACGGGATCGCGATCCCCGACCCGGGCGCGAGCCACCTGATCCTCGACGCGGTCCGCGAGTCCGACGGCGGGGCGGTGGCGACGACCGACCGCGAGATCCTCGACGCCGCGATCGAGGTCGCGCGGAGCGAGGGGCTGGAGGTCGGCGCCACCTGCGCGGCCGCGGTCTCCGGGGCGTTCGCGCTCGCCGAGTCCGGCGAGTTCGGCCCCGGCGACACCGTCGTCCTGCTGAACACCGGCGCGGGCAACAAGGACGTGGACGCGCTCCGCGCGCACCTCGGGGAGCGAGAGGCCGAGGCGGGCGAATAGCGCCGCGGCGGGCAGACGGGCGAGGAACCGAACCGGAACCACTACGGCGGGCGGTCGCCACCCCTCGCGCATGGAACTCGGGGTCATCGGACTCGGTCGGATGGGGCAGATCGTCGCGAACCGGTCGCTGGAGGCGGGCCACGACGTGGTCGCGTTCGACCTCTCGGCGGAGGCGACCGCCGAGGCGGCGGCGAACGGCGCGGAGCCGGCCGACTCGGTCGCGGACCTCTGCGAGCGGCTGGACGGGTCGGGCGAGGCCGACGGCAAGCGGATCTGGCTGATGGTGCCCGCGGGCGACGCCGTCGACGCCACCCTGGCGGACGTAGAGCCCCACCTCGACGGCGACGACGTCGTCGTCGACGGCGGGAACTCCCACTTCGAGGCGTCGGTCCGTCGCGCCGAGGCGACGGACGCCGCCTACCTCGACTGCGGGACCTCCGGCGGCCCCGCGAGCGCGGAAGCCGGGTTCTCCCTGATGATCGGCGGCCCGGAGTGGGCCTACGAGGCGATGGTCCCGGTCTTCGACGCGGTGGCCACCGGCCCGGACGGCCACGACCGCATGGGCGAGTCCGGCTCGGGCCACTACGTGAAGATGGTCCACAACGGCGTCGAGTACGCGCTGATGCAGGCGTACGGCGAGGGGTTCGAACTGCTCACCGACGGGCGCTACGACCTCGACATGGAGTCAGTGGCCCGCACCTGGAACAACGGCGCCGTGATCCGCTCGTGGCTGCTGGAGCTCTGCGAGGAGGCGTTCCGCGAGGAGGGCTCCGACCTCGGCGACGTGGCCGACCACGTGGCCGGTGGCTCGACGGGGACGTGGACGGTCGAGGAGGCGCTCGAACAGGAGGTGCCCGTCCCGATCATCTACCAGGCGCTCGCGGAGCGGTTCGACTCGCGGAACGAGGGGCGGTTCTCCCGGCGGCTCGCGAACCGCCTCCGGTACGGGTTCGGCCGCCACGAGGTCGCGCGGCGCGACGACGCGTAGCCGTCCCGGCGCGCGCGGCGCCGCGCCGCGCGCCGGTGCCCGCACGCGGCGAGACCTCTTCCTCGAACGACACGTATTACTGAAGGCTGTCCGATAGTTCACTCGTGCTCGACCTCGCCTTCAGTCGTCGGCAGTACCTCGTCCGCCTCGCAGACGGGCCCGCGCGGATCCGGGACCTCGTCGACGCGTTCGAGCACTCCAGGTCGACGGTCAACCGCGCGGTCCGGGCCCTCGAAGCGGACGGGCTCGTCGAGCGCGGCGCGGACGGCTACGAGGCGACGTACGCCGGCCGGATCCTCCTAGACACCGTCGACGAGGCGGTCGCGGTCGCGGAGGCCGTCGAGACCGCGAACGGCGTCCTCAACGAGCTCCCGTCGTCGCCGCGGAACCACCGGTTCTTCGCGGACGCCGAGGTGGTGACGATAGCCGGGACGCCGCCGGCGACGGTGCTGTCCCGGCTTCAGCGCGTCGTCGAGGCGGCCGACCGGCTCCGAGGGGCATCGATCGCCGCCAACGACGAGCGGTTCGTTTCGACGCTGTACCGCCGCACCGTCGTCGAGGGGTCGCTGGAGCTGTCGTACGTCCTGACGGAGTCGGTCGCGGAGTACCTGGCCGCGGAGAGCCCGGAGCAGGCGCGCTCCATCGTCGAGGCCGGGGTGGAGGTGAGCGTCGTCACCGACCTCCCGTTCGCGTGGTACCTGAGCACCGTCGAGGGGCGGACGACGGCGTACCTCGCGATCCACGGCGATAGGGGCAACTTCCTCGGGTACGCCGCGAACGACGACCCGGACGCCGTGGCGTGGCTCGCCGACCTGTTCGAGGCCGAGCGCGGGCGCGGCACGCCGTTGGCCGCGTACTACCGAGCGAACGACGGCGACGTGCTCGCTCCGTAGCGGACGCCACCGCCGAATCTCAGCGCGCGCGAGTCGCGGGAAACGCTTATATCCCGTCATGGCAGAGAGTAGCACGCATAGTATGTTCGAGCGATTCTCGAGCGGCTACTACCTGGGGGAACTGTACGTGGAACCCCACGGCGGCGAGCGCGCCGTCATCCAGCGGGCGGACCACGAGCACGTCAACGAGCAGCTGTACGCGGACGGCGAGGGGGTCGAGCGACTCGACGCCCCGCTCGTCATGAAGGTCGGCGGCGGCCACATTCCGGTCGCCGGCGACGACGACGTACCGAGCGGGACGCTCGCGATTCCCCGGGAGCTCGCCGACGAGACGCTCCCGGACCGCCGGAACGTGCTGTTGGCGGACGCGGACCGCGCCGAGAAGCTGCTGCGCTGGGAGGGCTGGGAGCCGTTCGTGAACGCGTGATACGCGAGAAGTGACTCCGGATTTCCCGTCGATCGTAGCTGCTGTTTATAACTAGCCGGTCAGAGAGGGGTGGAGAACGTTCTCGAGTCCTCGGCCGCTCAGCTATGAGTGACTGCTGACGGTAGAGCGGCGAACACCGCCAAATTACCAACCGCTCGCTTATAATAAGCGTCAGCAGCTCGGCCGTGAACACCGCCTCCCGGCTGCTCCTTTGAGTCCCGCCCCGCACGGCACCGCAACCGCGCCTCACACCTCCCCAGCCTCGTCGCTGGCGGCTGGCGCCGCCAGCGACTCCCTCGCGCGTGCGACTCGCGGCCGCCGAGGGCGGCCGCTCGCAGGCACGCGCCACGGCGTCGTTCGGTTACGAATAGGTGCCGCCGCAGGCGCACCTTTTAGGTCGCAGGGGATCGCCGATTCGGTATGATCGACAGGCTGCTCGGGCGCGCCGAGCTGAAGGAGCGCATCGAGGAGTTAGAGGAGGAGAAGCGGCACCTCGAACGGCGCGCGGAGGCCGAAGAGGAGCGCCGGTCCGACGCCGTCGCCGACCGCCAGCGCGCCGAGGAGCGCGTCAACGAGCTCGAACACCGGATCGAGTCGCTAGAGGAGCGGCTGGAGCGCGCGGAGGGGACCGAGGCGTCCGTCGAGTTCCGGCGCGTGAGCGACCTGCGCGGACCGAAGCTGACCGACGCGCTCGACCGCTTCCGCGCCGTCGAGAGCGACGACCCCGAGGGGCTGTTGACCGCGTTCGTCCCCGACGCCGACTCCGTCCCGGCGACCGTCGCGGACTGGTTCGGCGAGCGCGCGGCGCTCGTCCGGCGCGCGGCTCCGGCCGTGGTCCTCGCCGACGACACCGGCGCGGTGAGCGTCGCCCTGACCCCGCCGATAGCGCCCGACCCGTTCGACCGGTGGAGCGACCGCTTCCGGCTCGACGAGTCGTGGTTCCGCCCGACCGGCCGGTTCGCGTTCGCGCTGGTCCGCTCGGACACCTTCGCCGTGGGCACCTACGAGGGCGCCGATCGGGTCGCCTTCGAGGGGTTCGCCAGCGACGTGAAGGAGGCCCACTCGAAGGGTGGGTTCTCGCAGGGGCGCTTCGAGCGCCGCCGCGAGGGACAGATAGACGACCACCTCGACCGGGCGACCGAGGCGCTCTCCGAGGTCGCCGACGCGAACGACCTCGACCGCGTGATCGCCGTCGGCGAGCGCAGCGTCCTCGGGCGGGTGCGCGACCGCGCCGACGTCACCGACGTCTCCGACGCCACCGGGAAGCCGGAGGCGGCGCTCGACGACGCGTTCCGCGACTTCTGGCGGGTTCGGGTTCGCGCGGTCTGAGAAGCCCGGTCCCGGGGCGGTCGGGCCGCGTCAGAAGGGCGACGTTGGGTCTTCGTCGGCGCCGTCGTTCCCCTCGGGCGCCGGCGACTCGGTCAGCTCGCCGACCGCTTCCTGCCACCCCTCGATTCCGCCGCGGAGGCTCTCGACGCGCGCGTCCTGCGTGCCCTCGTAGGTCCCGATGAGCTGGGCCGCCTGCTGGCTGGCGACGCCGTGGGGACAGACGGTGACGATCCGGTCCGCCCCCTCCAGCTCCGCGACCCGGCTCGTCAGCTCCGGGAAGGGGATACACTCGCTGTCGGGGAGGTGGCCGCGGTCGAACGCGCGCCGATCGCGGATGTCGACGATACGCAGCGACTCGTCGGGGGAGCCGTCGCCCTCGTCCAGCAGCGCCGACAGCGCCTCGGGATCGATTTCGCCGTCCATCAGGGGAGGGGTGCGATGCTGGCCGTGAGCACGACTCGCTCGTCGGTGTCGTTGCGGGCGCCGTGGACCGCGCCCCGCTCGTTCGGCACCACCGCGGGCGCCGCGAGCGCCGCCTCCTCGCCGTCGCGGACCACGGTCGGCTCCCCCTCCAGCACGTGGAACACGTTCGTGGCGTCGGCGTGTTCGTGCGGGTCGACCGCCGCGTCGGGGCCGAGGACGAACGCCTTCACGAGCACGTCGTCGGTCACCAGTAGCTCCGCCGTCTCGACCTCGCCGGGGCCCGGGTCGAGCCCGTCAACCGCCGCCGCGTAGCTGTCGAGCGTCATACCACCACCTCGCGAGGAACGGGGAAAAATCGCGCGCTCGGGGCGACTCAGTACGTGGGCGACTCCTCGGGCTCGCCGTCGCGCGCGTTGACCACCCGCCCGAGGGTGAAGAGGAGGTCGGAGAGCCGGTTGAGGTAGGTGACGACGGCCTCGTTTATCGGCTCCGAGCGCGCGAGGTCGACGACGCGCCGCTCCGCGCGCCGCACCACGGCGCGCGCGTGGTGGAGCGCCGCCCCCGCCTCGCCGCCGCCCGGCAGGATGAACGACTGGAGCGGCTCCAGCTCCGCGTCGAACGCGTCGATGCGGTCCTCGAGCTCCGCGGTGTGATCGCTTTCCACCTGCGGGTCGTCCGGGTCGGGGTCGGGGTTCGCGAGGTCCGCCTGGACGATGTGGAGGTGGTTCTGTATCGTCTCCAGCAGGTCGTCGACGTCGTCGTGGCCCGTCGGCCGGACCGTGCCGAGGAGGGCGTTCGCCTCGTCGACGGAGCCGTACGCCTCGATGCGGTGGCTCGACTTCGACACCCGGCTCATGTCCCGGAGGTCGGTCTCGCCCTCGTCGCCGCGGCCGGTGTAGATGCTCATGCGAGGGTCCTCTCGACGTACTCGACGATGTTCGCGCTCTCGGCCATCGTCACGCCGCGCTCCTCGTCGACGAGGACCGGGACGCCGCGCTGGCCGCTGACGCGCCTGACCTCGTTCCGCCGCGAGTGGAGCGCCTCCACCCACTCCGTCTCGTAGTCGACGCCAGCCTCCTCCAAGGCGTCGGCCGCCGTCTCGCACCAGGGACACCCGTCGAGGGCGTACAGTCGAACGCTCATACCGATCGATCCGTCCGCGGCGTCAAGAAGGTGTGCGTCCGGCGCGGATCGGCCGGCGGGACCCGGTCCCCCGAGCCCCTCAGAGGTCGTGGTACGACTCCATCTCGGCCCGGTGCTCCTCGGGGATCGGCGCCGGCTCTCCGGTCTCCGGGTCCAGCGCGACGACCGTCGCCTCGGCCTCCGCGGCGACCGCGTCGCCGACGCGGATCTCGTGGGTCATCGTCGCGCTCGACCGCCCCAAGTCGGCCAGTTCGACGGTGACCGTCACGGTTTCGTCCGGTAACTCGATCGGGCGACGGAAGTCGACCGACAGCGACGCCAGCACGGTCGACGACTGCGAGATGTCGATGTCGAGCACGTCGCGGAAGTATCGCGTCCGCGCCTGCTCGACGTACGTCGCGTAGACGGCGTTGTTGACGTGACCCAGCGCGTCGATGTCGCGGAACCGCACGTCGATGTCCACGGTGTAGGGCGCCATACCCGACCCACTGGCGGAGTCCGTATGTAGGCGTCGGGATCGGCGCGAGCGAGGCGCCGCCGGACGCCGCGCGCCAACGTATAAAACGACACGCGCCTATCGGCGGGGTATGGACAACGGCGCGATCGACGACGTCGACAGGGCGATCCTCTACGCGCTCCAGGCCGACGCCCGGAACACGTCGTCCGGGGACATCGCGGAGCGGACCGGCACCTCGGACAGCACCGTCCGCAAGCGCATCCAGCGGCTCGAGTCGGAGGGCGTGATCAAGGGGTACAGCGCCAGCGTCGACTACCAGCGGTCGGGGTACCCGCTCCGGATGCTGCTCTACTGCACCGCGTCGATCCCGGAGCGCGGCGAGCTCATCCCCGACATCCTGGAGATCGACGGCGTGGTGTCGGTCCAGGAGCTCGTGACGGGCGAGCAGAACCTGCTCGTGACGGTGGTCGGCGAATCGGACAGCGACATCACGCCCGTGGCGCAGGCGCTCCTCGACATGGGCGTCACGGTCGCCGACGAGGTGCTCGTGCGGACCCACGAGACGACCCCATTCGGGCGGTTCGACGCGGAGCGGCACGAGGGCGACTGACCGGGGCGGTCAGCCGACGACCCGCTTCACGTCCAGCCCGGTGGCGCGCCGAACGACCGCGCTGACCGGGTCGGCCGTCCCGGACATGTTGTCCGAGTCGCCGTCGAGGACGAGCAGCGCCGCCCGCCGCCCGGGCTCGACGACGCCGCAGTCGAGTCCGGCGATCTCGGCGCCGGCGGCGGTGGCCATCCGCAGCACCTCCCGGTCGGTGACGTCGAACCGCTTCGCGGCGGTCGCCATCTCGCGGAACATCGACGGCTGGTTCAGCATGACGTTGTCCGTGCCGAGCGCGACGGTCGCGTGGTCGACCAGGTCGCGCATCGGCGCCGTCCCGACGCCGAGGACCGCGTTCGCGCGCGGGCAGACCGCGACCGGAACGGACTGGTCCGCGACCCGTTCGAGGTGCTCCTCTTCGGCGTGAACCATGTGGACGAGCAGGTCCGGGTCCAGGTCGAGCGCCGGGTGGATGTCGGTCGCGTCGGGCTCACCGGCGTGGATCGCGAAGGGGACGCCGCGCTCCTCGCAGGCGGCGCGCTCGGCGGCGAAGTCGTCGTCGTTGGCGCCGGAGGCGCCGTAGCCGTCGGCCACGTCGAGCACCGCCGGGTCGCCGCTGCCGAAGATGAACGGGTCGACGCCCGTGTCTTCGGCCGCCTCGCGGAGTGCGCGCGCGCCCGGAAGACCCGACTCGCGGAAGTCCAGCGCGGAGACGGTGCCCGTCCGGCGCATGTATCGGAGAGTGCGGCGCATCGCCGACACCAGTTCGTCGCGGTCGGCGGCCGCCAGCCGGCGGTGTTTCAGGCTGTCCGGCGGCGCCACGGCCTCGTGGAGCGAGAGGCCGACGGCCGCCTCCTTCGCGACGGAGTCCCCGAGGTGGGTGTGCGCGTTGACGAACGCCGGCAGCACGACGTCAGTCGACTCCGTGGCCGTCTCCTCGACCGCCGCAATCCGCCCGTCCTCGACGACGACCCGTCCCCGGACCGGCTCGAACGACTCGCCGGCGAGGACGGTCCCCGAGAGTTCTTCCATACCGCCCCTCCGGACCGGGGGACGTTATGATTTCCTGAGTGGCGACGCCGGGCGGGCGAAAGTCGAGCGCGGCCGAAGGCCGGGCTCGTCCGCTGTGCGGTCGCGAGCCGATAAACATAATGTTCTTTAATTTGAGATCTGCGAACGAATTGTGAATACAGACAATTTTAATAGACGTTACGTTCTCTGAAGCAGGTAGATGCGACCGAATTCGGATCCGGGCGCGGTCCGGACTCCGGCGGCGGTCGCGTGACGGCTCGAACGATGTCAGGACGCACCTCGAAACGGACGGTCGGAGCGCTCCGGGAGACGGCGAACGCGTCGCCCGTTCCCGTCGCACTAACACGGCTCGCGTGGACGCTGTTCGCCGCGAGCGTCGCCGTCCTCGTCGCCCGACTCCGACTCGGCGGACCGTGGGAGGTCCCCGGCGCGGTCGCCGTCGACGGGCTGACCGTCCTGATGTGGGTGGTGGTCACGTTCTTCAGCGGGATCGTCCACAGCTACTCGCGCCGCTACATGGCCGGGAGCGCCCACGAGACCGACTTCTTCCTCGGCGTCTTCGGGTTCACGCTCGCCGTGATGGCGCTCGTCGCGGCCGACCACGTCGCGCTGTTCTGGACCTGCTGGCTGGCGATGGGGCTCCTGATGGCCCGGCTCGTCGGCACGGTCGACGGCTGGCCGCAGGCCCGCGCCGCCGCGAGCGTCGCCCGGCGTCACTTCCTCGCCAGCAGCGCGCTGCTCGGCGTCGCGCTGACGGCGCTGTGGCGGACGACGGGCGAGACGACCATATCCGGCGTCGCCGCGAGCGCCGACGCCCTCGGCGGGCCCGCGTGGCTCGTCGCCGGCGCCGCGCTCGTCCTCGCGGCGATGATCCAGTCGGCGCTGATCCCGTTCCACGGCTGGCTGCTCTCCTCGATGACCGCCCCCACGCCCGCCTCGGCGCTGATGCACGCCGGGTTCGTCAACGCGGGCGGGATCCTGCTGCTCCGCTTCGCGCCCGTCGTGACCGTCGAGACCGGGCTGATGCTCACTATCGTGGTCGTCGGCGCCGCGAGCGCCCTCGGCGGGAAGCTGCTCAAGACCGTTCGCTCCGACGTGAAGGGCGAACTGGGCTGCTCGACGGTCGGGCAGATGGGCTTCATGATCGTCCAGGCCGGGCTCGGCTTCTTCGGCGCCGCCGTCACGCACCTCATCCTCCACGGCTTCTACAAGGCGTACCACTTCCTGAGCGCGGGCGACGAGGTCGAGCGCGCGGCCCCGGGAGCGACCGGCCACGACGCCGGCGGTACGGGCGTCGTCGGCGCGGTCGTCGTCCTGCTGACGGGGCTCGCGGGCGGCGCGACGTTCGCGCTCCTGACGGGGAAGGGGACGAGCGTCGACACCGGGCTGCTGCTCGCCGGGTTCGTGACGCTCACGACGCTCCACGCGGCCCGGAGCGCCGTCCGGCAGACCGCCCTCTCGACGGCGGCCCGCTACGCGGCGGTCCCGCTCGTCGCGCTCCCGGCCATCGGCGTGTACGCGCTCGCGTATCGGGCCGTCTCGGGGGTCCTCTCCGGGCTCCCGCTCGTCTCCGCGCCGACCGAGCTGACCGCGGTCCACGCCGTCGTCGCCGTCGCCTTCCTCGCGGCGTACGTCGCGGTCGAGACCGGCGTCCACGAGCGGAGCGAGCGCCTCTACGTCGCACTGCTGAACGCGGGCCAACCGGCCTCGAACACCGTTCTGACCGCCACGGAGGAGTACAATGACAACTGAGACCGGTACCGACGACGCCGACGGCATCGAAGCGGAGATCGACGCGGCCGCGACCGCGGTGGGCTCGGTCTGGCCGGTCCACTCGTTCGTGACCGCGAACCCCCTCGCCGGCTTCGAGGACCTGCCGTTCGACGAGGCCGTGAGCCGGGCGGCGACCCTGCTCGGCGGCCGCGGCTACCCGCGCGCGGAGACGTTCCGGGCGGCCCTCGACGAGGGGCGGATCGACCCGGAGCGCCTCGACGCGGAGCTGACCGACCGGGGGTACGAGATGGACCCGGAGGCCGTGCTGGAGCGGCTGGCGGCGGCCGAGGACGCGGACGGGGCGAGCGGCGCCGGCGAGGCGGACGGCTCGGACGCGGGCGCCGACCGCGTCGACCGCGTGCTGACGAAGTGGCTCTCGGCGTTCCTCGACGAGGGGCAGGCCGAGTGGCCGATGCCGAACCGCGAGGCGGGGTTCTACGACGCGTTCCGCTCGGTGGCCCGCCACGACGACGAAATTCCCGACGACGGGCTCGTCGCCGACCTGCCGGCGTCGCCGACCGAGGCGATCGAGGCCGCGCTGGCGCCGTATCCCCGCGAACGGTGGGAGGCCGTCTTCGAGGCGCAGTTCGCCGCGCTCCCCGGGTGGACCGGCCTGCTCAAGCGGCGCGCCGACGACGGCGGCGCGTGGCAGTCCGCGTACCCGATCACGCTGACGGGGTACCTCGCGGCGCGGCTCGCGCTGGCGGACTCCCTCGAGGTCGACCTCTCGCCGCCCGAGACCGACGGGCCGGCGGTCGAGCCGAGCGACGAGATCGCCGACGCGTTCCTGAGCGCGTGGGAGGCGACGTACCGCGACGGGCTCGTCGAGCGCGTCGCCGCCGAGAGCGAGGCCCGCGGGGAGGAGCGCGGCGCGCGCGCCGACGGCGGCGCGTCGGGTCGCCCGGACGCCCAGCTGGTCTTCTGTATCGACACGCGCTCGGAGGTGATCCGCCGGCACGTCGAGGCGACCGGCGACTACGAGACGCACGGGTACGCCGGCTTCTTCGGCGTCCCGATGGAGTACAGCGGCTACGGCGCCGACGTGTCCGTCGACGCCTGTCCGCCGATCCTCGACCCGCAGCACCGCGTCGAGGAGGTCCCGACGGACGGCGCCGCGCGCAGGAGCCGCGACCGCTGGGGCGGCCTCGCGGAGGCCGCCGGCGAGGTGGTCGAGACGCTGCGGTCGAACCCCGCCACCGCGTTCAGCTTCGTCGAGGGCGCCGGGAGCGGGTACGGGCTCGCGCTCGCCGCGCGCACGCTCGTCCCCGGGCGGGTGCGCGACCTGCTCGGCGGCGCCGGCGGCGCGATTCCGGGCGACCACGAGTTCTGCGACCCGGGCGTCCACGGACACGACGCCGACGCCGAGGGGCTTCCGACGGGGCTGTCCCGCGACGAGCGGGTCGAGTACGCCGCGACCGCGTTCGAGCTGATGGGGTGGGAGTCGTTCGGCCGCCTGGTCGTCTTCACGGGCCACGCGGCCGAGACGGCGAACAACCCCTACGACTCCAGCCTCGACTGCGGCGCCTGCGCCGGCAACCCGGGCGGGCCGAGCGCCCGCGTGCTCGCCGCGATCTGTAACGACCCCGAGGTCAGGGACGGACTGCGCGAGCGCGGGATCGACGTGCCCGACGACACCGTCTTCCTCGCCGCCGAACACAACACGACGACCGACGAGGTGACGCTGTACGACCGCGACGTGCCCGACTCGCACGCCGCCGAGCTCGAACGGCTGCGCGCGGACCTCGACGCCGCCCGCGAGCGCGCCGCCGACGAGCGCACCGGCGGGGCCGCCGCGGGGGCGGGCGTCCGCGAGACCGAACGCCGCGCCGGCGACTGGGCCGAGACGCGCCCCGAGTGGGGGCTGGCCGGCAACGCCGGCTTCGTCGTCGGACCCCGCGATCTGACGGACGGCCTCGACCTCGACGGGCGCGCCTTCCTCCACTCGTACGACTGGGCGACCGACCCGGACGGCGACGCGCTCGAAGCGATCCTCGCCGGACCGATGGTCGTCACCCAGTGGATCAACGCGCAGTACTACTTCTCGACGGTCGACAACGCGGCGTACGGCAGCGGGTCGAAGGTGACGCACAATCCCGTCGGGAACGTCGGGGTCTACCAGGGCAACGGGGGCGACCTGATGACCGGCCTCCCGCTCCAGTCGGTCATGGCCGCCGACGACGAGCCGTACCACCTGCCTCTCCGGCTCTCGACGGTCGTCCACGCGCCGGTCGACCGCGTCACCGAGATCCTGGCCGACAACGAGTCGGTGGCGGGGCTCTTGGACAACGGCTGGCTGTCGCTGACGGTCGTCGACCCGACGCGGGACCACCGCGCCTTCGAGTACGAAGGTGAACTGACGTGGGAACCGACTCCCGAGGAGGCCGGAGCGGACGCGGAACCGAGCACGGCCCCCGCCGTGGCGGACGACTGAGATCACGGCCCGCTCGGCGAGGGTGCGTCGCCGATTACCTCTGGGTGTAATCCGCCGTGTAACCCCGTTCAAACCATCATCACGGCTGTTCCGCGGTCCGTAGGTGCGGGTCCGCGTCCGGTTTAGACACGTGTCCCGAAGTTTTATTAATTCAGGTAGTTTAGTTATTACTGTACAATAGTGACCGGAGACCATCACTCCCGAGTTGCGACGGATCGATCGACGGCCGTCCGGGAACGAGCCGTCGGAGCGACGGGACTAATGGCGCTCATACTCCTGTCGGTGGCAGCGATAGTCGACGGTGTTAACTGGAAGCTCGTGGCGGTCTCTTGGACCGCGTTCGCGGCGATGGCCGTCGGCGCACCGCTCGGAGCGCGTGCGGTGCGGAGCAGCAACCCCTTGGAGCCGGTCTGGGGGTACGGGCTGGCCAGCGGCGCGATGGTGACCAGCGCCGCGCTCTTCTTGATCCCCCAAGCACTCGGTCAGCACGGCCGGCTCGGCAGCCTCGGCATCGCGATCGGTTTCCTCGGCGGGTACGCCGGCCACACGGTCGGACACCTGTTCACACATCGGGAGCTGCCCGTCGATCGAACGACGGCTGAACTGACGGTTCACGCGCTCTCGGCCGGTGCGATCATCGGCGCGATCTACGCGGCGATGCCCTCGCTCACCTCCGTTCTCGGTATCGCGCTCGTCTCGCACAAAGCGCCCGCCGGGTACGCCGCGGCCCGTCGCCTCGCCGAGCGGGGGCAGTCGGTCGTCACCCTGCTGTTGCCCGCGGCAGCGGTCGGCATCGTGGCTCTCCCGGTCGGCATCGCCGGGGTTTCGCCGGAGAGCGGGCTTCGCGGGCTCCTGTTCGGCATCGCCGCCGGCGTGTTCCTTCACGTCGCCGTCGATCTGCTGCCGGAGTGTACCACCGGGAGCGAGACGTGCCCGGTCGACGCCGCGGACCACGACGCCGACGGTCACCGGCTCCGGGACCGGCTCCGCCGCCACGCCGTCCTGAGCTCGATCCTCGGCGGCGTCGCGGTCGTCGTGGCGTGGTGGGCCGCGGTCTGACGCGCGCCGAGGCCCTGACGGCGCCCGCCGCCGCCGACTGAGTTCCGCGGATCCCGGAGCGGCCGTTCCGGCCGGCGTTCGGTCCGGGACCGCGCCGGCTCATCGGGTCGCGAGCGAGAGCATCGAGGCCGGCCGACGCAGCGCGGGCGCGAGCGCGTCTTCGAGAAGGGCCACACGACGAGGACAGGACGGGAGCGGGTTCGGCCTCGCCATCGTCGAGCGCATCGTCGACGCGCACGGCTGGGACGTACGCATCGACGAGGGGGCCGCGGGGGGCGCCCGCATCGAAATCGTCACCTGAACGCCGGGTCGCCCCTCCCGAACCAGGGTCGGCGTTCGCAAGGGGAGAGCCGGTTCAGACGCCGGGCACCCCGAACGCGCTGATACCGAGCCCGAGAACGCCGTTCAGCACGGCGATGACGACCAGGGCGGCGGCCCACGCGACGAGTCCCATGACCGCCGCGTCCCTCCAGCCGCCGGGGTACCGCCAGTTGATCACCCACACCCACGCGACCAGCGCGACGACCGGACCGATCAGCGGGATCAGCGATCCGAGCGCCCAGGCGAGGGCGCCGAGCAGCGCCGTGACCACGGCGTGCGAGTAGTCGTCGACGCCCGCGACGATCCGACCGCTGACGTAGATGCCCAGGCCGCCGACCAGCAGCGCGACGACGAACGAGACGATTGCTCCGAGAACCATGCGTCGGACATCGCCGGTCTGACGGATATAACAGGGGGGCAGCGTCAGGCTCGGTGACAGGTTCCGAGCCGGCGGCGCGGACTGTGCCGGGTCGGTGACGGAGACAGCGGCCGGACCGTCGACGCGGCGGAAGATCGGAGGGGCCCGGGCGCCGGTCAGTACAGCAGAGCGTCGTCGTTCTCGATCATGTACAGCGACCGGGCCGCGATGTTGACCGCGTGGTCGCCGACGCGTTCGAGGTCGCGGATCGTGAGCAGGAGGCGCGAGACGTTCCGCATCGTCGCCTCCACGTCCTCCTCCTCGTGGAGTTCGTCGCGCTTGATGAGGTCGCGGACGACGAGGTCGCTCGCGGCCTCGCAGGCGGCGTCGAGGTCGTCGTCCGCCTCGGCGACCGCGTAACAGCGCTCGGGGTCCGACTCCGCGTAGGCGTCCATCGCCTCCTCCAGCATCGCCAGCGTGTCGTCGCCGATGCGCTGAACGTCGACGTCGGGGAACGCCTCGCGGTCCGCCCGCTTCGCGTACTCCCCGAGGTTCGTCGCGAGGTCCGCGATCCGTTCGAGGTCCGTGATGATCTTGAACGAGGCGGCGATGAACCGCAGGTCGCCCGCGACCGGCTGCTGTAACGCGATGAGGTCCGTACACCGCCCCTCCAACTCCAGGTAGCGGTCGTTGATCTCGGCGTCGCCGGCGATCACTTCCTCGCCTAACTCCTCGTCCTGCCGTTCGAGGGCGTCGAGCGCCTTGCGGAGGCGCTCGGCGACCACTTCGCTCATGTAGAGTACGTCGTCGCGGAGCCCCTCTAACTTCGTCTGGTACTCTTCGCGTGGCATCGTGTTGGCGTATCCGCCACGCCGGACGCACTAAAACACGTCGGCGGAGGCGACGCCGCGCGGTCCGGCGGCTCGGTCGAAGCGTTCAAACCCCGCGGCGACGAGGGGGCGAACATGCAGAACCTCGAAGACATCGTCCTCGACGAGAACGAGGAGGCCCTCGCCCCGGCGGTCGTGATCGCGACGGTCGCGCTCCTCGCGGTGTTCGTCGTCGGAATCGCGGTCTCCCTCGTCGGACTCGTCGCCTGAGGAGGGCCGCCCGCGCGGCGAGCGCGGTCCGCTTCGGCGAGGCCCCGCGCACGGCGTTTTTTGTTCCCGCGGGCGGTCGGGACGGTATGGACGGCCGGATACTCGCCGACCTCCTCGACCGCAACGACGACCACGTCGCTGCGCTGTCGCCCGACTCCTTCGACCGGCACCGCGACGAACAGCGGCCGGGCGTGGTCTCCGTCTGCTGTTCCGACTCGCGCGTCTCGCAGGAGGGGATGTTCGCCGTCGACGAACCGGGGTACCTCTTCACCTCCGGCGCCATCGGCAACAGCGTCAGCGCCGTCGTCGACGGCGAGCGGGTCCTCGACGGGAGCGTGGCGTATCCGCTCGGACACACCCACACCGAGGTGCTCGTCGTGGTCGGCCACACCGGGTGCGGCGCCGTCGACGCCGCGCTCACGGCGGCCCGCACGGGCGAGTTCCCGAGCGAACCGGGCGTCCGCGCCGACGTCGAGGCGCTGCTGCCGATCGTCGAGGACGGGCTGAGCGATCCGCGGATCGTCGGCGGGCCGACCGACGAGACGGGCGGGGACGCGGCGGGCGAGTACCGGGGCGACGACGCCGACCCCTCGCTCCGCGACCGCCTCGTCGAGCACAACGTCCACGAGCAGGTCGCGTTCGCCCGCGGGCGGGAGGAGGCTGCGGACGCGACCGTGTACGGTTTCGTCTACGACCTCCACGGCGCGTACGGCGACCGCGACGGCGCCGTCTACCTCGTCGACGCCGACGGCGAGCGCGACCCCGCCGCGCTGCGCGACCTCGTCGGCGAGGAGCGCGCCGACCACGTGGGGACGCTGCTGGGACGGTAGGGCCGGATCCGGGCAGTACTCCCCGCGACGCGGGCCGGGGGGCCGCATCCGACAACCGTTTCACGGCGACGCCCGAATGGGGTTCAAATGGACCGACGCGTCCTGTTCGCGACGCTGATCCTGCTTGCCGGCGGGGCGACCGGCGTGGGCGTGGCGCTGTTCGCGTTCGTCGGCGTCGACGACGCCACCACGGGGACGACGGTCGTGTGGGAGTCGGAACCGGCGGCCGGCGACGACGGCAGCGGCGCCGTGGTCGCGACCGTCGACGGCGACCCGCTCCTCCTCCGGCCCGCGGTCGAGAACGGGTCGCGGGTCGTCCGCGCGACGATCGTCGGGACCGATGAGACCCCGTGGACGGTGCCGATAGCCGGGCCGGACGCCGAGCGCCGCGGCGGCGACGACGGGGACGGCTCGGGCGACGGTCCCGTCGGCGTCAGCGGCCTCGCGACGGGCACCCTCGGCGGCGACCCGGTCGTCGCGCTCACCACGGCGTCAGGCGGGCTCGTCGTCGTCGACGCGGCCGACGGGGCGAGGCGGTTCGCGGTCGACCTCGGCGGCCCATCGGGGATCCGCCCCGCCGTCGGCGACCTCACCGGCGACGGAAGCGCGGAGGTGGCCGCGGTCACGGCCGACGGGGGCGTTCTCGTCGTCGACGGCGAGGGCGACGCGGTCGCGGAGGCCTCGCTGTCGGGCGAGGTGACCCGGCGACCGCTCGTCGCCGAGCCCGACGCCGAGGCCGGCGAGCGGGGCGGGCTGGCGGTGCTGACGACAGCCGGCGACCCCGCGACGGTCCACATGCTCGACGCGAGCGGCGGGACGCGCTGGACGACCGAGCCGAGCGTGAACCCGCTGAGTTGGAACGCGGCGGACAGTCGCGACGGACCGGTGCTGGCGCTCGGCGGCGCGAACGGGAACATCGAGACCGTCGAGACGAGCGACGGCTCCGACCGGTACGAGGTGAAGCTCCAGGACCGCCCGATCGCCGTGGGGGACGCCGACCCCGGTCGGGTGTACGTCGGCGGCTCCGGGAGCGTCTGGGCCGTCGACCTCCTCGACGGCGAAGTGGTCTGGAAACAGCAGTACGGCGCCTCGACCCGGATCAACGAGCCGCGGATGGGCGACGTTGACGGGAACGGCGAGCGCGCGCCGGTCGTGGTCAACCGCGCCGGCGAGGTGCTCGCGATGACCCAGCAGGGCGAGGTGCTCGCCCGGGGCGGCCCCGCCGAGGTCGTCGTCTACGGCGGGCCCCTGTTCGCCGATGTGACGGGCGACGGCGGCGACGAAGTGATCGTGGTCACCGACGACGGGACCGCGATCGCGGTCGACACCTGAGCCGGCGGGGGACCGTCGCTGTCGTTTATGTGCGGTCCGTCGGGAGAAACCGGACGACAGAGCGGAACTCTCCGGGAGAATTCACCGGAAACGCGGTGTGTCGAGCGAGCGATGGCTCTCCGGAGGCGGGGCGGCGGCGAAAAGCGAAATCCGCGAGCGGCGTCAGTGGTCCTCTTCCTCGTACACCCACGCCGAGGTGTCAAGGTCGTAGTCGACGAGTTCCTCGTCGTCGAAGAACAGGTCGATCTCGCGCTCGTTGGCGCCCTCGTCCTCGTGGTCCGACGCGTGGATCACGTTGTGGCCGAGGTCTAAGCCGAAGTCGCCGCGGATCGTGCCCGGGGCGGACTCGGTCGGGTCGGTCTCGCCGACCATCGCGCGGACCTGTCGGGTCGCGTCCGCGCCCTCCCACACCATCGCGAAGACGGGGCCGGAGGTGATGAACTCGACGAGGCCGTCGAAGAACGGCTTATCCTCGTGCTCGCCGTAGTGCTCCTTCGCGAGCTCCTCGTCGAGCTGAACGAACTTGCCGCCGACGAGCTTGAGCCCGCGCTCCTCGAAGCGAGAGACGATCTCGCCGATGAGGCCGCGCTGGACGCCGTCGGGCTTCACCATCACGAACGTGCGCTCGTCGTGGTGGCTCACTGCTCGTCGCCTCCGGCTCGGTGGCCCTCCTCGGTCCACTCGACGTCGCGCGCCTCGCGGCCGAGGAAGTAGTTCTTCTCCGCCTTCGAGTCGACGAAGTGGAGGACGGTGCCGTCCTTCTTGACGAACATCGTGCCCGTGCCGGGCTCGATCTCCTCACCGCTGTAATCGCAGGTGCGTGTCTCGACCATTGGTTATCGGCCTCCGATGGAGTCGGCGTCGCGCTGGGTCTCCCGCAGCTGGAGCACGTCGCCCAGACGGACGGGACCCAGGACGTTCCGGGTGATGATCCGGCCCTGGTTCGATCCCTCCTGGATGCGGCACTTGACCTGCATGGCCTCGCCGTGCATCCCGGTCTTGCCGACGACCTCGATGACCTCCGCGGTCGTCGAGTCGCCGGTGCCCTCTTCTGCGCTCATGGGAGGTTATCGGAGCTCCGCGACCTTCTCGCCGATGTCCTCGACGTCGTTGTCGGCGTCGCCGGCGTCGACGACGGCGGCGGCGGCCGAGCCGACCTCGAGGCCGGCGGCCTGTCCGACCTCGTCCTGGGTGTCGACGAAGGCGACGGGGATCCCCTTCTCCTCGGCGAGCTCGGGGAGGTGCATCACGATCTCCTCGGGGGAGACGTCCTCCGCGACGATGACCAGGTCGGCGTTGCCGCGCTCGACGGCCTTGGTGGTCTCGTTGGTTCCTTTCTTCACGGTGCCGGTGTCTCGGGCGACCTCGAGCGCTTCGAGGGATCGCTCCGCGAGGTCCGCCGGGGTGTCGTAGTCTACGTAAACGGGCATATGTTGTTCACCTATCCTCCGTGTAGGCTCGCGTGTCCGTCCCGTGGTCGGTCCCTAACGGAACGGCACATCATCGACCCCACAGAGGCTGTGCCCCGTCGTAGTCCGGACATCCATAAAAGCGCTTTCAATGTCCTGCGCGTGTGCGAGCGGGGATCACGGGGCGAAACCGCGGGCGGGGGAACGGACGGCGCGCGAGCCGCCCCCGGCCCGACCGCGCGGGCGCCGGCCGACTCCGCGATTTTTAAGCCCCGCTCGCCCCTCCCGTCCCACATCGAATGGTCCGCCTCGTTCACTACTCCGACATCGAGAACGTCTTCGACGCCCCCGAGCGGGCGGCCCGCCTGGCCGGCCGGATCCGCGCGCTCTCGGGGCCCGACGCCGCGGTCGTCGCCACCGGCGACACGACCGCGCCGGGCGTCCTCTCGCTGGTCGCGACCGGCAGGCAGGTCCTCGACTTCTACGAGGCGACCGACACCGTCCTCGACACGTTCGGCAACCACGAGTTCGACTACGGGCCCGACCCGCTCCGCGACCTCGTCGCCGACTCGCCGGCGACGTTCGTCTCCGCGAACGTCCGCGACGAGGACGGCGAGCCGTTCGGGCGCGCCGAGGGCGTCGTCCCGTGGGCGACGCGCGAGGTCGACGGCGAGACGGTGGGGTTCGTCGGCGTCACCGACCCCGCGACGGACTCGCTGAACCCGATGGCCGCCGACCTCTCGTTCGACGACCCCGTCGCCGCGGCGCGCGACGCGCTCGCGGAGATGCGGACCGCGGTCGCCGAGCGCCGGGACCGGGGGGCGCCGGCGAGCGAGAGGGGCGCGGCCGCCGGCGCCGACCCCCTCGATCGCGTCGTCGTCCTCTCGCACCTCGGCGCGGGCGACGACGACCTCGCCCGCGGGCTCGACGTCGACGCGGTCCTCGGCGGCCACGTCCACAGTCGCCGGAACGAGGTCGTCGACGACACGCTGCTCGTCCGGCCCGGCGTCAACGGGGAGACGGTGGCCGAGATCGACCTCGACGCCGACCCCCCGACCGCGACGCTCCACGAACCGGACGGGGCCGACCCCGCGCCCGGCCTCGAAACCGCGCTCGCGGAGCGGATGGCCGCGGCCGACCTCGGCGAGGTCGTCGACACGGTAGAGAAGCCGATCGAGCGGACGGGCGACGTGGTCCACGGCGGGGAGTGTCGCGTCGGCAACTTCGTCGCGGACGCGTTCCGCTGGGTCCACGACGCCGACGTTGGCCTGTCGAACGCCGGCGGGCTCCGCCAGGGCGACCCGTGGACTGGCGGCGTGACGAAGGCGGACCTGATCAGTCTGATCCCGTTCGAGGAGCCCGTCGCGCTCGCCTCGGTCACGGGCGCGGAGCTCGGCGACGTGTTCCGCGAGATGGCCGCGCCCGACGTGGACTTCGGCGAGGACGACTGGTGGCACGGCCACGTCTCGAACGCCCGGGTCGTCTGGGACGACGACGCGGAACTGATCTTGGAGGCCACCGTCGGCGGTGAGCCGATCGACCCCGACGCCCGCTACACGGTCGCCGTCTCCGAGTACCTGCTCCACTCGGAACACGAGTACCCGACGCTCGCCCAGCGCCACCGGATCGACGAGGCGGACATCCAGTACGAGGTGCTGGCCGACTACGCCCGCGAGCGGGGGATCGACCCCGAGATCGAGGGCCGGATCGAGATCCGGAACCGCGCCGCCGCGGCCGACGACGACTGAGCGGCGAGCGCTACGGTAAGTTCACGTCGACATCGCGCCGGAGCCCGGCCGCCTTCACCGTGTTGTAGAGGAGCATCGCGCGCGTCATCGGTCCCACGCCGCCGGGTACCGGGGTGATCGCCCCCGCCACCTCGCTGGCCGACTCGTAGTCAACGTCGCCGACGAGTTCGTACCCCTTCTCGGTGTCCGCGTCGACCCGGTTTATGCCCACGTCGATCACGGTCGCGCCCTCCTTAAGCATCGAGCCGTCGACGAACTCGGGGAGCCCGGCGGCCGCGACGACGATGTCGGCCCCCGCCAGCTTCCCCTCCAAGTCCTCGGTGCGGGAGTGGCAGACCGTGGTCGTCGCGTTGCCGGTCGGCGACTTCTGGATCAGCAGGTTCGCCATCGGCTTGCCGACGATGTCGGAGCGGCCGACGACGACGGCGTCGGCGCCCTCCGTCTCCACGTCGTAGGCGTCGAGCAGCTTCTGGACGCCGTGGGGGGTGCAGGGCTTGAACCGGGCGTCGCCCGCGACGAGGCGGCCGACGTTCTCCGGGTGGAAGCCGTCCACGTCCTTCTCCGGGTCGATCCGTCGGAGGACCGTCCGCTTGTCCACGTGGTCCGGGAGCGGGAGCTGGACCAAGATCCCGTGGACGTCGTCGCGGTCGTTGAGGTCGTCGATCGTCTCGTACAGCTCGCTCGCGGGGGCGTCGGCGTCGATCTCGACGTGGAAGCTCTCGATGCCGACCTCCTCGCAGTCGCGCTGTTTCATCGAGACGTACGTCTCGCTGGCCGGGTCGTCGCTCATCAGCACCGTGGCGAGTCCCGGCGCGGCGCCGGCGTCGGAGAGCCGCGTCACCTCGTCGGCGACCGCGCCGCGCACGTCGGCCGCGACCGACTTGCCGTCGATGATCTCGGTCATACGCGACCGTCGGCGGTCCCGAGATAAAAGTGAACCGGGATCGTGCGTATCTAGCCCGATTTGAATCAGATCTGATCCGAATTTATGGATCGACTATTCGGGGAACAGCTCCTCCTCGCGCTCGACGGCGTCGATCGCGGCGACCTCCGCGTCGGTGAGGTCGAGGTCGGCCGCGGCGAGGTTCGCCCGGAGGTGCGCCTCGTTCGACGCCTTCGGGATCGTCACGACCGGCTCCTTGGCGGTGGCCCACGCGATCGCGACCGCCTCGGGCGTCGTCCCGTGCGCGTCCGCGACCTCGGTTACGGCGTCGACCTCGCGCACCCGCCCGCCGGCGAGCGGCGAGTAGGCGACGACGGGGTAGCCGTGCTCGCGGGCGTGGTCGAGCAGCTCCGGACGGTAGAACAGCGGGTGGAGCTCGGTCTGGTGGGCGGCGGGCGGGCGGCCGAGGACCTCGACCGCGCGGTCGAGGTCCGCGAGCTCGAAGTTCGAGACGCCGACGTTCCGCACGAGGCCCTCCTCGACCAGTCGGTCGAGCGCCGGCAGCGTCGTCTCGGGATCGTAGTCGCCGCGCGGTCGGTGGACGTACAGCAGGTCGATCGCGTCGACCCCCAGTCGCTCCGCGCTCTCGCGGGCCGCGGGCGCGACCGCCTCGCCCCGGAGGTCGTCGATCCACAGCTTCGTCGCGACGGTCACGTCGCCGCGATCGAGGTCGACGGCGGTCAGCCCCGCGGCGAGCCCGTCGCCGACGACAGCTTCGTTGTCGTAGATCCGAGCGGTGTCGAGGTGGCGGTAGCCGACCGAGAGCGCGGTCGCGACCGCGTCCGGGTCATCGATCCCCATCGTTCCGAGGCCGACCGGCGGGAGGTCCATGCGCCGGCGTCCGGGCGACGCGGACAAAAGCCTCCCGTCACGTCGGCGACCGCAATCCGACGCGGCGCCGGAGGCCACGGGATCACTTAGGTGGGCGGCGCTCGTAGCCCGGGGCGACGATGTCAGTCCGCCCTCCGCGTGGCCCCCGCGCCGGACCCGCTCCGTCCGCGCCGCCCGTCGAACGAGCGCCGATCGATCCCCGCGCCGCGTGACCCGGACCGGGACGTGGTCGTTCGCGACGACCGTGGGACGAGTCGAGGTCGCCCCCGACGAGATCCGCGTTCGGAAGGGGCTCGCTCGCGTGGCCGAGACGACCGTCAGGCGCCTCGCGAGCGGCCGAGCGCCGCCCGTCGGACGCGAGGTTGGCTGGTCGGCCGTCGCGGGCGCGATCGCCCTCCTCGGGGCCCTGATCGAGCTGGCCGCCGGGTCCGGGGAGGGGATCGAGGTGGCCGGGTTCGCGCTCGCGACGGCGCTCGCCGGGACCGGCGTCACGGCGCTCCAGAACGCCCGCGTCGAGGTGTCGACCCGCGATGTCCAGTACGTCGCGTTCAGGGACGGCGACGTGGTCGTCGTCCGCGACGACGACGGCGACGAGGGCGAGACCGTCCTTCGCCCCCGGTCGCCAGCGGCCCGGAACGACGCGGCGCTGGCCTTCCGACTGCGCGGGATCGAGGTCCGCGGCACGGCCGACGCGGAGGGCGTCTCCCGGACCGTCGTCGACGCGCCGAAGGCCGAACCGGTCGCGTGAGTCACCGCGTCATCGACACCGACCGCTCGACGACCTCGTATCCCTGCGCGGCGAGCACGTCGGCGTAGTACCGCTCCGCGACCCGTCCCTGCGGGAGGCGGCGGAGGTCGAACCGCCGCGTCGGCCGCAGTTCGACGTCGACCACGCTCCCGCCGTCGGCCGCCCCGCGGACCGCGACCGCGTACGACGCCCACGGCTTCCCGCCGGCAGTCCCCTCGATTTCGACCGTCGCGACCGGCCGGCGCTCAGGCTCGCCCCCGTCGACCGCGCCGCCGAGCGCGTCCCCGTCGCTCGCGTCGACGGAGAGGTCGAGCTCGACCGTCTTGAGTCCCAAGAGGTACGAGAACTCGTACGTCGCGGCCGTTCCGGACGCGTCCTCGTCGGCGGAGTCGGTCGGGCCGTCGTCGACCTCGCGCACCTCGTCGGCGACGGCCCACTGGAACGCGAGGATCGGCGGTCTCCCGGACGCGAACTCGCGCACGACCGTCGCGGGCGGGGCGTCCGTCCGGAGCCGCGCGGTGCCGCGCCGCTGGAACGCGGGCGCGCGGAGCGCGAGCAAGAGGAGGCCGGCGACCGCCACCCCGGGCCAGAGAGAGAGCGCGGTGACGGCCGCGAGGACGGCGCCGGCGGCGAGCAGCGCGAGCGTCCAACTGACCGCGCGCTCGGCGCGGCGGTAGCGGGCGGTCGCGTCGTCGAGTGCGTCTCGGTCGGTGCGTCGGCGCGACCCGACGCGTGCGGAGGGCGCGGACACGGCTCTGACTCGTCGGGCGCGTAGTTCAGGATTGCGGTCGGGCCCCGGTCGGTCGGCGTCGTCCGCGAGGGCCGGCGGTCAGGCCGGACCGTCGGTCGGCGCGCGGCCGCAGATGCTGACGAGGTCGTGGAGGTCGTCTATCTCGTAGGTCGGGTGGCAGGCGAGCTCCGTCGACCGGCGGTGCGGGCGGCGGAGGAACGCGGAGTCGATCCCCGCGTTGTCGGCCGCGCGCACGTCGGACTCGTTGTCGCCGACGAACAGCGCCGTCTCGGCGCCCATGTCCTCGAGGGCGCGTTCGAGGTAGTAGGGAGAGGGCTTCTTGCGCGAGAGGCTGGCCACCGAGGGCTCGCGGCCGTACGCGACTTCGAAGTGGCCCGCCAGCCCGAAGTGGTCGAGGAGGGCGTCGACGGTCTCCTGCTGGTTCGAGGAGACGACGCCGAGCGAGGCGTCGAGCGCGCGGAGCGCGTCCACGTCGTCGTACGGCGTCTTCTGCCCTTTCCGGGCCGCGTCGATCTGCGCCGCGGCGGCGGTCTCGTCCCTGACCCGCCAGAACTCCGTCGGGTCGACCCCGTACCGCTCGCAGATGTCGGTCAGGGTCGCGGGGTCGACGCCGACGGCCACGTCGTCGACGTGCGAGAGGTCGGGATCCTCGACGCCGAGGCTCACGAACGCGTCCCACGCGGCCTCGCGGAGCGTGTCGAACGGCGTCCGTCCGACCAACACCCCGTCGTTGTCGAGGACGACGGCGTCGTACACGCATCCCCGTGCGGGGGTAACGGGCAAAAAGCTTTCACACGCCGGGTGGACGGCGCCTCACACGCCGAAGAGGCGGAGGAAGAGCCCGCCCAGCACCGCGAGCGCGCCGGCGATCACGCCGACGAAGGGGATCGGAACCGGCAGCGGGATCACGATCAGCGCGACGCCGGCGGCGATCAGGGCGGTCGAGATTTTCACGCGACGACTTGGTCGGCGACACGCAAATACCTTCAGGCGGATTCCGGCGAACGGGCGAGACGTGTCGGCGTGCGCGACGACTCCCGCACTTTCAATACCCGGCCCGTCGAACCCTCGGAGTGGACTATGAACATCTCTGATATCGCGGTCGCGGAATACGTGGAGGTCGACGTCGACGAGCGGCTCGCCAAGGTCCGTTCTATCTTCGAGCGAGAGAACCCCAAGGGGATCGTCGTCGTCGAGGACGGCGAGTACGCCGGCGTCGTCGGCGAGAAACAGCTGGTGCGGTCGCGCATGGAGGACGACACGAAGGTGTCGGCGGTGATGAAGCCCGCGCCCTCCGTCGACCGACACGAGGACGTACGCGAGACCGCTCGGCTCCTCGTCGAGGGCGACGTGAAGATCGCGCCCGTCTACGAGGGGGAGAAGCTCTACGGGATCGTCACCGTCGACCAGATCCTCGAGGCCGTCATCGACAGCCTCGACGCGATCACCGTCGCCCAGATCGCCACCGAGGACGTGATCGGCATCGGCGAGACGGAGAGCGTCGGCCGCGCGATCAACCGCCTCCGGGAGAACGGCGTCTCCCGGCTCCCGGTCCTCGACGATGAGGGCGACCTCGTCGGCGTCGTCACCACGAACGACATCGTGGAGTTCGTCGTCCGCGACCAGGAGCGGCAGGGCAGCGGCGACCGCGCCGGCGACATCGACCGGATGCTCGACATCCCCGTCTACGACATCATGTCGAGCCCCGTCGTCACGGCGGCGAACGACGAGACCGCGCAGACGGTCGTCCAGCGCATGTTCGACAACGACGTCTCCGGGCTGGTCGTCACCCCCGAGGGCGCCGACACCGTCGCCGGGATGGTGACGAAGACCGACGTGCTGCGCGCGCTCACGTTCACCGAGCAGGACTCGATGGACGTCCAGATCACGAACGTCGACCTGCTGGAGGGGACCTCCCGCGAACACATCGTCGAGTCCATCGAGCAGGTCGCGGACAAGTACGCGGAGATGCAGGTCATCCACGCGCACGTCCGGCTCCACGCGCACAAGGAGAAGCTCCGCGGCACGCCCCTGATCCAGTGTCAGATCCGCCTCCGCACCAACGAGGGGCAGGTCGGCGGCTCCGGCGAGGGGTACGGCGCCGAGCACGCCTTCCACGTCGCGCTCGACAAGCTAGAGCGGAATGTCTTAGAGATCAAGGGCGTCAACGCCGACGAGGAGTACCGCGGCCAGCTCCTCCGGAAGCTCGGCGAGCTGTGAGCCGGTAGGCCGCCGTCCGGTCCACCGACCGCCCTCTTCTTCTCCGCCTTCCGCGGCCGTTCGCCGCGTCGGCTACCCGTCCGCGCCCTCCGCGAGCCCGTCGCCGACGATGCGGAAGGTCGCGGTGTCGCCCGCGGGCTTCGACCGGTGCTTTTCGAGGGTCACGCGGCGGTTCCCGCCGCGGAACCGGTCGACGCGGAGGATCGCGCCGGTCCAGTGGTTGAGGGTGTTGCCGCCGAGCGCGCGGTCCCGGTCCCCCTCCGGGTCGGTGAACACCTGGTTCGTGATCACCACGGCGACATCGTGACGCCGGGCGAGAGAGAGGAGATGGGTCACCTGCTTTGCGACCTTCCGGAGCGACTCGCCGCCCTGAGTGTCGCCGGCGCGCTCCAGCCGGTAGAAGCCCGTCGCGGAGTCTAACACGATCAGCTCGACCTCCTCGGCGAGCTCCTCGGCGTCGCGGACCGCCTCGCGCTGGTCGTCGAAGTCGTACGCCTCCGAGATGACCAGCCGCGCGGCGAGCGCTTCGAGGTCCTCGTCGCCGTCGCCCCGGTCGAGCCGGCCGGCGGCCATCTGCTCGAACCGGTCGATGGAGAGCCCCTCGGTGTCGACGTAGAGGGCTCGGTCGCCGCCGGCCGCGACCTCGACCGCCGCGGCGAGCGCGAGGTTCGTCTTCCCCGCGGCCGGCGGGCCGTACACCTGCGTGACGACGCCGCGCTCGAAGCCGCCGCCCAACAGCTCGTCGACCGGCCGGCAGCCGGTCGGGATCGGATCGCTCACTGGGCCCGACTTGGCCCGCGCTCGTATTTAAACGGTCGATCGCGTCGCTCCGCGGGGGCCGGCCGTCGCGCGGCAGCGATCAGCCGCCGCTCGCGGAGGCGTGATACGTGTGAGAGAAACGGAGACGGCGCCGATCGCGTCGAGCGACGGCCGAAATCCGGTGGTTCGTGCGGACGCGTCGTCCGCGGTGTGAAGGGTTAGTTGCGGACGAGGTTCGTCGCGCGGGGTCCCTTGGGGGACGACTCGATGTCGAACTCCACTTCCTGCCCCTCCTCGAGGTCCGGGCCGCCGACGTCTTCCATGTGGAAGAACACGTCTTCGTCGTCGTCGAGGTCGCCGTCGTCAGTCGAGATGAAACCGTAGCCGCCAGTGTCGTTGAAGAAATCAACCTTACCGTTTGCCATTGCGAATAAACGTACAGCCGGTTGGGGTATAACCCTTGCGAGAGTCACGGTACCACGGGGGTTCCGGACGTTTGTCCACCGGTCTGATCGCACCGGAGCGGCCGTTCACGGCGGCTGGGACCGCTTTCCGGGCGATATCGGTCGTGTTCATCGCGCGCCACCAGGCGCGGGGTTCATTTACGAGCGACCACGTAGGTCGGGCAACGACATGGACCGCCGCCGCTTCCTCCGTACGCTCGCCGCCACCGGGACTGCCGCCGGCGTGACCGCCACGGCTGGCTGCGCCGGCGTCCTCGGCGCCGGTGGCGACGACGGGACAGTTCTCGGACCGCCGGAACAGACTCGCGGCGATCCGGTTCACCCGATCCACGGCGACGAGATGCCAGAGTTCACCGTGCCCGATCCGATCGCGGGCGAGGAGATATCGACGGCGGAGTTCGAGGGGGAGCGCGCGGTCCTGTGGACATCGTTTTAC
Source organism: Halorubrum sp. Atlit-28R (assembly GCF_003665955.1). Lineage (NCBI taxonomy): Archaea > Methanobacteriati > Methanobacteriota > Halobacteria > Halobacteriales > Haloferacaceae > Halorubrum > Halorubrum sp. Atlit-28R. The sequence continues at coordinate 189,919 of NZ_QPLS01000003.1, forward strand.
ACGAACTGTCCCGACGGCATCTGTCCTGCGCTGATCCTCCGACTGCGGCGTGCGCAAGAGGTCGCCGCCGATCCGACGGAGGCGAACCCCCGCTATCCGATACTCCCGTCGCGGATTCGGGACATCGTCGGCCCGGAGGCATACAGTGACGAGGTCGTCTTCCTGCCGACCACGTTCGACCCCGAGCGCGACACCGCCGACGTCCTCCGCGAGTACGCCGACCAGCAGGGCGTCGACCTCGACGCGGGCAACTGGCACTTCCTCCGTCCGGAGAGCTACGAGCGGGCGCAGGAGTTACACGACGAGCACTTCGGCCTCAAGATCAAGAAGGTCGAGAACAGCGACTACGAGGGGTTAGAGTACACGTTCCCGCACTACGGGCTCATCCTCCTCGCCAACAAGCGAGGCATCGTCGAGCGGGCGTACCCAAGGGGGTCGCGGACCGACATCGAACGGCTCGTCGACGACGTTCAGCGGGTGGTCACGGCGTGAGGCGACGACACCTGCTGGCGGGGCTCGCGAGCGTCGGCGTGCTCGGCGGGGCGGGCGCCGTCGCGACGGGTGTGGTACCCGACGCGCTCGGCGGCGGCGACGGGGTCGAGCCGGTGACGCTCGACACGGTCGACGCGCCGGGTAGCCGCGATGGTGAGGTGACACTGCCGGCCCCGGACCGGCCGACCTTCGTCGACTTCTTCGCGACGTGGTGTAGCCCCTGTGTCGAGCAGATGCCGGACCTGAACGAGGCGCACGACCGTCTCGGCGACGAGGTGCTGTTCGTCTCGGTGACTCCCGAGGACGTCGGAGGATCGGTCTCCGAGGAGACCGTCGTCGACTGGTGGCGCGAGAACGACGGCGACTGGCTCGTCGCCGCGGACGTCTCGGCGGAACTCGCGGCGCGGCTCAGCGTGGGTGGGTATCCGAGCGCGCGTGCCATCGACGCCTCCGGACGCGTCCGCTGGGCGACTTCCGGGACCCACACCACCGAGGAGTTCGTTGAGGGGATCCGGCGGGCCATCGACCGATGACGGGGCGAGACGGGCGATGAACGGATGGGCCCGCCGATGACCGGCGTCTCGCTCGCGACGAACGTCCCGCTGGCCGTGGCTGCGGGCGTAACAACGTTCTTTTCGCCGTGCGCATACCCGCTCTTACCCGGGTACGTCGGCTTCTACGTAAACTCCGTCGACGCCGACTCCGCGTCCGTCGTCGGGGCGGGAGTTCGAGGTATCGCTGCCGCCGTCGGCGTGCTCGCGACGTTCGCGTTGCTCGCCGGCGCGACTGTCCGAGTCGGCTACTCGACGCTGTCGAACATCACCGTGTTCGAGACGCTCGTCGGAGCGCTACTGATCGCTTTCGGCCTGCTCGTGGTCGCCGGGCGCGCGCCGTCGGTGTCGGTGCCGCTGCCGGAGCGGCGGTCGAGCGTACTCGGATTCGGCGTGTTCGGCGCGGGGTACGCGCTCGCCGGCGCGGGCTGCGTGGCGCCGGTGTTCCTCAGCGTCGTCGCCCGCGCCATCGCGCTCCCGCTGGAGACGGCGGTACTGCTCGTAGGCATCTACGCCGGCACCGTCGCGGTCCTGATGGCCGCGACGACCGTCGCGACCGGCGTCGGCCTCGTCAGCAACGCGAACCGGGTGATGGCCCACGCCGGCCTGCTGAAGCGGATCGCCGGCGCCGTGATGGTCGTCGCGGGGATCGGACAGCTCTACCTCGCGCTGGTCGTGTACTGAGCCCGGGCGCGTCGCGGGCGCCACGTGCGAGGCGCTCGCACGCCGCCCCATACCTTCTTAACCGATAGCGCGGAATTCCCGTACAGCCGAACCGCTGCGGTTCGGTCCCCGTACCATGAACCTAGACGAATTCACCGCCGCGAACGCACCGACGGACAGCGCGGAACCCTTCCAGCGCGAGAACAGCTACACCTTAGACGTCGACGTCGACGGCACCGTCATGGCGAAGGCCGGCTCGATGGTGGCGTTCACCGGCGACGTGTCGTTCACCGGGAAGGCCTCCGCGGAGGGCGGTATCTCCGGCTTCCTCAAGCAGGCAGCGACCGGCGAGGGGACGCCGATCATGGCCGTCGAGGGGCAGGGCCACGTCTACTTCGCGGACGACGGCAAGAAGGTCCAGGTGATCGAACTCGGCGCCGGCGAGTCGATCACGGTCAACGGCGAGGACGTGCTCGCGTTCGAGGAGTCGCTCTCCTACGAGATCAACACCATCGACAGCCTCGCCGGCGCGCTCGCCGGCGGCTTCAGCAACGTCTACCTCGAAGGCCCGGGCTACGTCGCGATCACGACGCACGGCGATCCGATCGTCTTGGAACCGCCGGTGGCGACCGACCCGAGCGCGACCGTCGCGTGGGGCGGCACGTCGCCGGACGTGGAGGTCAACCGAAGCCTCTCGGACATGATCGGCCAGGAGTCGGGCGAACGCTACCAGATGCGCTTCGACGGCGCCGACGGCTTCGTCGTGGTCCAGCCGCGCGAGGAACACGTCTAAGACGGGAAGGCGACACCCCCGCGACCCGCGGTTACCGCGCGGCCAGCCAGTCGGCGAAGCCGCCGGTGAGGAAGCCGACGTAGTCGGTGACGCCGAGGACTAACGAGACGAAGATGACGAAGACGAGGGGGAGTCGAACGACCCAGATCCACGCGCCGTCGAAGCCGGCGGCGTCGCCCATCCCCTTCCGGAGCTCCTCGCGGCCGACGCCGGGCACGACCCAGCCGACGAACAGCGCGAGCAGCAGCGATCCGAGGACGAGCAGGATGCCGTACGCGAGCCCGTCGTACAGGCCGAGGAAGATCGAGTCGACCGTCACCGGAACGCCGAGCAGGAACACCGCGGCGCCCAGCGCGGCCGACGCCGGGACGCGGGCGACGCCGACCTCGTCGATGAGGTAGGAGACGAGCACTTCGAGGATGCTGATCGCCGACGAGAGCGCGGCGATCCCGACCATGCCGAAGAAGACGATCCCGAGGATCCGGCCGCCGGGGATCCCGGCGAACGCGGCCGTGAGACTGACGAAGATCGCGCCGGGTCCGCCGGAGCCCGGTTCGATCCCGACCGTGAAGAGGACGGGGAAGACGACGAAGCCGACGAGGACGGCGACGAGCGTGTCGATCGTCGCGATGATCCCGGCGTCGGCAGCGAGGTTCCGGTCCTCGCCGAGGTAGGAGGCGTAGGTGATCATCACGCCCATCCCGAGCGAGAGCGTGAAGAACGCCTGTCCGGCCGCGGCGGGGAGTATCTCCGTCCAGTTCGCGGCGATCGTGCCGAAGTCCGGCGAGAGGTAGTAGGCGTACGCCGCGCTCGCGCCGTCGAGCGTGAACCCGTATCCGGCCAGGCCGACGAGGAGCACGAGGATGGCGGGGATCATCACCTTCACGCTCAGTTCGATCCCGCGCCTGACGCCGGCGGCGATGATGCCGACGACGAGCAGCATGAACAGGGCGTGGAAGACGAGCGTGTCGAGCCCCGTCGAGACCGTCTGGTACAGCGCCTCGGCCTCGGCCGGGTCGGTCAGCGTGTACCCCTCGGTGATCCCGATGAGCGTGTAGCGCAGGAACCAGCCGGCGACGACGCTGTAGTACGAGAGGATGATGAACCCGGTGACGACGAACAGCCACCCGGCGGACCCCCAGACGCCGCTGCCGAGTTCCCGCAGCGCGCCGACCGGGTTCCGGTCGGTCCGGCGCCCGATGACGAACTCCACGAGGATCGCCGGGAACCCGATCAGCGCGACGAACGCCAAGTAGGTGATCAGAAACGACGATCCGCCGTACTGGCCGGTGATGAACGGGAACCGCCAGACGTTCCCCAACCCGACCGCGCTGCCGACCGCGGCGAGGATGAAGCCCGCTCGCGTCGCCCACGTCTCGCGTGCCATTTGTGTGCCGGATGAATCCCCGTCCCCCGTAAAAACGTGTCTCTCCGGCGCTCTTACTACCGATAATCGAACATGATCAATCGGTCACCGGCGTCGGCGGAGGGGGGACGGCGCCGCGCGGCCGCGCAGGAACGGCGAGCCGGTTCGCGCCGCGCCGGGGACCGTGAATTTAATAGCCGGACGGGAACCTCTCGGTGTATGGAACGCGTAGACGTCGCGATCGTGGGCGGTGGGCCGGCCGGGTCGTCCGCGGCGCACGCGGCCGCGACCGGCGGCGCGGACGCCCTGGTCGTAGAGAAGGGGGTCCCACGGGCCGACCGCGACCGTCTCGGTCCGGACTCGACCGACGCGGCCGGCATCCTGGACTACTGGGTGGACATCATGGGGATCCACCCCGACGAGTTCGACGACGGGGTCGTTCAGCGCGAGCTGAGCCGCGCGGAGTTCCGCGGGCCCGACGAGGCGGCGACGCTGACCTCGACCGGTATCGAGTCCTCGTACGACATGTTCGGCTACACCTTCCAGCGCGCCCGCTTCGACGACTGGCTCCGCGACCGCGCCGAGGACGCGGGCGCCGAGTACCGCGTCGGCACCTCGGTCCGCGGGGTCGACACCGACCTCTCGGTTGCGCCCGTCGACGACGGCCCGCGCCACGTGCTCGACCTCGCGGACGGGGGGAGCGTCGGCGCCGACTTCGTCGTCCTCGCCGACGGCCCGCAGCGGACGGTGACGAACCGCGTCCTCGACGAGTACCTGCCGGCGGACGCGCAGGCCTCCGAGCGGTTGGCCTCCCGCACGGCGAACCACATCGCCTACCAGGAGTACCGGCGCGTCCCCGAGGAGGTGTTCGAGGAGGTGAACGACGCCATCGTCTTCTGGTGGGGCGTGATGCCCGGAGAGACCGCGTACCCGTGGATCTTCCCGAACGCGGACCGGGTCTGCCGCGTCGGCCTGACGATGCCGATCGGCCTCGACATCGACGAGGTGGACGCCTCGGAGTACGCCCTCCTCCGCGAGGACGACGAGTCGATCCCGCAGGGCGGCGAGTACGTCCGCCGCCTCCTGGAGTGGCAGTACGGCGACGAGTACGACGTCGAGGAGGACTTCCCGCTGGTCGAGGAGGCGGGAAAGCGGAACGGGACGGAGACGTACCCGATCTCGTCGACGCGACCGATCGACTCGCCCGTAGACGCCGGCATCGCGGTCGCGGGCGGCGCGATGGGGACGACCTCGGCGTTCCACGAGGGCGGCGACCACGTGGCGGTCCGCACCGGCGCCATCGCGGGCGAACTCGCCGCCGAGGGCGACCTGGCCGCCTACAACCGCCGCTGGAAGGAGGCGATCGGCGACGAGGTCGTCCGCAACGTGACGATGGCCGACATGGTCGCCGACTACGGCCCGGACGACTGGAACCGCGTCATCGGGGCGGCCGACGCGATGCTCGCCGCCGAGGCCGGCGGGAACCTCCTCTCGCAGCCGTACCGGTCCGGCTGGGAGTCGCTGAAGCTGATGCTCGGCTACAAGTGGAACAAGCGCCGGGTGAAGGGCGACTACGTCGGCATCGACGAGAGCGAGTACGTCTACTGACCCGCGGCGCGCACCCCGGTCCGGAGCGGGATACCCAGAGCCAGCGCCTCGCTGGAGGCGCCGTTATCGGATGACCGGCGCCGCCAGTTCGACGGGCTCGCCGTCGAGTCCTCCGACGTCGACCGGCTCGACCTCGTGGGTCGGCCACCGACCGGTCTTCGTGAGCCGCTCGGTCAGCTCCGGCGCGACGAGGTGCGTGTCCTCGCTTTTCGTCCCCTGAACCGTCGGGTTCCACGCGTAGCCCATCGGCCACCGGACCGGCTCGTCGCCGCCGGGCGTCGCGAACCACTCCCGGCCCGCGAAGCCGGCCGCGCCGCCCTGGTGGTGGTTCTCCCACTCGTCGCCGAAGCCGACCGCGTCGTACGCGTCCCGGATGACGCCGAAGACGTCGCCGGCGGTGTCGGGAGCCTCGTCGCCTCCGGAGAGGGCACCGGCCGCCGCGGCCTCGGTAGCGCGGACCGCGGTCGCCGCGACGCGCGCCGCGGCGCGGTGGCGCTCCTCGAACCGGTCCGGGGCGTCGAAGGCGACGGTTCGCGTCATCGAGGCGTACAGGCCGGCGCGTTCGGCGGTGACGGACACGAGCGCGTAGTCGCCGAGCGCCGCGTCCGTCGGCGTGTAGTGGCGGAACGACTGCGCCCGCTCCGCGCCGCCGACGAGGACGACCGGCGTGTCCACGTCGCGGGAGGCGAGCGAGATGTCGATGCCGGCCGCGACCTCGTACTCGGGGTCCTCGGGTTCGAGGTTCCGGCAGACCGTCTCGACGGCGGCCGCGACCTCGCGGCCGAGCTCGCGGTACCGCTCGACGTCGTCGTCGGTGAGGGGCTGTCTGAGCCGGCTCCCGTCGACGGCCTCGAAGCCCGGCACGTCGAAGTCGGCGGCCGCGGGCGCGGGGGAGCGCTCGGCGACCGCCTCCGGGAGGGAGTCGGCGTGCCACGGGAACGACTCGACCGCGAACGCGTCCGGAAGCTCCTCCGCGGCGAGCCGCTCCGCCTCGATGTTGTCGGAGATTACGCGGAGCTCGCCGTCGTAACCGGCGGCCGCGACGCCAGTCGTCGCGTCGTCGTCGACGACGTTGTCGCCGCCGGTGAGCCACGCGAACCCGTTCGGGCGCGCGAACCAGACCGCTTCGAGCCCGCGCTCGGCGAGGTACGCGTCGAGCCTCTCCGTGCGGGCGTCAAGGTCGACCATACCCACGGACTCTCGCCGAACGGGTAAAACCGGTCGGAACCGCGCCGACGGCCGAGAGCTCGCCGCGCGAGGTCGGTGGGGCTCGACCCCGGACGGCCCGAGACGACGCCGGATGAGCCCGGCCGAACCTGGAATCGTCGCCGCGCCGTCTCCCGATCGGCGCTCGGATCCGCGTCGGCGGGCGGGCGGAAACGAAAGGTTCAATTACGTCCCTCGGAAACGAAGAGATGTGTCAGCAAGCCCCTGCGGGTTGGTAGTCTAGTCCGGTTATGACACCTCCTTGACATGGAGGAGGCCGGCAGTTCAAATCTGCCCCAACCCACTCCCTTATAAACGAAAACCGCACGACGGCGAGAGACGTGTGTGCCGTCGAAGGAACTCGGATTACTGTGTTCTCAGATGGCGACGGGCACCGCTGGGGTGACCGCCGACCGACCGGTGATCGACCACCGACCGATGAAATCCACGAACCGTCGATCGAGTAGACTGTCGGAAAGGCGGCACCGCCGACTCCGTCGACCGGCCGGTCAGGAGCGGTACCGGACACGTACCTCTTTGCCTGTGTAGCGCAGTAAGGAGATATGAAACGAACAGGGGGTGCGCTCGAAGTCCTCCTGATCGTGGGGATCGTCGTCCTCGCGGGCTGTGCCGGCGCGGCGCCCGGCGATCAGTCGCCGATGGGGCCGGACACGGGCGACGAGACCGCGGCCGAGACGGCGAACGGGACCGTCGAGGTCCACTACATCAACGTCGGACAGTCGGTCAGTACGCTGATCCGCGGGCCGCGGGGCGAGACGATGCTCGTCGACACGGGACATTACAACGACGACGGGGAGTATGTGCTGGAGTACCTCCGGCGACACGACGTCACGCGGATCGACCACCTCGTCACCTCGCACAACGACGCGGACCACATCGGCGGCAACGCGGCGATCATCGAGTACTACGAGACGGAAGCCGAGGGGATCGGAGCCGTCTACGACCCCGGGATCGCCGCGAGCACGCAGACGTACGCCGAGTACCTCGACGCCGTCGAGGAACACGACGTGACGCTGTACGAGACGCGCGAGGGCGACGCGATCTCGTTCGGCGCGGTCGACGTCGACGTGCTCGGGCCGCCCGAGCCGTACCTCGAAGGCGAAGCGCGCAACGAGAACAGCATCGTGCTGAAGCTCACGCACGGCGAGACGAGCTTCCTGCTCTCCGGCGACGCCGAAGACGACCAGGAAGCGTACCTGATCGACACGTACGGCGCGGAGCTGCGGTCGACCGTGCTGAAGGCCGGCCACCACGGCTCGTCGAGCTCGTCGAGCGGCCCGTTCGTCGACGCGGTGGCGCCGCGGGCGGTCGTGGTGTCGAGCGCGTACGACTCGCAGTACGGGCACCCGACCGAGGAGGTGCTCCGGCGGTTCGCGGAGCGGTCGATCCCGACGTACTGGACCGCGACGCACGGGAAGGTCGTCCTCGTGAGCGACGGGAGCGGCGTCTCCGTGCGGACGCAGCGCGACGCCCCCACCGACCCGCTCGCGCTCCGCGACGCCGAACCGATCGAGCCCGGCGCGGGGGGCGAGGTCGTCGAGCGCGCTCGCCTCGGGGGCGACCCGGTCGCGGGCGGGACCGACAGCGAGACCGGGGGCGACGACGGGGACGACGGGACGGCGACCGGCGCGGACGCGCTGGCGGTCGCCGCGATCAACGCGGACGCCGAGGGCGCCGACGGGGAGAACCTCAACGACGAGTACGTGGTCTTCGAGAACACGGGCGGGGAGCCGATCGACATGTCCGGGTGGACCGTCGCGGACGAGGCGGGCCACAGCTACGAGTTCCCGGAGGGGTTCGCGCTCGACGCCGGGGAGACGGTCACGCTGCGGACCGGGAGCGGCGCGGACACAGAGAGGGACCTGTACTGGGGGGCGGGGTCGCCGGTCTGGAACAACGCCGGCGACACCGTGATACTCTCGAACGCCGAGGGGGACCGCGTGCTGGAGGTGAGCTACGAGTGAGCGACGTCGACCTCCCGGACGGCGAGTACACCGCGGTCGTCGACGCCGTCGAGGACGGGCTCGCGACCGTGTTCTTCGAGCGGGACGGGGAGGAGGTGGGAGACGCGGTGGTGGACGCCGCGCGGCTCCCGCCGGACGGGCGACGCGCCGACGCCGTCCTCTCGGTGACTCTCGACGGCGAGCGCATCGAGTCCGCCGCCTACGATCCCGAGCGGACGGAGGCGCGCTCGGAGGCGGCGCAGGACCGGTTCGACCGGCTCTCGGAGCGGCCGCCGTCCGACGAGGACGCCTGACCGCTCGGGCGGTCGGCGCGCGCCGCGCCGCACGGACCGGAAGCGGAGCGCGGCGGGGCTCGCGGGGGCGGGCGATGCGAAGTTTCTTTAGCGTCACCCCGGAGGGTACGGGTAGATGAGCGACGGAGGCGGCCGACGACCGGACCGGGGCGAATCGCCGACTTCGAAGCGTGACGCGTCCGATTCTCTCGCTTCGGAGGCGTCGACCGCGGCCGCTTCGGTTACCGACGACGGGTCGCCGTCCGGGCGGCTGGTCGTCGTCTGCGGGCTCCCCGGCGTCGGCAAGACGACCGTCGCCGAGCGGGTCGCCGACCGCGTCGACGGCCGGATCCGCCGCACCGACGTGATCCGCAAGGAGCTGTTCGACGACCCCGAGTACACCGACGCGGAGACCGCGGCCGTCTACGCCGAACTCCTCTCGCGCGCCCGCGACGACGTCGACGCCGGCGACGCCGTCGTCCTCGACGCGACGTTCGCTGACGCGCGGTTCCGCGCGGACGCCCGCGAGACCGCCGCCGCGGCCGCCGCCGAGTTCGACCTGGTCGAGGTCGCCTGCGACGAGGCCGTCGTCGAGCGACGGATCGAGCGGCGCGACGGGATCAGCGACGCGGACTTCGACATCCACCTCCGGTTCAAGGAGCTGTTCGACGAGATCGCGACCGACCACGTGGTCGTCGACAACTCCGGGACGCAGGCGGAGACGTTCGCGCAGGTCGACGCCGCGTTCGGCGGCCGCGCGCCCGGCGAGGACGCGCCGAGCGAGGAGGCCTCCGCCGCCGGCGACGACCGCTCGGCCGCGGTCACCGACGCGGAGTGAGGGCCCCGCCCGCGACGCGGCAATCGTGTGAACAGACCGCATGACGGGGGTACACACGCGTCTCCCATCACTTATACGGGCGAGCGCACTACGGGTGGTATGAGCGAAGAATCCGGGCGGAAGAACCTCCGCATGCCCAACGACGACGAAGTGTTCGCCGTGGTGACGGAACACCTCGGCGGCAACCACGTTCAGCTGCGCTGCGCCGACGGCGTGGAGCGCCTCGGTCGGATCCCCGGCCGCATGAAGTACCGCACGTGGATCAGCGAGGGCGACGTGGTCCTCGCCGAGCCGTGGGACTGGCAGGACGAGAAGGCGAACGTCGAGTGGCGGTACGAGGACGAGGACGCCGACCAGCTGCGCCGCGAAGGCCACATCCAGTAATCGAAGCGCGCGCCGCGTCGCCGCCGACCGGCATTTCTCAGTCTCTCTCAGCACTCCGACGCGCCGCGTTCGGGCGGTCGCCCGGTCAGCGTCGTTTCCGGCTCCGATAGCGGCCGGGCCGGCTCGTACCGCGACCCGGCCGGAGTGACGACGCGGGTCGTGTCTCGTAGTATTGTGAGTTCTATCCAAAACCATTATCACGTCGAGGCGCGTAGGCGTGGGTATGAGTTCGACAGAAGCGGCCCCTGCGGAACCGATCCAGCTGACCGACGCGGACGCGTTCGAGGCGCACGTCGCCGATAACGATGTCGTCCTCGTGGACTTCTACGCCGACTGGTGCGGCCCGTGTCAGATGATGGAACCGGCCGTCGAGGCGGTCGCGGCGGACACCGACGCGGCGGTGCTGAAGGTCGACGTCGACGTCCACCAGGCGCTGGCCGGCAAGTACGGGGTCCAGGGCATCCCGACCCTGCTCGTGTTCGCGGACGGCGAACTCGTCGACCGGATGGTCGGCGCGCAGTCCGAGCAGGCCCTGACCGACGCGATCGAGAAGCACGCCGCCTGAGCCGTCCCGGACGCGCAGCACGCCGAAGCAGCCGGGGCGCGGTCGGCGGCCGATCCGCCGCGGCCCGAGTCGCCGAAACCGACACCATGAGAACGATTCGACTCGACGACGACGGTATGACCCCCAGAGAGCTCCGCGCGGACGTCCCGGCCCTCGGCGACGCGGCGTACTTCAACTTCGGCGCGCACGGCCCGAGCCCGGAGTACGTCGTCGAGGCGGCGGCCTCGTTCGTCGAGGACCACGAGTACGGCTCCGCGACGACCGACCCCTACGAGCGCGCGTTCGAAACGTACGACCGGGTGCGCGAACGGATCGCCGCGTTCGTCGGCGCCGACCCCGAAGAGATAGCGCTCACCGAAAGCACGACCGACGGGATCAACCGCGTCGCCGGCGCGGTCGACTGGGAGCCGGGCGACGTGGTCGTCCGGACCGACCTCGAACACCCCGCCGGCGTCCTCCCATGGCGGCGTCTCGAACGCGAGGGCGTCGAGGTGCGCGTCCTGGAGACGGAGGACGGTCGCCTCGACCGCGACGAGTACGCCGCGGCCGTCGCGGACGCCCGCCTCGTCTGCTTCAGCGCGATCACGTGGACGCACGGCACCCGACTCCCGGTCGCCGACCTCGTCGAGGTCGCGAACGACGCCGGCGCGTTCACCCTCGTCGACGCGGTCCAGTCGCCCGGGCAGATGCGCATGGACGTACACGAGTGGGGCGCCGACGCGGTCGCGGCCGCCGGCCACAAGTGGACGCTCGGCCCGTGGGGCGCCGGGTTCCTCTACGTCGACCGCGACGCGGCGGCCGACCTCGCGCCCCGCGCCGTCGGCTACCGGAGCGTCGCGGACCCGACCGGCGACGAGATCGAGTTCAAGCCGGCGGCGGGGCGGTTCGAGATCGGGACGACCACGGCGGCGGCCCACGTCGGCCTCGTCGAGGCGCTCGACGCGATCGACGCGGTCGGGCTCGACGCGATCGAGTCGCGGATCGAGTCGCTCACCGACCGACTGAAGGCGGGCGTGCCCGACGACCGGCTCCTCAGCCCGCGAGCCTACGAGTCGGGGCTCGTCACGATCGACGTCGACGACCCCGATGCGACCGTCGAGCGGCTCGGCGAGGAGGACGTCGTCGTCCGCTCGCTCCCGCACCCGAACGGGGTCCGGGTGTCGGTCCACGCGGTCTCGACGGAGACGGAGGTCGACCGGCTCCTTGACGCGCTGGAATCGGAGTGGTGAGTCGCGGCGGAAGCCGGCGGTCCCGCACCGCGCGACCGGACGCGTTTTAGTACTCCGCGGACAAGACCGCGCATGGGATTCCACACGTTCGACGCCGAGCAGGCGGACCGGCTGGAGCGCCCCGGGCGGTACCGCTGGGTGTCCGCGGAGGAGCTGGTCGGGCCGCTGGTCGAGGCCGGCGCCGCGGTCGTCGCCGACCTCGGCAGCGGCACCGGCTTCTACACGGACGACGTGGCGCCGCACGTCGAGACCGTCTACGGCGTCGACGTCCAGCGCGAGATGCACGACCGGTACCGCGAGAAGGGGACGCCGGAGAACGTCGAACTCGTCGCGAGCGACGTGGAGGACCTCCCGTTCGCGGACGGCGAACTCGACGGAGCCGTCTCGACGATGACGTACCACGAGTTCGCGAGCGACGCGGCGGTCGCGGAGCTCGCGCGCGTCGTGCGCTCGGGCGGCGTCGTCGCGACGTTCGACTGGTCGGCCGACGGCGACGGCGAGCGGGGCCCGCCCGTCGACGAGCGGTTCGCCGCCGCCGACGCGGTCGCCGCGCTGGAGGCCGCGGGCTTCGAGGTCGCCTCGGCGGCGACGCGGACAGAGACGTTCGGCGTCGTCGCGCGGGCGCCGTAACGCCCGCCGCCGAGGGGACGAACCGACCGTCTCAGCCCCTTTGACAAACGTTCGTGAAGAAATAGCGTTAGGTGCGTCCGGCCCGTAACACGGGCATGTCCGTTCGTCACCGATCGGTCGCCGCCGCCGCGGTCGCACTGCTCGCGACGCTCGTCGCGCGGCCGGTCGCCGCCCACGTCGACTACGTCACCGAGGACTCGGGCGACCCGCTCGACGCGGCGGCGTTCGTCGCCGAGGTGCTCTCGGACCCGTTCAACGCGGCCCTCTTCGCCGGGTCCGGGCTCGTCGCGGTCGCCGGGCTGGCCGCGTACCTCCGGGTGCGCCCGACCATCGTCGACGTCGTCGTCCTCCGGGAGAAGCTCGCCGGGTACGGCGACCTCGTCCCGTGGATGCTGCGGCTCGCCGTCGGGCTCCCCCTCGTCGGCGCCGGCTTCCAGGGGTACCTGTTCGCGCCGACGCTGTCGTTCGACCCCGCGGCGAGCCCGCTCCTCCGGCTCCTGTTCATCGGGCTCGGCTTCGCCCTTCTCTTCGGGCTCGCGACCCGGATCGCCGCCGCGGTCGGCCTGCTGACGTACGCGTGGGTGCTCGTCGCGGTCGACCCGCTCGTCGTCCTCGCGGTGGAGTACGTCCCGGTGTTCGTCGCGCTGGGGATCCTCGGCGGCGGGCGGCCGAGCGCCGACGACATGCTCCTGGAGGTCGCGAGCACGCCCGGGTCGTACTACGGTCGGGTCGACCCCGTTCACCACCTGAAGTCGTTCCTCGACGAGGCGACCGGACCGCTGCGGCGCTACGTGCCGACCGTGCTGCGCGTCGGGATGGGCGTCTCGTTCGTCTACCTCGGGCTGATCCAGAAGCTGGCCGACCCGGGGAGCGCGCTTCAGGTCGTCGAGAAGTACGACCTCACGTCGGTCGTGCCGGTCGACGCGGGGCTGTGGGTCGTCGGCGCCGGCGTGACCGAGGTCGCCGTCGGCCTCGCGCTGATCGCGGGTTTCTTCACCCGCGGCGCGGCCGCCCTCTCGTTCGCCCTGTTCACGACGACGCTGTTCGGGCTGCCCGACGACCCGGTCCTCGCGCACGTGGCGCTGTTCGGCATGGCCTCGGCGGTGTTCACGCTCGGCTCCGGTCCGCTGGCGTTCGACCGCTGGGTCGGTCGGCCCGCGCTCGGCGAGGAGGAGGAACCGATCGCGGCCGCCGACTGATCGAGCGCCGATCGACCGGGGGCCGACCGAGCCCCGTCGCTCGCGCGTCGCGCCGACCGGCGGCGGGGCGACGGGCGACCGCCGTCCGCCGGCGGTTATTAAGTCCCTCTCGCGCGGTGGGACACGTATGCGAGTGGACCTCGGTAACGCCCTGGAGACGACCCCGGGGCTCACGACGGAGACGTTGGACAGGCTCGACGACCGCGTCGCGGCCGCGCACGAGCGGATCGCGACCGGGATGGCCGACGACGAGTTCGGGTACGCCGCCCTGACCCTCCCCGAGACAGCGGACCCGGACGCGATCTACGCCGCGGTCGACGGGTTCGACCGGCCCGAGGCGGTGCTGACGGTCGGCATCGGCGGGAGCGCGCTCGGCGCGGCGACGCTGTCGAACGCCCTCGCGAGCGACGTGGACGCCTACGTCCTCGACAACGTCGACCCCGACGACGCCCGGCGCCTGCTCGCCGACCTCCCCCTCGGCGACACCGTCGTCAACGTCGTCTCGAAGTCGGGGACGACGGCGGAGACGCTCGCGAACTTCCTCGTCGTCCGCGAGGCGATGGCGGACGCGGGCGTCGACTGGACCGAGCGCACCTTCGTCACCACGGGCGAGGCGGGGAACCTCCGAGAGCTGGCCGACCGCCACGACCTGCCTTCGCTGCCGGTCCCCGACGGGGTCCCCGGGCGGTTCTCGGCGCTGTCGACGGTCGGGCTCGCGGTCGCCGCGCTCCAGGGCCACGACGTGGAGGCCGTCCTCGCTGGCGGCCGCGACGGGATGGACGCGCTCGCGGGGTCGCTGTACGAGTCGCCCGCCTACGCCTACGGGGCGGCGACGTACGCGCTCGCGGATCGGGGCGCGCTCACCAACGCCGTGATGCCGTACGCCGAGTCGCTGGAGACGTTCGCGGAGTGGTTCGCCCAGCTGTGGGCCGAGAGCCTCGGGAAGGACGGGCTCGGGCAGACGCCCGCCCGCGCGCTCGGCGCGACCGACCAGCACTCCCAGCTCCAGCTGTACCGCGCCGGCCCGCCGGACAAGCTGGTGACGCTCGTGCGCCCGACCGAGCGCGCCGACGCGCCGATCCCGGAGACCGACCTCGACGGGCTCGCGTACCTCGGCGGCTCGTCGCTCGGCGACCTGCTCGACGCGGAGTTCGAGGCGACCGAGGCGAGCCTCGCGGCCGCCGGCGTCCCAAACGTGCGCGTTGAGGTCGACCGCGTCGACGAGCGCGCGCTCGGCGAGCTGCTGTTCGGGATGGAGGCGGCCTGCGTGCTGTACGGCGAGCTCGCGAGCGTCTCGACGTTCACGCAGCCCGCGGTCGAGTGGGGCAAGAAGGCGGCCCGCGGGCTCCTCGGCGGCGGCGACTTCGCGGAGGCCGAGGCGGTCGACGAGAAGCGCGAACTGCGGATCGAGTGACTTCCGCGCCCGCTCCCGAGTCAGACGCGCGGCGACCGCCGAACGACATCCGGTGCGTCTAAGCCTCGGGGCGCCGTACGCCCTCCAATGAGCGACGACGCACCCGGCTCGGCGGTCGCCGAGCGAGTGCTCCGGGTCGCGAGCGCGCTGTTCGCGATCGTGTTCGCCCTCCTCGTCGCGAGCGCGATCACGGTCCCGGCGGCGGAGTTGGCGGTCTCGATCGGGCTGGTCGCGGAGGGGTCGACCGGCTACCAACTGCTCCGGACGGTGCTCCAGTTCGGCGGGTTCGCGGTCGCGGTCGCCGGGTACCTCGCGATCACGGGCGAGTGGGAGCTCGCCCGCGCGTCCCGGCCCGACGCGCGCCAGGCGGCGATCGTCGTCGGCGGCGGGGCCGTCCTCTTCGCGTTCCAGTACGGCGCGCTGTTCGCGCTCGATCAGGTCGGGCTCTCGACCGGACAGAACCAGGCGGTCGTCCCCGCGGGCGACCCGGTCACCTACTACCTCGCGATGATCGCGGTGTCGCTCGCGGTGGTCGGCCCGGTCGAGGAGCTGCTGTTCCGGGGCGTCGTCCAAGGGGGCGTCCGGCGCGCGTTCGACGCCGTCCCCGCGGTGCTCATCGCGAGCCTCGCGTTCGGCCTGATCCACCTCCCCTCGGTCTCCGGCACCCCGGCCGAGCGGTGGGCGTACGTGGGCGTCGTCGTCGTGCTCGGGTCCGTCCTCGGCGCGCTCTACGAGTGGACGGACAACGTCGTGGTCCCGGGGTTAGCGCACGGCGTGTACAACGCCGCCATCTACGTGGTGCTGCTCGCGCAGGCGCTCTGAGGGCCGGAGCGACGTTTCTACGGACACCTATCACCTTCGCGGTGGCGCGTGCCTGCGAGCGGCCGCCACCGGCGGCCGCGAGGAGCACGCGCGAGGGAGTCGCTGGCGGCGGTCGCCGCCAGCGACGAGGCTGGGGAGGCGTGAGGCGCCGTGCGGCGCAGTGCGGGGCGGGACTCAAAGGGGCAGCCGCGAGGCCGTCGCAGACGACGCAAGCACCGCAGTGAGTGAGCGAAGCGAACGAGCGAGGAGCACAGCGAGTGTGCGGCGGCCTCGCGGCTGGGGATTTGGAGGTTTCGCCGTCGTCACGGAGTCAGCCCGTTAAACGAAGTCGACCGCGTCTCAGTACCCGTCCGTCCCCCAGCGCAGGTCGTCGTAGGTCGCCTGCTGGTCGCTGCCGAGCCGCTCCTCGAACTTCCGGCGGAGCGCCGCCTTCTCGGTGGCCGAGATCCGGGCCAGCTCGTCGGCCTTCGCGACCGGCTCCGGCGGGCCGCGCGTCGCGGCCACCTCCGCGATCACCTGCCGGGTGAGCCGCTCGCGGGTCGCCGGATCGCGCGCGAACGCGTACGGCGCCTCCAGCTTGTACGTCACGTCTGTCCGGGGGTCGTAGACGACCATGAACGTCGGCTCGTACAGCGCCGGGTCGAGCTCGCGCTCGACGCCGAGCGCGTCGCCGTCGGCGGCCATCGGCGCGTCCGCGCCGCCGCGGCTGCGGAACCACGTGGTGAAGGTGAGGTCGTCGTCGAGGCGGGCGCCGCGGTCCGCGTCGCGGTCGCCCGCGGCGCCCGCGCCGCCGACGCCGTCCCCGTCCGGCTCGCGCCGCTCCAGCAGGCGGGTGAACAGCGCGGTGTCGTCGGGCCACGGCGACTCGACGCCGGCGCGCGCGAGCGCCCGGACCGCGGTGGTGCTCGCGGGGTTCTTGACGAAGCCGGCCAGCGGCACGTCCCGCTCGACGAACCGCTCGACGAGGCGGACGTACTTCTCGACCACCGCGCGGGGTTTCGCCTCGCGGGCGAGCGCGCCCAGTTCCGGGTCGCGGTCGGCCCAGGTGAACAGCTCCTTCGGGTAGACGGGGCCGTCGAGGACGAGGAGCTCGTCGACCTCGTCGGCGTGGTCGAGCGCGTGGGTCCCCTCGGCGAGGTACAGGGCCAGCGCGTGGACGACCCGCTCCGCGTAGCGGTTCACCCGCGGGACGTGAAACACGCGCTGGCGGGTGTGGCCCTCGTCGCGGCGGGTCCACTCGCTGTCGAAGCCGGCGGTCGAGTCGCCGGCGTGGACGGTGGCGACGATGGTGCGGTCGCGGTGGAGGTCCAGGTCGGTCGGCGAGCTCGCCATCGCCGCGTGCGCGACGTCGACGACGAGCCCGTTCTTGAACGTCGTGGGGTTGATCGTCCCCGAGTCGAGGCCGTGGACCGTCTCGTACGGGCGCGCCGCGAGCGCCACGTCGTCGATGGCGGCGCGCCGGCGCTCGTGGTCGCCGAGCGCCTCGACGACGACCCGGCCGTCGGCGCGGAGCTCCGGGAGCCACTCGCGCCACACGCGCTCCGCGAGGTCGTCGTGGTCCGTCGCGTCCACGTCGCCGCCGATGCCGTACGCGAGCCGGGCGATGTTCTCGACGTGGATCGGATCGAGCGTCACGACCGTACCGCGGACCGGCCGAAGGTAAAACCCGTCGGCCGCGCCGGCGGCGGCGTCACCCGGCCGAGGGCGACGAGGCGACCGGGGCGACACCGCTCGCGTCCGCGAACACGTTCGACTATCGCCGAAGAAGGGGCAATAGCGACCGGTAGCTGGTGTCAACTAGACACCACCAATTGTCTTAATTTCCGGCCCCTCAGAGCCTAAACGACGATATCAGCGATAATAGTTGGAGGTGATGTGCTTTTATGATATACGACAACCGACGGATATGGCAGAGACTGCGACGGGGGTCGACGCGGGGGGATCGGGCGGGCTGACGGAGAAGGTGCGCGAGGTGCTCCGCTACGTCCCGGACGGCACTTCGATGCCGACGGAGATGTGGAAGCCACGACACCGGAACATCCTGATAGCCACCGTTATTCAGGTGCCGTTCCTGGTCGCGATGGGGCTGTACAGCGGGACCGAATCGATCACCGGGGCGCAGATCCCCGCGACGCCGCTGTGGATGCTCGGCGGGTTCGTCGCCGTCATCCTCGGCACCGCCGGGCTGGCGAGCCTGTCGCAGCTCGACCGCCGCCAGCGGACGGTGCTCACGGCGTTCAGCCTGATGACCGTCTCGATGGCGATGGTGAAGCTGTCGGGCGGGTACATCGAGGCGCACTTCAGCTTCTTCGTGTTCATCGGCGTGCTCGCGCTGTACGAGGACTGGCTCCCGTTCGCCGTCGGCGTCCTGTACGTGGCGGTCGGCCACGGCGCGTTCAGCCTCATCGATTCGAGCCTCGTCTACAACCACACCGCGGCGATCGAGAACCCGGTGATCTGGGGGGGCATTCACGCCTTCTTCGTGCTCGGGCTGGTCGGCGCGCTGATGGTCAACTGGTACTCGATCGAGAAGTCGCGCGAGGCGGCCCGAGAGCAGCTCGAACTCGCGGAGCAGAAGCAGTCCGAGATCCAGGACGTCGAGGCCGCGAAGGCCGAGGTCGAGAAGCGCCGCGAGGAGGTCGAACGCCTGAACAGCCACCTGGAGACGAAGGCCGACGCGTACAGCGCCGCGATGGACCGGGCGGCCGACGGCGACCTGACCGTCCGGCTCGACGCGGACAGCGAGAGCGAGGCGATGGCCCAGATCGGCGAGGCGTTCAACGGCATGATGGACGACATCGACGAGGCGATGGGCGAGGTCCGCTCGTTCGCCGGGGAGGTGTCGACCGCGAGCGCGAACACGGTCGACGGCGTCGAGACCGCGGCCGACCGCAGCGAGGTCGTCAGCCAGTCGGTCACGGAGATCGCCGAGGGCGCCGACGAGCAGCGCGAGATGCTCCGGCAGGTGTCCGACGAGATGAACGACCTCTCGGCGACGATCGAGGAGGTCGCCTCCTCGACCGAGACCGTCGTGGACGTCGCCGAGCAGACGGCCGACATCGCCGACGACGGCGAGGAGACCGCCGAGGCCGCCATCGAGCGCGTCGAGGAGTCCCGCGAGGCGCTGGACAGCGCGGCCGACACCGTCCAGCAGCTCGACGAGCGGATGGGGGACATCGGCGAGATCGTCGACCTCATCGGCGACATCGCCGAGCAGACGAACCTGCTCGCCCTGAACGCGAACATCGAGGCGGCCCGCGCCGGCGGCGGCGGGGGCGGGAGCGACGGCTTCGCGGTCGTCGCCGACGAGGTGAAACAGCTCGCCGAGGAGACGCAGGACGCGGCCACGGAGATCGAGGAGCTGATCGGCGCCACGCAGTCGCAGACCGAGGGGACCGTCGAGGCGGTCCGGAGCGCCGAGAAGAACATCGCC
Source organism: Halorubrum sp. Atlit-28R (assembly GCF_003665955.1). Taxonomy (NCBI): domain Archaea; kingdom Methanobacteriati; phylum Methanobacteriota; class Halobacteria; order Halobacteriales; family Haloferacaceae; genus Halorubrum; species Halorubrum sp. Atlit-28R. Next base: position 209,369 of record NZ_QPLS01000003.1, read on the forward strand.
GCCGGCGCCGACGCCGTCGACGACGCCGCGAACGCGTTCGCGCGGGTGTCGGACAACGCCGCGGAGGCCGGCGAGGGGATCCGCGAGATCAGCCGCGCCACCGACGATCAAGCGGCCAGCACGGAGGAGACCGTCTCGATGGCCGAGGAGGTCGCCGACATCAGCGGGTCGACGGCCGACGAGGCCGACGCGGTCGCCGAGGCCGCGGACGAGCAGCTGAGCGCGATGAGCGAGGCGAAGAGGGAGGCGGGGTCGCTCGCGGAGCAGGCCGAGCGGCTCGGCGCGCTCGTCCGCGAGTTCGACGTCTCCGGCGAGGGGGCCGACCCCGGCGCCGCGCCCGGCCCGAGCGTCGCGGTCGGCGACGGCGGACAGCCCGAGTAGCGACCCCCGAGACGGGCTCCCCCGCCCGTCGGCGACAATTTCTCACCCGGCGCGGATCACTCGGCGTCGGGCCCGGTTCGAAGCGCTTCGAGGACCGCGAGCGATCGCTTCACGGCCGCGCCGTCCTCGACGAACACCAGCGTCCGCGGCGGGCGGACCGCCTTCGGTCGGACCCGGAGGCCCGCGGCCGCCGCGGCGTCGGCGACCGCGTCCGGGGCCGCGAGCGCCTCGATCCGCGCGCGGTCCGGCTGGACGTACACCTCGGCGACGGGGTCGCCGGCCTCGCGGGCGATCCGGTACGCCAGCGCGCCGTCCGGCGTCGGCTCGACGTCGCGGTCGGCGTCGGCGACGGTCAGCCCGCGGAGCCCACTCTCGTTGCCGGTCACCTCGGAGGCGAGCAGCTGCGCGATCCGGACGCCGTCGTCGAGGCGGTCGGCGACCATCTCACGCGACCTCCGGGTCGTCGGCGTCGGTCGGCTCCGCGGTCCCGTCGTCGCCCGCGTCGGCGGCGAGTGCCTCGCGCACGTCGGCCGCGAGCCGGTCGACCGCGGCGCCCTGCTCGCGGGCGTAGAGGACCGCGGCGGCCTCGATGGTGACCGCGAGCGCCCGCTGGCGCTCGTTGATCGCGGCGACCGCGCGCTGCTTCTCGACGCCGGCGGCGACGATGGCGTCGAGCGCGCTCTCGAAGGTGGACTGCTCGCGGAGGACGGACTCGTCGGGGACGAACCCCTCCGGGACGGTTACCTCCGCCGGGTCGAACTGCGGGACGAGGTCGCCGTCCTCGGACGCCAGCAGCCCCCGACCGACGGCGACGTCGACGAGCCGCTTCGCCTGGTCGGGCGAGAACCACTCCCGCTCCAAGGACAGCGCGACGACGAACTCCCCCTGGCCGAGCCGGTCCTGTGCCCGGGTTTTGAACGGGGCGGCGACGGCGACCTCCAGGCTCATGTGAGACGGACAGCGCGGCGGCCGCGTAAACGTGTCGAACGCGGGGCCGGTCGGTGCGCGCGTCAGTCAGTCGTCGCTGCCCGGCGCGGCGGCCGCGTCGGTCGCGGCGGGGTCGGCCGAGGCCGGGCTCGCGTCGAGCGTGTAGCCCGTCGCGGCCATGACGAACAGCACGAGCGGCGAGAGGAACGCGAACAGGTAGTACGGCGCGTACGCCAGCGTCGGCACGCCAGTGGCGCTCGCCATGAAGACGGCGCCGGCGTGCCACGGGAACAGCGCGCCGGTCGGCGTGCCGGCGGCCTCGACCGCGCGGGAGAGCTGGTCGGTGTCGAGCCCGAACTCGTCGTACGCGTTTCGGAGCGTGACGCCCGGGAGGACGATGCTCATGTACTGCTGGGAGGTGAGCGCGTTGATGAAGATCGCGGAGACGCCCGTCCCCCCGACGAGCAGGCCCGGGCTCCGCACGCCGGAGACGAACGCGTGGGCGATCACCGCGAGGACCCCGGTCCGCTCTAAGATTCCGCCGAGCGAGAGGGCGGCGACGACGACCGTGATCGTCCACGCGGAGCCGGTGAGCCCGCCGGTGGCGAGGAGGTCGTTCACCGTCTGGGACCCGGACTCCGGCGCGGTCCCGTACATGAATATCTCCCACGCGGCGACGAAGCCGGTTCCCTGGAGGAGCATCGTCGTGAACGCGCCGGCGAACACGCCGGCGACGAGGGTCGGGAGGGCGGCGTAGCCGCGCAGCGCCAGCCCGAAGGTGACGACGAGGGGGACGAACGCGAGGACGGTGATCGCGTACGCCTCCGTGAGTCCGCCCTGAATCGCCGCGATCTCGCCCGTCGGTATGTCGCCGCTCGTGCGGAGGCCGAGGGCGGCGAAGCCGACGACCGCGAGGCCGAAGGCGATCGCGGTGCCGGTCCGCATCCGGCGGATGTGCGCGTACAGGTCGGTGTTCGTGACGCCGGCCGCGAGGTTCGTCGTGTCGGAGAGCGGCGACTGCTTGTCGCCGGCGTACGCGCCCGAGAGGACGGCGCCGACCGTCATCGGCGCGGGAACGCCGAGCCCCGCGCCGATCCCGACGAAGGCGACGCCGAGCGTCCCGACCGTGGTCCACGAGGAGCCGATCGCGAACGCGACGACCGCGGCGAGCACCGCGGCCGCGGGGAGGAATATCGTCGGCGAGAGGAACTCCAACCCGTAGTACATCAGGCTGGGGATCGTGCCGGCGCTGACCCACGTGGCGATCAGCCCGTAGATGGTGAAGATGATGAGCAGCGCCTGGAGGCCCATCACGAGGCCGTTGGCGATGCCGTCGAAGAGGTCCTCCCAGTCGTAGCCGAGCCAGAGGCCGAAGGCGCCGACGAAGGCGATACTCCAGATGAGCGGCGGGTGCGGGTCGAGGCCGAGGAGGGCCGAGCCGATTCCGAGGAACGCCACGACGGCGAGGACCGGGACCAGCGCCGCCGCCAGGCTCGGGCGACGGTCGGGGTCGAGGTCCTCGTACGACGTCGGCGTGAACGAGCGTGCCATGAGCGGTTGTATTTCTCTGAAGCATAAATATATCTCGAAATATGAGCTTAGAAGATAACTATCGTTCATCACAGACGCGGCCCCTCGGCGCCGGCCGCTCCCGCTGTCCCCACAGACCCCGCGTCCGCCCGTGTGCCGCCGTGTCGCGGCGGTCCGCGAACGGACGCTCTTATACGCGTCGGCGGTGAAACGCGGGTAACAATGATATTTGAGGGCCTCCCGACGACTCCGCGCGCGGAGGAACTCGTCGACAAGGCGTTCTCGCGGGCGTCGCGGGCCGGGCGCGCGAAGCGCGGCCACGAGGCGCAGGAGTCGATGCTACGGACCGCCGGCAACGTGCTCTCCGACAACTTAGAGAACGTCGTCACCTCGTGGCCCGACTTCGGCTTCGACGTGGACCCGTTCTACTACGAGCTCGCCGACGCCATCGTCGACGTGGACCGCCTCCGGCAGGCGCTCTCGCAGGTGATGTGGGCCAGCCGCCAGATCGAGGACCTCCGCGACGAGTACACGACGAAGATCCGGGACGCCGACGTCGACACCGCGCGGAAACACCGGAAGCAGGCGTTCGCTCGCATGGCCGACGTAATGGACCAGATCGAAGACGACCTGCGATACATCGGCGACTCCCGGGACCAGCTGAAGGTCCTCCCGGAGATTAACCCCGACGAGCCCGCCATCGTCGTCGCGGGCTACCCGAACGTCGGGAAGTCGTCGTTCGTCAACCGCGTCACCCGCGCGTCGAACCAGATCGCGGAGTACCCGTTCACCACGAAGGGCGTCCAGATCGGCCACTTCGACCGGAACCACGTCCGGTACCAGATCGTCGACACGCCCGGCCTGCTCGACCGCCCGGAAGACGAGCGCAACGACATCGAGCGGCAGGCGGTGAGCGCCCTCGAACACCTCGCGGACGCGGTCGTCTTCGTCATCGACCCCGCCGGCGACTGCGGCTATCCCCTCGACGTCCAGTTGGAGCTGCGCGAGGAGGTCCGCGAGCTGTTCGGCGCCGACGTGCCGCTGCTCACGGTGGCGAACAAACACGACCGCTTCGAGGCGGTGAAGGCGGAGTCCGTCGACGCGACGATGAGCGTCACCGAGGATGAGAACGTCGAGGCCGTCCTCGACATGGCCGTCGACGCGGTCGGCTACGAGCCCGACCTCCCGACGCGAGACGGCGAGTAGTCCGGTCTCTTCTCCGACGGACGGTTGAAAAGCAGCCCGCAACCGGTCAGGCCGGGACGGCCTCGTAGACGACGTTCACCGAGACGCGCACGGTCACGTCGCCGGTCTGGACGCTCGTGGACGCGCCCCCGGCGTCGCCGCCGGCGGCCGCGTACCGCTCCGTGACGAACGGCGCCGAGCCGGACTGCGCCGTGGAGACGTCGTACACGCCGACTACTTCGAGGTCGCTCGCGTTCGCGAGGACGGCGGCGTCGTCGTCGGCGTTCGCCATCGCCGCCGTGATCGCCTCCTCGCGGAGCTCGCGCTCGCGCTCCTCGCTGAGGCCGAACCGGATCCGCTGGACCTGGTCGGCGCCCGCGTCGATCGCGACGTCGATGACCTCGCCGACGGCGTCGACCTCGTCGAGTTCGATCGCGTACTGGTGGACGCCCTCGTAGCGCGTCCGGTTCGGGTCGTCCCGGGTCTCGTAGCTCTCGCGCACGTCGTACCGCTCGGTGCGAATCGCCTCCTCGTCGAGCCCCCAGTCGGTCAGGGCCGCGCGGAGGTCGGCCTCGTCGGCGGCCAGCTCGTCGCGGACCGCCTCGGCGTCGCCGCCGGTCGCGGTGACCGCGATCCGGAGGGTGGCGCGGTCCGGGGCGGACGCCGCCTCGCCGGTGGCCGTCACCTCGATGCTCCGCTCCAGTTGCGCGTCGTCGCCGCCGGTCGGGGTGGCGGTGCCCGCGAACCCCGCACAGCCGGCCAGCGCGACGAGCGCCGCGATGCCGATGAGTGCCGTCAGTCGCCTGTTCATACGCGACCGTTCGCGCCCGGACGACGTATAAACCGCAGATAACGCAAAGAGCCGTTTTGCCTATCGGTCGCCGTCGCGCTCGGCGTCCGCCTCCTCCGCGGCCTCCTCGTCCGCCGCGTCGTGGTCCGCGACGAACGTGTCGTCGAGGTGCGGCTGCTCGTCCTCCGGGCCGTCGTCGTCTGCGGCGGAGGTCCCGTCGGCGTCGGCGGGCGCCCCGTCGGCGTCGGCGGACGCCCCGCCGACATCGGCGAGGGCGCCGTCCGCCTCGCCGTTCCCGGTCGCGTCCGCGTGGTCGCCGGCGTCCGCCTCGTGGTCCTCGATCGACCGCACGTCGGTCCCCGCCGACCGCTCCGGGTCGCGCTCGACCCCGGGAGACAGGTCGGTGGCCCGGCGACCGGAGCCGAACAGGCGCTCGCGCAGCGACCGGCTGCTCGGCCGCTCGGTGAGCAGCACCGAGGCGTCGACGTCGTGGATCACGTCGAGGTGGAGGGAGTTCGAGACGAGCCGCGAGAGCAGCCCCTTCTCCGTGGCGCCGATGATGACGAGCGTCTTGTCGGCGGCGGCCCGGCAGATCCCGTCCTCCACGTCGCCGCCGTCGTCGACGACGAGTTCGGCGTCGTCGAGCCCGTGTTCGTCGGCCCAGCCCGCGAGGAACGCCTCGCCGCGCGCCCTGTCGCTCGGGTCGTCGACGACGTGGAGCAGCGTCACCTCGGCGCCGGTCGTCTCGGCGAGCACCCGCGCCACCTCGGCGCTGAGCGCCGAGTCGGGGCCCCCGGAGGTCGGGATGAGGATCCGCGAGGTGTCCAGCTCGTGCTCGTTGAGGATGAGGAAGTCGCAGGGGAGCTGGTTGGTGAGCTCGTCGATCGGCCGCTCGGCGCGGGCGGCGCTCCACAGCTGGTCGTCGCCCCAGCCCATCAGCACGGCGTCGGGGCGGGTCCGGCGCGCCATGTTGAACATCTCCTCGAACGAGCGGTGCGAGACGACCGTCGAGGTCGACACGTCCACGTCGTAGTCGGCCGCGGTCGACCGGAGGTTCCCCATCCCCTCCGCGGAGACGTCCGCGATGCGACGCCCGGCGTCGCCGGAGGACAGCGACATGCGCTCGGGCGCCTGGACGACGTGGACGATGTGGACCACGCCGTCCTCGTGGCTGCTCGCGAGCCGCGCCGCGAGCTCGACGATCGGCCCGTCGGTCCGGGGGTTCGTGATCGGCACCATGATCCGGTACCCCTCGCCGGCGAACAGCGTGGCCTCGGTCGCGTCCAGGATGGGGACGTACGAGCGCCCGGCCGCGCGGCCGAACACCCACTCCGGGACGGTGAGGCGGCGGCTCATGCCCTCGAAGCGCGCCTCTTCGAGGCGCTCCTCGCTGGTCTGGAAGTAGTTGACGAGCGTGACGAGCACGACCCCGCCGATCGTGTTCCCGAGCAGCACTGGGAGGACGAACCCGACGAGCCCTGCGAGGAGGCTGATCTCGGCGCCGTACAGCGGGATACCGTCCTCGAAGAACAGGAAGAGGACCTCGGTGAAGGAGACGACCACGTGGAAGAGGTCGCCGAGCGGGATCGCGAGGAACGCGAGGTAGACGACGAGCATCCGGCTGACGGAGTCGGTGGAGGCGAAGCCGACCCAGACGACGCCGGCGACGATGAGCCCGGCCATCGCGGCCTTGAAGAACAGCGGTACGAAGTCGACGGCGAAGCCGCCCTGCGAGATGTACCGGGCCGCGTCGACGGTCTCGCCGGTGAAGACGCCGCCGTACGAGAGGACGAGGGCCCCGATCGCGCCGCCGACGAAGTTGCCCGCCAAGACGATCGACCAGTGGCGAAGCAGGGTCGGGAGGCTCGCGAGCCGTTCGAGCGTGAGCGCCACCGGCGGCAGCGTGTTCTCGGTGTACAGCTGGTAGCCGCCGATGATGATGTAGATGAACCCGAGCGGGTACAGCAGGACGCTCAGGATGGGGTGCGAGTCCGTCGCCGCCGTCAGCGACGCGTACAGCATGAACGTGATCGTGATCGCCAGCCCGGCGGCGAGCCCGCTGAAGAACAGCTCACGGCTCCCCGAGGTCACCTCCTCGTCCGCGGCCGCGATGATCCGCTGGAACACCTCGTCGGAGGAGAAGCGGTCCCGGACGGCCTCGCCGACCGCGGGCGCCCCGCTCCGGGACCGCTCGACGACCTCCCGCATGGAATCGTCGTCGGGTTGCTGTGAGTCGGTCACTGGCGGGTCTCACGGCACCCCCGTAAAAAGTAGTTCCTCTTCGCCCCACCGCGGCGTCCCGCCGCGCGCCGCCGGTCTCAGGCGCGTTCCACGGTCACCGTGCGGACCTCCACGTCGACCTCGCGGTCGACGACCGACTCGATCCGGTCGTCGAGCGCCGGCGCGGTCCCCGCGACGGTGCTGCCGGGCGGAACGCCGACGGTGACCACCACCCGGTCCGTTTCGAGCGGAGGGACGGTCCCCGTCCGCTCGACGCTCAGTTCGAGGAGCTCGAACTCGGAGTCGACCGCGGTCAGCTCGTCGGTGGCGGCCGCGCGGATGTCGGCCTCGGTGGTCGAGGCGACGTACGACTCGTAGGTGACGCCGCCGAGGAACACCGAGAGCAGCGCGATGGCGACCGCCAGCACGGCGACGCGCTTGAGGAACGCCGAGCGCGCGTCGTCCTCGCGGAACCACCGCTGGGGGCGGTACCCCTCGTACCACAACATTACGAGCGCCGAGAGGTTGATCGAGAGGACGTTCACGGCGACGATGACGCCCGCGCCGAGCACGAGCCGCGGGATCCGGAAGGCGATCCCGATCCCGACGGCGGCCGCGGGCGGGATGAGCGCCACCGCGATCATCACGCCGACGAGCGTCGCCGAGACGCCGGTCATCAGCGAGACGATGCCCGCGACCCCGGCGCCGACCGCGACGACCAACACGAGGACGTTCGGCGCGAGTCGCTCCGACACCTCCGCGAGCTCCAGCGGGTCGAGCCCGGGCGGGACCAAGGCGAGCGAGCGCAGCGCGAGCGCGAACAGCGTCGCCGCGAGGACCGCGACCGCGACGCCGACGACCTGCATCCGCACGCCCCGCCGGAACAGCGCCTCGTCGTCGACCACGGTGCCGATCGCGGCCGACATCGCCGGCCCGATGAGCGGCGCGATCACCATCGATCCGACCACGGTCGCGGGGGAGTCGAGCAGGAGCCCCGCCGTGGCGATCACCGCCGAGATGACGGTCATCAGCACGTAGGTCCCGAGCCCGGACGCGAGGTCGTCCGCCTTCGCCTGAAGCTCCTCGCGGGAGATCCGGTCGCCGCCGCGGTCGGCGTCTTCTTCGTACTGCTCCTCGAGCGCCTCGAACCGCCGCGAGATGACCGTCTCGGCCGCGACGATGACGGTGTAGGTGCTCTCGTCGATCCCGGCCTCCCGGAGTCGGTCGAGGACCGGCTCGACGGCGGCGGTCGGCAGCGGGAACGTCGCGACCGCGGTGTACTCCCGGCCGCTCGTCTCGTCGGTGACGACGTAGTCGACCCCCTCGTCGTCGAGCGCGCGGACGACCGCCGCCCGCTTGCCCGCCGGAATCATGACCTGAACGAGTCGCACGGTCCCCGGTCGCACCGGCGACCCTTATACTATCGGCACGCGGCGAGCGCCCCGGGCCACGAGAAACGGAACTTTAATGCGCGAATCGCTCGGACCTTCGGCCAAGAATGCTCTCGCCGCTGGTCATCGACACGTTCCTGCTCGACTACCACCTCGGGCACATCATCCTGTTCGGGCTCCTCGTGTCGCTCCTAGGGGCTGCGCCGCTGAAGTCACAGAAGGTCATCGCGTCGATCTTGGCCGTCTTCGGGGTCGTCTTCCTGATGGCGCCGTACACGACGATGCCGCCGACGTTCATCCTCCTCGGCGTCCCGCTCGTCCTCGTCGGCGCGCTGCTGTGGACGATGGCCCGGTAACACCGCTGACCGACCGCCGACCGCGCCGTCCGCTCGAACCGCCCGCGACGCCGCTTTCTCCCGTCTCTCTCCGCCCGACCGCGACCGATTCGGTCCCCGTCTCAGTATCTGTTCGATCCCGCTCCTTTTTGCTCCGGGGGGGACACTCCCCGCCATGGTAACGGTACGGGCCCCCGCGACGAGCGCGAACCTCGGGAGCGGCTTCGACGTGTTCGGGGCGGCCCTCTCGCGACCGGCGGACGTCGTCACGGTCGAGAAGGCGGCCGAGACGACGATCGAGGTCACGGGCGTCGGCGCGCAGTACATCCCGGAGGACCCCGAGAAGAACACCGTCGGCGCCGTCGTCGAGGCGCTCGACGCGCCCGCGCGGATCCACATCGACAAGGGCGTGCGCCCGGCCTCGGGGCTCGGCTCCTCGGCCGCGAGCGCGGCCGGCGCGGCGGTGGCGCTCAACCGGCTGTACGACCGCGGGCGCTCCCGGAAGGAGCTCGTCCCGATCGCGGCGGAGGGCGAGGCGGTCGTCTCCGGGGTCGCGCACGCGGACAACGTCGCCCCCTCGATCCTCGGCGGGTTCACCGTGACGACCGCCGAGGGGACCAGCTCGGTAGACGCGGCGGTCCCCCTCGTCGTCTGTCTCCCCGACGTGGCGGTCTCGACCCGCGACGCGCGCCGGGTCGTCCCCGAGAGCGCCTCGATGGAGGACCTCGTGGAGACCGTCGGCAACGCGGCGACGCTCGCGGTCGGCATGTGCCGCTCGGACCCGGCCCTCGTCGGGGCCGGCATGAGCGACCCCGTGGTCACGCCCGAGCGCGCCCGCCTCATCACCGGCTACGACGACGTCCGCGAGCGCGCCTTCGGCGCCGGCGCGACCGGCGTCACCGTCAGCGGCGCCGGCCCCGCCGTGATCGCCGCCTGCCGCGAGCGCGACCGCCGGGACGTCGCGGCCGCGATGCTCGACGGCTTCGCCGGCGCCGGTATCGAAGCGCGCGCGTACCAGACCCGGATCGGACGCGGCACGACCTTCCTCGACGGCTGACTGGGGGTGAGACGGTGCGGAGCGGCGCCCGCCGACCGCTCCGCCGACACTCCGGTACGCCGACGCCCGCCATCCTCACCGAAAGGGGTATATATACGCAGAAGGCTAGGATTAGACGAGTCTAATAATTGGATGTGGTATGTAATATGATATCCGACGCGGACGACGGACGGTCGGTGACGCGGCGCGACGCGCTTCGCATCGGCGGCGCGACGGCCCTGGCCGGGGCGGCCGGGTGTACGGCGCTGCCGAGCGCGCCGGTCGGGTCGGGACGCGCCGAGCGCGACGACGGCGGGCCGGTCGCCGTCGCCTCCTTCTTCAGCTTCTACGACTTCGGGCGAAAGGTCGCCGAGGGGACCCCGCTGACCGTCGAGAACCTCGTTCCGACGGGGCTCCACGGCCACGGCTGGGAGCCGAACGCGAGCATCACGCGGCGGATCGTCGAGGCGGACGCGTTCGTCCACGTCGGCGAGGACTTCCAGCCGTGGGCGGACCGCGCCATCCGGACGGTCGAGGCCGACGGGACGGACACCGCGCTGATAAACGCCCGCGAGGGCATCGACCTGGTGGACCTCGCGGCGTCGCTCGACCGCGACGAGGAGGGCGTCGGCGCCCAGCGCGGGAAGGACCCGCACTTCTGGTTGGACCCGCTCCGCGCGAAGCGGTCGGTCGACAACGTCGCCGAGGCGTTCGTGGACCTCGTCCCGGACCACGCCGAGACGATCCGCGAGAACGCGGCCCGGTACAAAAGCGAGGTGCTCGACCGCATCGACGCCGACTACGAGGCGATGTTCGAACGGTCGGACCGCGACGTGGTCCAGTTGGCCGCGCACAACGCCTTCCAGTACATCGGCGTGCGGTACGGCGTCCGGATGCGCCCGCTCGTCACGAGCCTCGCGGCGAGCGGCGACGTCAAGCCCGCGGACATCCGCGAGGCGACGCGAGTGATCCGCGAGAACGACATCCGGTACATCGCGAACGGCGTCTTCGAGTCGCAGCGCCCGGCCCAGCAGCTCGTCCGCGAGACCGCCGTCGAGGCGTACTTCCCGGTCACGCCGTACGCCGGGATCCGCGAGGAGTGGCTCGCGGAGGACTGGGGGTACGAGGAGATCGCGTACAACATCAACATGCCGACGTTCGAGATCGTCTTAGGGAACGAGACGCCCGAGGCCGCGGCGCCGACGGACGGGTGGGTCGAACAGTGGCGGAACTTCGAGCCGGTATGAGCGCGGACGACGCTGACCGGGGGGCGGTCGTCGAGCGCGCCGACCGCTCGGCCGAGGCCGGCGCCGCCGGCGCGGCGGAGCCGGTGATCGACCTCGCCGGCGTGACGTTCGGCTACACGGCGACGCCGGTCGTCGAGGACGTGTCGCTGACGGTCGATTCCGGCGAGTACGTCGCCGTCGTGGGGCCGAACGGCTCCGGCAAGTCGACGCTGATGCGGCTCATGCTCGGGCTGCTCGGGCCCGACGCGGGGACGGCCCGGCTGTTCGGCGAGGACGCGGCGGGGTTCGACGACGGCGAGCGGATCGGCTACGTCGCCCAGCAGGCCAGCGCCGCCCGGGACATGCCGATCACCGTCCGCGAGGTGGTGAAGATGGGCCGGTTCCCGTACCTCGGGCTCGACCGGCTGGCCGACGGCGCGCTCGCCGACGGGCTGTCCGACGACCCCGTCCGCACGGCGCGGTGGGCCGCGAACGTCGTCTCGGGCCGGCTCACGGCCGCCGACTGGGCGGTCGTCGACGACGCGCTCGCGACCGTCGGGATGGGCGCGTTCGCCGACCGGCGCGTCGGGCGGCTCTCCGGCGGCCAGCGCCAGCGGGTGTTCATCGCCCGGGCGCTGGCGGGCGAGGCCGACCTGCTCGTGTTAGACGAGCCGACCGTCGGCGTCGACGCCGAGTCCGTCGACGCGTTCTACGACCTGCTCGACGCGCTCAACGACGCGGGGATCACCGTGGTCCTCATCGAGCACGACCTCGGCGCGGTCGTCGAGCACGCCGACCGCGTCGTCTGTCTCAACCGCGAGGTCTACTTCGACGGCCCAACCGAGGAGTTCGTCGAGAGCGACGCCCTGGCGCGGGCGTTCGGGACCGAGGCGCGCTTCCTCGCCGGGGGTGCCGAATGAGCGACCCGCTGACCGCCGCGCTCGCCGCGTGGCTCCTCGCCGCGGCCGACCAGTCGCTGCCGCTCGCCGCGGGCTCGCAGCCGGCGGCGCTCGCGTTACAGGGCGGCCTCGCCGGCGTCGGGGAGGCCCTCTTCGCCGCCCTCCGCTGGGTGTTGGCCCAGTGGTACTGGCTGATGGACTGGGCGTACTACCTCTCCGGCCTGGAGATGCTGAACCCGCGCTACCGGTACATGCACCGGGCGGTGCTCGTCGGGCTCTGCGTGGGCGTGATGGCGCCGCTCATCGGCACCTTCCTCGTCCACCGCCAGCTCGCGCTGATCGGGGACGCGCTGGCGCACACGGCGTTCGCCGGGGTCGCGGTCGGCCTCTTCCTCAACGCCGTCATCGACCTCGGGGTGTCGCCGTACCTCACCGCGGTCGTCGTGGCGATGATCGCCGCGCTGTTCATCGAGCTCATCTCCGAGACGACCGACGCGTACAACGACGTCTCGATGGCGATCGTCCTCTCGACGGGGTTCGCGCTGGGGACGACGCTTATCAGCCTCAACGCGGGCGGGCTCGCGGTCGGCGTGAACCAGTTCCTCTTCGGGAGCCTCTCGACGGTGTCGCCCCAGAGCGCGGGGATCCTGCTCGTGCTGTTCGTCGTCATCGTCGGCACGGTCGCGGTGACCCGCAACCAGCTCCTCTACGTGACCTTCGACGAGACCGCGGCCGCCGTCTCCGGCATCTCCGTCAACTGGTACAACCGCGTGATGGTGATGCTGACGGCGATGGTCGTCGTCGGCGCGATGCAGATCATGGGCGTCATCCTCGTGGCGGCGATGCTCGTCGTGCCCGTCGCGGGCGCGACGCAGGTGTCCCGCAGCTTCACCGAGTCGCTCGTCGTCTCGGTCGTCTTAGCGGAGCTCGCGGTCCTCCTCGGTATCGGCGTCGCCTACTACGGCGGCGTCACCGCCGGCGGGGTGATCGTGCTCGTCGCCGTGGGCATCTACGTCTGCGCGGTCGCCGTCGGGAAGGTCCAGTCCGCCCGCGGCGGGCGGGAAGTCCCCGAGATGGAGAGCATCGAGACCGACGACGCGGCCCCGGACGCCGGAGCGGGGGGTGACTGACCGTGGCGGGCGACGAAAACGGCGTCGACGCGGGCGACGGGAACGGAGCGGGCGGAAGCCCCGAGACCGACGCCGACGACGGGCCCGGACCGAGGGCGTCGTCGGACGTCATCAGCGCGGTGATGGAGGACTACATCAAATCGATCTACGCCATCGAGCGCGACACCGGGGAGCGGGTGTCGACCTCGGCCCTCGCCGACTACCTCGAAGTCACCGCGCCGACCGTCTCCTCGATGGTGAAGAAGCTCGAAGAGCGGGGGCTCGTCGACCGCGAGGAGTACAAGGGCGTGACGCTCACCGAGGAGGGCGAGGTCGTCGCGTTAGAGATCCTCCGGCACCACCGGCTCTTGGAGGCGTTCCTGACCGAGCAGCTCGACTACAGCTGGGTCGACGTCCACGACGAGGCCGACAGGCTCGAACACCACGTCTCCGAGAAGCTGAGCGACCGCATCGCCGAGGCGCTCGGCAACCCGCCGGTCGACCCGCACGGCGACCCCATCCCCGACGCCGACCTCTCGCTGCCGACGGCGGGCGACACCGTCCGACTGGTCGACGCCGCCGAGGGCGACCGCGTCGTCGTCCGCCGGATCCGCCACCAGGGCGACGCCGAGCTGCGCTACCTCTCCGACGCCGGCGTCCGCCCGGGGGTCGAGCTCGCCGTCGTCGACGTGGCGCCGTTCGGGATGGTGACCGTCGAGACGCCGACGGGCGACCAGAGCCTCCCCGAGGAGATAGCGCGTCTCATCGAGGTCGAGCCCGTGGACGCCGCGAGCGACGGCTCCTGACGCTCGGCGCGAGGTAAGGACGAGCCGGACGCGAGGTAAGAATTGGCCGGACGCGAGGCCGAACACCGCCGTCGGCGCGGCTCAGTCGCGCTGAACGAACGGGCCCGAGCAGTCGTACTCGATCAGCTCGAACCGGTTCGCGGCCTCCACCGTCCCGTTGTAGGGGTTGGTTCGCTCGTACGACTGGTAGATAGTCACGTTCTCCACGGCCGTCTCGTGGGTGCGGTTCCACTCCCCGCAGAGGTAGTTCGCGAGGTACGAGCGGTGGTTCTCGTTGTCGGCGCCGTAGACGTTCTTCAGGTACTTCCGCCAGCGCGAGGTCGGATAGGTGGTCTCGGCGCGCGCCGGTCTGTCGAAGGTGACCGGGGCGTCGCGGAACACGTCCCGCTCGCTCCCGTCCTCGAGCGTGCCCGCCGCGACGTACCAGCGCGTCGTGTGTATCGGGTCGGGGGCGAACATCTGCCACGACTGGTCCATCTCGGCGGCGTCTAGGGCCTCGTCGGCGGGCTCCGGCACCTCGGCGTAGCCGACCGACGCCGCGCTCGATAAGAGGATCAACACGAGGAAGACGTACGGCAGGACCGTCGTGAAGAGGACGCGCCCGCGGGCGAGGCCCGCGCCGAGGTCGCTGCCGCGGACGGAATCAAGGCGTTCAGACGCGGCCGGGCGGGGGAGCGACGGGCCGGCGGAGAGCGCGGTCCGCGCGAGGGACTCGGAGCGGGCCTTCCAGCGCGCGAGCGGCGCCGACAGGTTCAGGCGGTCGGCTACCCGTTTGAGGGCGTCCCAGACGGGCGTCTGGAGGAACGGGATGAAGCCGACGACGACGATTATCGGGAAGAGGCCGACCCGTATCGTGACCGCCATCCCGAGGTGCATGCCGACGAACAGCGAGGCGAGGCCGGCGCGCAGGAGCCCGGTCAACAGGAGCAACAGCGGCGACGCGAACAGCAGCGCGACCCACAGGACCGTGAACACGCGCAGGAGGCCGGTGAAATCGGCGAGGTACGCGCCGAGCAGGTAGGTGAACTGGTCGGCCTGCATGACGTACGCGACCGCCTCTCCGCTCATCCAGGGCTCGCTCGCGAACTTGTGGACGGCGTTCGTCAGGTACATCACGAGGATCTGTAGCAGCACCGCCATCGTGGCGACGCTCGCCACGGCGGTCCCGCCCGAACTCGGTGACGGCGAATCGCCGTCGCCGCCGCCCTCGCGGTCGGCGCGCCTGACGGCGTCGACCGACCAGCGCGCGCCGAGCGGGAGGAAGACGCTCCAGAACAGCAGCATGCGGAGCAGGGTGTCGCCCGAGTTCAACACCATCGGGTTGCGGGCGTGGAGCGAGACCAGCAGCAGCCACGAGGCGATCGTCGCGAGCCGCGTCCGGTACCCGACGGCCAGCGAGAGGGCGAGGGCGCCCGCGAGCGCGAACAGCAGGGCGACGGCCCACGGCTCGCCGGAGAGCGCGTGGAGCGAGTTGTTCGTCGCGTAGTCGGAGGCGAACGCTCGGAGCGGCAAGACGCCGGCGTCGGTGTAGAAGGCGGTGAACGAGCGTGAGCGGAGGAGCAGGTCGACGATCAACAGGGTTCCGAGCCCGATCCGGAACGCGGCCAGCGCGCGGCGGTCGACCGAGACGCGCGCGGCGACGGCGTCTCCGAGGCGTCGGACGGCCGCCGAGAGCCGCGACCGGGCGGTCGAGTCGGAGGGGGTTCCAGCCATAGTCTTGCGTTCCAACTTGTTGGTGACGACGAGGAACGCGTATAAGTTTTCCGTGCGACGGCACCGTCGTCGCCTCGCGCCGCCTCCACCGGAATCCTGAACTGCGACGGCCGCGTACGTCCGTCAGGCAATGGACGAGGACATCCCGGACGACGCCGCCGTCGTGCTCTTCGACGGCGTTTGTAACCTCTGTAACGGGTTCGTACAGTTCGTCCTCCCCCGCGACCCGGAGGGGAAGTACCGGTTCGCCTCGCTCCAGTCCGACGTGGGACGGTCGCTGCTGGCGGAACACGACCTCGCGACCGACGAGCTGGACTCGGTCGTCCTGATCGAGGACGGCGAGAGCTACGTGAAGTCGGCGGCGATCATCCGGATCGCGACGGGGCTCGGCGGGGCCTACCGGCTGCTTTCCCCGTTCCGGTTCGTGCCGCGAGCGGTCCGGGACCGCGCGTACGACTTCGTCGCCGACAACCGGTACCGCTGGTTCGGGAAGAAGGACCGGTGTATGATGCCCCCGGGCGACGCCGAGTCGCGGTTCTTAGAGTGAGCGGCGGTCCGAGGGCGAGCGCAAGCCACGTCTCGGCGGTCCTCACTCCGGATCGCGTCGCTCGTAGGTGACGAACGCGAGGTCGCCGTCGGTCTCGCGGTCGCGCTCGGCCCACGCGTCGGCGTCCCACTCCGGGAAGCGGGTGTCGCCCGCCGGTCGCTCCGGGATCTCCGTGATGACCATCCGGTCGGCGCGGTCGAGGTAGGCCGCGTAGACGGTCGCGCCCCCGATGACGTAGACGGCGTCGACCCCGCGCTCGGCGGCGTCGGCGGTCGCTCGCGAGAGCGCGGACTCGACGTCGTGCGCGACGACCGCGCCGTCGGCGAGGTCGGCGTCGCCGATCGAACGCGTCGTCAACACGACGTTCGTCCGGTCGGGGAGCGGCCCGCCGATCCGCTCGGCGATGCGCTCGTACGTCTTCCGGCCGACGATCACCGGGTGCCCGGTCGTGAGCCGCTTGAAGTGCGCGAGGTCGGCGGGGTAGTGCCACGGCATCCCGCCGCCGTCGCCGATCACGCCGTTGTCCGCGACGGCGGCGACGAGTACCACGTCCGGATCGGCGTCGCCCTCCGATTCGGGCGCGTCGGCGTCGCGCTCCGACCCGGGCGCGTCGGCGTCCCCCATCACTCCGCGACCGCGAACGAGATGCCGTCCGCGGAGTCGTAGTCGACCACCGAGACGTCCTCGTAGGTGAGCTCGTCGAGGGGCTTGTCCGCGATCTCGATCCGCGGTCGGTCGCGCGGCGTCCGCGAGAGCTGTTCGAGGAGGCCCGGGACGTGGTCGTACCCCTCCTGGCCGTTGGGCTCGTCCGGCGCGGTCCGCTCGACCCAGCTTTTCACGTCGAGGTACGCCTCCTTGCTCTCGACGTTCGCGAGCCGCTCTTGGACGTACCTGAGGTTGTTCGCGTACCACTTCCCGCGGTCGCCGCGGCCGCAGTAGACGTGCGCGTCGACGACGGTGTGCCCGAACTCCCCGACCTCGAAGCCGGTCCGCTGGGCGAGCGCGTTCGCGAGCAGCGCGTACGCGGCGATGTTGAACGGGACGCCGAGCGCGATGTCGCCCGAGCGCTGCGTGAGGTGGAGGTTGAGCCGGCCGTCCTGGACGTTCACCACGAAGGTGTAGTGACACGGCGGCAGCGTCGAGACGGCGGCGTTCGCCGGGTGCCACGCGTTCACGACCATCCGGCGCGAGTGGGGGTTCTCCTCCAGCGTGTCGAGGACGTACTGGATCTGGTCGAAGGTCCGTCGGGTCGTCCCGTCGGCGTCCTCCTCGACGGTGACCCAGCGGTGCGCGTCGTCCGGCCACGTCTCGCCCGGGAGCGCGGCGTCGTCCTCCGGGACCGGATAGCGGCGCCAGAACCGACCGTAGGCGGTGTCGAGCGTCCCCTCCTCGTCGGCCCACGCGTCCCAGATCTTCGTCTCCTCGCGGAGGTTTCGGATGTGCTCCTCGCCCGAGAGGTACCACAGCACCTCGTGGATGAGCGAGTTCCACCGGTAGCCGTCCATCTTCTTCGTGGTCAGGAGCGGGAACCCCTCCGCGAGGTCGACGGTGTACTGCCCGCTGAACGTCGCGATGGTGTCGACGCCGGTTCGGTTCGGTTTGTACGTGCCGGACGAGAGCGCGTCGTCGACGAGGTCGAGGTACTGTTGCATGGTGGGTTCCGCGCGCCGGGACGGGCGGTCGCCGGCGCGGACTGTTATCGACTGGTGTGCGGCGGGGAAAGTAAGCGCTTGGTTCCCGGAGTTCGCCGGGGGGTCACCGGTACCGCTCGGGGAGATACGGGTCGAGCGACGACGGGAGCAGCGGGATCACGGCCGCCGCCATCTCTGCGAGCCGCCGGCGGAGCGCGGTGTACACGACCGCGACGGCCAGCGTCCCGATCACGACCGCGCGGAGCGGGGGGTCGACCAGCACGAGCAGCGGGACCGAGAGCCCGACCGAGAGGGCGAGGTCCTCGACGGCCCCGTCGTACCGGACGCCGCGCCGCGGGGCGACCCACGTCTCGCGGTGGTGGTCGTACACGGCGCGGTCGGAGTTCCCCTCCCACGGGCGGAGCTCCAAGCCGCCGCCGTACATGTCGGCGACGCTGTGGAGCGCCGCGCCGAGGAGGAAGAGCGCGACGGCGACGGTGAGCGCCGACTGCGCGACCGCGGCCGCGACGAGCGCCGGGACGGAGAGGACCGAGTAGTAGACGGGGTAGTGGAGGGTCCGCCGGTGACCGGTGTACATGTCGAGGTCGGGGACGAGCCCGCCGAGGAACCCGGCGACCAGCCCCACCGGCGCCAGTTCCGGCGCGACGCGCACCAGCGGGGCCGCGAGCAGCATCCCCGCCAGCACGTGGGTCGGAAGCATCATCGTACCGGAACGCAGGCGACAGAAACATATGAGCGTGTCGGCGCGGCGGTCGGGGGCCCGCACCCGCGTCGACGGCCTCTTCGGCCGCCGCAGCCGTCGTTTCGCGGTCCGTTTATACCTCGTCGCGCGAACCGGGGCGTATGCTCATGACGCCGGGGCCGACCGCGGTCCCAGAGCCCGTGCGCGAGACGATGTCCCGCGAGCTGATCAACCCCGACGTGGACCCGCGGTTCCGGGAGATATACGACCGCCTCACGGAGCGGCTCGCGACCGTGTACGGCGTCGACGCGGCCGACGCCGCCGGGAGCGGCGCGTCGCGCGACGTGGTCGTCCTCGGCGGCGAGGGGATCCTCGGACTGGAGGCGGCCGTCGCGTCGCTCGTCGAGCCGGGCACCGAGGTCCTGTGCCTGTCGAACGGGCTCTACGGCGAGGGGTTCGCCGACTTCGTCGGGTCGTACGGCGGCGACCCGACGCTCGTGGCCGCCGAGCACGACGAGCCGCTGCCGCTCGACGCGCTCGACGATGCGCTGGCGGCCGACGACGCCGACGTCGACCTCGTCACGATGGTCCACTGCGAGACGCCGACGGGGACGCTCAACGACGTCGAGGCCGCGCTCGACCGGATCGAGGCGGCGGCCCCGAGGGCCCTGACGGTCGTCGACGCCGTCTCCTCGCTCGGCGGGGTCGAAGTCCCGACCGACCGGATCGACGTGTGCCTCGGCGCGTCCCAGAAGTGTTTCAGCGCGCCGCCGGGGCTGGCGACCGCCGCGGTGAGCGACCGCGCCTGGGCCGCGATGGAGGCCCGAGACCCGCACTCGCTGTACGCGAACTTCCTCCCGTTCCGCGACGTGAGCGACGGGTTCCCGTACACGCACCTCACGACCGAGGTCGTCGCGCTCGACGCCGCGCTCGGACTCCTGCTCGAAGAGGGGCTCGACGCCGTCCGCGAGCGACACGCGGCGGCCGCCGCGCGGTGCCGGGAGCGCGGCGCGGAGCTAGGCTTAGCGCCCGTGCCGAACCCCGAGCGCAGCTCTCCGACGGTGACCGCCTTCGAGGTGCCCGGGCGGGCCGAGGCGCTCCGAGAGCGGCTGCGCGAGGAGCACGACGTGGTCCTCGCGACGGGGCTCGGCGAGGGGTCGGAAGATGTCCTCCGCGTGGGACACATGGGCCACAACGCGCGGGTCGATCGGGTCGAGGAGGCGATGGACGCGCTCGCCGCGGTGCTGTGAGCGCGGGGTGAGAACACGTCGCACGCCGCCAGAACGTTGAACCGTCGCGCGACGGGGCGTCCGCACATGGCGTCGCCACGCGAGGCGATCCGGGAGCGGGGCTGGACGGTCGAACACGTTCCCCACGAGGAGATAGCGAAGTACAACGCCTGCTACCGCGTCGTTCTCGACGGCGAGCTCATCTATCCGCCCGCGGCCGACGACCTCGGAATCCCGCGCAACGAGATCTGGGTCTCCGAGAAGTGGGCGAAGTACGACCGGTTCATCCTCTACCACGAGCTCAGGGAGATCGAACACCGCGCCGCAGGTCACGACAAGGCGACGGCCCACGAGCTCGCGGAGCGCGACGAGCGCTCGCTGTGGCTGGACAACCCTCGCTGGCGGGTAATGAACGCCGAGTGGGACGAGGGGCGGGCGCACCTCCCGTTCCCGGGCGAGTAGGGGCTCAGTCGCGGGGTTCCCACAGCAACAGCGCGGTCCCGGAGAGCGACACCGACACCCCGAACAGGATCGCGCCGAGGTATCCGACCGCGACGGAGCCGATATCAGCTGTCTGCGAGTGGTACCTGTCGGTCACGTGTGCGTAAAGCACGAATGGTGCCGGCCGCGCTGATCGGCAGACCGGCCGCGTTCACCGCCAGTCCGAGCCGCTTCATGCCACGCCCGAGTCGTTTCGGGTCCCCGTTACAACGGGTGACGTCCGGCGATGACGGCGATCACCCGCCTCCGGAACGCCCTTGCGTCCGGCCGAGGAACGTTCGGGCGACATGAACCACCGCGAACTCGGAGACGTCGGCGCGGTCAGCGAGGTCGGCTACGGCGCCTGGCAGATCGGCGGCGACTGGGGCGAGGTCACGGAGGCGGAGGCGGTCGCGGCCGTCGAGGCCGCCCGCGACACCGGGGTCGACTTCTTCGACACCGCCGACGTGTACGGCGACGGCCGGTCGGAGCGGATCGTCGGCGAGACGCTCGCGGACGAGGTCGCCGCGGGCGACGTGACCGTCGCGACGAAGGCCGGCCGCCGGCTCGACCCGCACGAGGCGGACGGCTACGCGGAGGCGAACCTCCGGCGGTTCGTCGACCGCTCCCGGGAGAACCTCGGGATGGACACGCTCGATCTGGTCCAGCTTCACTGCCCGCCCACGGACGTGTACTACCGGCCGGAGACGTTCGACGCGCTCGACGCGCTCGCGGACGAGGGGCGGATCGCGAGCTACGGCGTCAGCGTCGAGCGCGTCGAGGAGGGGCTGAAGGCGATCGAGTACCCGGGCGTCGAGACGGTCCAGATCATCTTCAATCCCTTCCGGCAGCGGCCCGCCGAGCTGTTCTTGGAGGAGGCCGCCGCGCGCGACGTGGGCGTCATCTGCCGGGTGCCGCTCGCGTCCGGGCTGCTCACGGGCGCGCTCTCGCGCGACGCCGAGTTCCCCGAGGACGACCACCGCAACTACAACCGCGAGGGCGACGCCTTCGACGTGGGCGAGACGTTCGCGGGCGTCCCCTTCGGGGCGGGCCTCGACGCGGTCGACGCGCTCGGCGAGCGCCTGCCGGACGACCGCCCGCTGCCCGAGTTCGCGCTGCGCTGGATCCTCGACCACGACGCCGTCTCGACGGTGATCCCGGGGTCGACGACGCGCGAGCACGTCCGGGCGAACGCGGCCGCGAGCGAGGCGCCCCC
The DNA here is from genome assembly GCF_003665955.1 of Halorubrum sp. Atlit-28R. Taxonomy (NCBI): domain Archaea; kingdom Methanobacteriati; phylum Methanobacteriota; class Halobacteria; order Halobacteriales; family Haloferacaceae; genus Halorubrum; species Halorubrum sp. Atlit-28R. Next base: position 230,723 of record NZ_QPLS01000003.1, read on the forward strand.
GCTCTCCGACGCCGAGCGCGACGCCGCGAGCGAGGTGTACGACGAGCACGTCCGCGAGCACGTCCACCAGCGCTGGTGAGCGCCGCCGGGGGCCGGCGAGCGCGACGCGGAACGGTCCGTGCCGAGGCGCGCCCCGGAACGCTCCGTGCCGAGGCGCGCCCCGCCCCCTCACTCGTCGAGCGCCGCCGCCAGCTTCTCGATCGGATGGAGCGGCGTCTCGGCGCCCTCGCGGTCGCCGAGCTGCGACCGGCAGGAGGCGCCGGGCGCCGTCACCGCGTCGCCGTCGCTGTCGGCGACCTGCCCGAAGAGGATGCGCCCGATCGCCTGCGAGAGGTCGTAGTGCTCGCTCTCGTAGCCGAACGAGCCCGCCATGCCGCAACACGAGGAGTCGAGGGGGTCGACGCCGTAGCCGGCGCGCCGGAGGACGCCGACCGCGTGGTGGTCCGTGTTCGCCGCCTTCTGGTTACAGTGCCCGTGGTAGGTGAGCGTCTCCGCCGGCGCGTCGAACGAGAGCCGCTCGTCGACCCGGCGCGCGTCGAGGTACTCGCAGACGCCGGCCGCGGCCGCGGACACCGCCTCGACGCCCGGCCCGTCGAGCAGGTCCAGGTACTCGTCCTGGAACATCACCGCGTCGGAGGGCTCGACGAAGAGGACCGACTGCCCCTCGCGGACGCGGGGCGCGAGCGCCGCGACGTTCTCGGCCGCGCGCTCCCGGGCCGTATCGAGGAAGCCGGTCGAGAAGGCGGCGCGGCCCGAGGGCGCGAGGCCGTCCGGGACCTCGACGCGGACGTCCGCGGCCTCCAGCACGCGCACCGCCGCCTTCCCGGCCGCCGGGTAGCTGTAGTCGGTGTAGGTGTCGGGGAACAGGACGACGGTGTCGACCGCCTCGGAGCGGACGACCGCGGGGCCGCCGCGGGCCGCGAACCACGCCTCGAAGCTCTCGGATCGGAAGGTCGGCAGCGCGCGCTCGGGAGCGATCCCGACGAGCGCGTCCATCGCCCTGCGGGCGCCCGGAACTCTCGCCGCCGCGTTCGACAGCGGCGCCAGCCGGCTCCCGAGCGCCGAGAGCCGGTCGACGTCGCGGAAGAGCCGCTCGCGCAGCCCCGCGCCCTCCCGCTCGTGGTGCTTGTGTTTCACCTCCGCCTTCAGCTTCGCGAGGTCGACCCCGGTCGGACAGTCGCTCTGACAGCCCTTACAGCCGACACAGAGGTCTAACACCTCCGCCTGGAACCGGTCGGAGTGGATCTCCTCGTCGTCGAGCTCGCCGCTTATCGCGGCCCGGAGCATGTTCGCCCGCCCGCGAGTCGTCTGGACCTCCTCGCCGGAGGCGCGGTACGTGGGACACATCGTCCCGGAGTCGGTCTCGCGGCAGGTACCGCAGCCGTTACACAGCTCGACGAGCTCCGAGAAGCCGCCCTCGTCGGAGAAGTCGAGGTTCGTCTGCGGCTCGATCGACCGGTACGTCGGCCCGTACCGGAGGTTCTCGCGCATGTCGGTGTCGGCGGCGGCCTCGGGGTAGCCGCGCTCGGCCGCGGTCTCGCCGTCGACGTAGACGACCTTCCCGGGGTTCATCCGCCACTCGGGGTCGAACGCGGACTTCAGCTCCTGGAACGCGGCCCAGAGGTCCTCGCCGTACATCTTCGGGTTGAACTCGGTGCGCGCGAGCCCGTCGCCGTGCTCGCCGGAGAAGGCGCCGTGGTGCTCCAAGACGAGGTCGGTGACGTCGTCGGCGATGGCGTGCATCGTCTCGACGCCCTCGGATTCCTTCAGCGAGAGGATCGGGCGGATGTGGAGCGTCCCGACGCCGGCGTGCGCGAAGTACGCGGCCGAGGTGCCGTGGTCGTCGAGGACCTCCTCGAAGGCGGCGACGTAGTCGGCGAGCTCCGCGGGCGGCACCGAGGCGTCCTCGATGAACGGGTACGGCTTCGCGTCGCCGTCCATGCTCATCAGGAGCGGGATCGCGGCCTTCCGGAGGTTCCAGAGGTCCGCCTGCGCGCCCTCGTCGTACGCCTCGATGACGTCGAAGGCGTCGCGGTCGCCGTCGCCCCGGAACCGGTCGTTCGCGTCGGCGACCGCCGCCTCGAAGTCGTCGACCAACTCGGAGTCCCACTCCAGCATGAGCGCGGCCGCGGCCCGGTCCGGGATCGGCTCCGCGTACTCGGCGTACTCCGGCGATCCCCCGGCCAGTTCCACGACCGCGTCGTCCATCAGCTCGACCGCGCTCACCGGGAGCGCCAGCGCCTCGGGGACCGCGCGCATGGCGGCGTCGAGCGTGTCGAACGAGTACACCGCCAGCGCGGTCGCCTCGGGGCGGGTGACGAGCGAGAGGGTGGCCTCGACGACGACGCCCAAGGTCCCCTCGGCGCCGACGAACAGCTTCGAGAGGTTGATCACCTCCTCGCCGTCGTCGTTCTTGTAGATCACCTTGTGGAGGTTGTACCCCGAGACCGACCGCTTGAGCGTCGGGTATCGCTCGGCTATCTCGTCGGCGTTGCCCTCAACGAGCGCGCGGACCGTCTCGTACAGCGCGGCCTCCCGCTCGCCGGCCGCCTCGCCCGCGACGATGGCCTCGTACTCGGGGGAGTCGAGGACGACCTCCCGGGTGTGAACGAGCGAGCCGTCCGCCAGCACCACGCGCAGCTCCTCGGTGTAGGCGTCGGTGATCCCGTACCGCACGGAGTGGGCGCCGGTGGAGTTGTTGCCGATGCCGCCGCCCACGGTCGCGCGCGCCGAGGAGGCGGGGTCGGGCGCGAACTTCAGGCCGTCCGCTGCGAGCCGGTCGTCGAGGTCGTCCTGGACGACGCCGGGCTGGACCGTGGCGCGGCGGGCGCCGGGGTCGACCGACAGGACCGCGTCCATGTGACGCGAGCAGTCGAGCACGACGCAGCCCGGCCCGACGGTCTGTCCCGCGAGCGACGACCCCGCGCCGCGCGGTAGCACGGGGACGCCGTGGTCGGCCGCGACCCGGGTCGCGGCCCGCACGTCGTCGACGCCGCGGGGGTAGACGACGCCCGCCGGGCGGGCCTGGTAGACGCTCCCGTCGGTCGCGTACAGCACCTGCGCGTACTCGTCGAACTCGACGCCGCCCGCGACCGCGCCGCGTAAGTCGGCCGCGAGCGACCGGTACGCCTCGACGTCCGGGCGGTCGTGGCCGAGCGCGGCCGCCGAGACGCCCGATCGGTCCGCCCCGGCCGATCCCGCGGCCACTCCGCCGTCGGACGCGGCCCGCCGCGGTCGGTCGTCGTCGGCCTCGTCTCGCGATCCCTCCGAGCCGCCGTCGCCGGCGAGTCCTCCTCCGTTCATGGGGTAGGTGGACGGGATGAGCGTGATAAATCTATTGTGAACGATAATTATATTCATTTAGGCCGTCGCCGTCGCCTCGACGTACGCGGTCCGTGCGACGCTGGCGGGCGCCCCGGCGGTCGTCGCGGGAAGCGGGGTCGGACTCGTGGCGTACGCGGCGTCGCTCCGGCTCATCGGCGTGGACCCGCGCGACCGCTTCGTCGCGCGGCGGTACCGTGCCGCGCTCGCCGACCGGGTCGACCGCTGATCCCGCCGGGCGCGGATCGCGACGATTTATGGGCGGACCGCGACGTACTGACGGTATGCAAACGTTCGACCGCGGGTCGGCGGGGTCGGCCCGCGTCGCGATCGTCGGCGGGATCCACGGCGACGAGCCCGCCGGCGTGCGGATCGTAGAGCGGCTCGCAGCGGAGGTCGCGCCCCTCGACTCCTCCGACGGTGAGGCGGGGTCCGCGGGGCTCGTCCGGCTGATACTCGCCAACGAGCCGGCGATCGAGGCCGGAACGCGCTACACCGACGCGGACCTGAACCGGGCGTTCCCGGGCGACGCCGACAGCGACGAGTACGAGCGGGCGCTGGCGCCGCGGCTCGCCGCGGAACTGGAGGGGTTCGACGCCGTGCTCGCGCTCCACACGTCGCACAGCGCGCCGCCGCCGTTCGCCATCTTCAGCGACCTCACGGAGTCGGTCCGCCGCACCGTCACCGGACTCCCCGTCGACCACGCCGTCGACGCGAGCGGGCTGCGGTCGACGACGCTCGACTCCACCATCCCGCACACCGTCTCGATCGAGGTGGGCCGGCAGGGCAGCGAGGAGGCCGTCGAGTTCGGCCACGAGGCGTGTCGCGCGTTCCTCCGGGTCCACGGCGCGCTCGCGGACGAGCAGCCGACGTTCTCGGAGACGACCGTGGTCGCGGGCAGCGAGGAGGTGCCGAAGGGCGGGGGGACGCCGCACGTCCACTTCCGGAACTTCGAGCCGATCCCGGAGGGCGCGGTGTTCGCCGAGGACGACGTGTACACCCACCGCGTCGAGGAGCCGGGCGTGGTCCCGATCCTCGCGAGCGAGGACGGGTACGACGACATCTTCGGCATCTACGGCCGCGTCACGGGCACGCTGAAGCCGCCGGGGGAGGGCGACCTGCGGGTGTACCCGCGCGACGAGGAAGGGGACGACTGAGAGAACGGGGCTGACCGATCGCTCGAACGGTCTACGGCCGGGCCGGGACCGTCACTTCGCGGTGGGCGTGATGTCGCCGACGGCGTCCATCACCTGGACCGCCGCGCTGGCGGCGAGCCCGCGGGCGACCTCGTCGGTGTCGGACTCGGCGATGCCGGCGTCCAAGTCCTCCGGGTCCGGCGTGAAGCCGGCCGAGACGGGGTGGCCGGCCGGGGGGTTCACCGCGACGGTCGCCTGCGGGCCGTCCGCGCCGACGGACAGCTCGGAGCCGACGGCGTAGCTGTCGGGCAGATACGATTCCGTGCGCGATACGATTCCGGCGACCGCGCGCCGAAGCTGTTTTTCCTGGTCCGGAGAGAGGTCGACGGCCGCGGGCGAGCCCGCGTCCGTCACACCCGGCGCCCCGGCGTACGGGTTGTTGCCGTTCATTCGAAGACACGACCCGTACGCGGAGCCGAGTCAAAAAGGCGTCGGCGACGGCGACCGGGGCTCCGTCGCGGCCCGGCCTCTCTCCGCGCGGCCCGTTACAGGATCGGCTCGGACTCCCCGTACGCGGCGATGACGACCGCGGTCGCGTACCGGTCCGGCTCGGCCGCGACCGTCTCGACGCGCGTCTCCTGGTCGGGGAGCTCCCAGTTCCGGAGGTCGCCGCCGGCGTCGAGGCCCGCCTCGATCCGCTCGCGCACGTCGTCGGGGTCCTCGCCCGTCACCTCGTAGAAGAGCCCCGGCCCCGGACCGGTCGCCCAGCCGAGCCCCGCGACCGCGTCGGGGCGACGGCGAGGCGCGCGCTTCGACTCGGCGCCCTCGGCGCCCGCGCGACCGCCCTCGCGGAAGTCGACCTCGTCGCCCGGCCCGACCGTCCGGCGCGCCTCGACGACGGTGAGGCGGTTCCCCGCGGGCCCGAGGTCGGGCGCCGCCGCGACCGCCTCGACGGTCGCCTCGGCGGGGACGACCGAGGAGACCGCCACGAGGTTGTAGTTGTGGAGGTTCGCGTCCGCGAGCGCGGCGTCGTAGGAGGCCATCGCCGTGTCGGCGATTCCGACGCCGCCGGCGACGTGGATGGTGTTCATTACGGGCGAGTCGGCGGCGGGCGCGCTAAGGGGTTACGAACTGACCGCTCCGAAACGCGCACGGCGAGGACGGGGACCGAGGGTTCAGTACTGGTAGTTGATGACCCGCTCGTCTTCGGTGTCCGCGTCCTGAAGCTTGTCGCGGGCCTGCTCGAAGTCCTCCTGGGTCACCTCGGTGCGGCCGTCGCGGATGGCGAACATCCCGGCCTCGGTCGCCAGCGACGCGATGTCGGCGCCGCTGTACCCGTCGAGGTCGCGGGCGACGACGCCGAGGTCGACCCCGTCGGCGACGTTCATGTCGTCGGTGTGGATCTCCAGGATGCGCTCGCGGCCCTCGGCGCCGGGCTCTGGCACCTCGATGAGGCGGTCGAAGCGACCGGGGCGGAGGATCGCCTCGTCGAGCATGTCGAAGCGGTTCGTCGCGGCCATGATCCGGACCTCGCCGCGGTCGTCGAAGCCGTCCATCTCGCTGAGGAGCTGCATCATCGTGCGCTGGACCTCGGCGTCGCCCGAGGTCTTCGAGTCCGTCCGCTTGGCGGCGACGGCGTCGATCTCGTCGATGAAGATGACGGCCGGCTCGCGCTCGGCGGCCAGCTCGAACAGGTCGCGGACGAGCCGCGCGCCCTCGCCGATGAACTTCCGGACGAGCTCGGACCCGGCCATCTTGATGAAGGTGGCGTCGGACTCGTTGGCGACGGCCTTCGCGAGCATCGTCTTCCCGGTGCCCGGCGGGCCGTGGAGGAGGACGCCGCTCGGCGGCTCGACGCCGACCGTCTCGAACTGCTCGGGGTTCTCCAGCGGGTCCTCGACGGCCTCGCGCACCTCCCGGATCTGGTCGTCGATGCCGCCGATGTCGGCGTACGTGACGTCGGGGGACTCGGTGACCTCCATCGCCTGGGCCCGGGAGTCGGTCTCGTCGTCGAGCACCTGCTGGACGGCGAAGGAGTCGTTGATCGCGACGCGGTCGCCGGGGCGGAGGTCCTCGTCGAGCCGCGAGGCGGCCTGCGTGAGCACCTCCTGGTTGTTGCCGTGCTGTTTGATGACGACGCCCTCGTCGGTGATCTCCTCGACGGACGCGATGTACAGCGAGGTGGTCTTCAGCACCTCGTTCTCGCGCTTCAGCTGCTCGACGTCGTCCTTCAGCTCGCCGCGGCGCCCCTCGGCGTCGGCGAGCCGCGATTCCAGTTCCTCGTTCACCTGAACGATCCGCCGGTAGTGCTGACGGATCGCCTCCAACCGCTCCGCGTCGCTCATCTCGGGGTCGAGCTCCAACCGCGGGCGGTCGGGCAGTGAGGGGCTGTGAGACATTCGTTGAGCCCGACTAAGATGCGGGCGTAAATGTGCCTTTGGGTCACGGAGAGACCGTTGGATCCGCCGAGAGGACGCCGGCGTCACGGCTCCGGTTACCCCTCTGTCGACCCCGCCCGCAACCCCGGAATCATCGCTGATAATCGGGTGTCAACGTTTTAACGCGGAGGGGAGCAACGTGGCCGTATGGACGCACGAACGGCGGGCGGACGCGCCGGTCCGGGGGTCGCGAACCGCGAGACCGGGAGGGCCCGCCCATGAGCGGCACTCCGGACGCGACCGTCCTCGCGGTCGACGACGAGCCGGACCTCGCAGAGCTGTACCGGGTGTACCTCGACCCGGAGTACGACGTTCGCATCGCGACCGGGGGCGAGGAAGCGATCGACGCGATGGACGAGACGGTCGACGTGGTCCTCCTCGACCGCCGGATGCCCGACATGTCGGGCCACGAGGTGCTGAACGCGATCCGCGGCGAGGGGTACGACGCCCGGGTGGCGATGCTGACCGCGGTCGAGCCCGACGTCGACATCGTCGAGATGCCGTTCGACGACTACAAGACGAAGCCGGTCACGAAGGAGGACCTCCTCACGCTCGTCGAGGTGCTCCTCCACCGCGCCGCGTTCGACGAGCGGAGCCAGGAGTTCTTCGCGCTCGCCTCGAAGAAGGCGGCGCTGGAGGCCGCCGGCACGACGAACTCCGAGGAGTACGAGGAGCTCATCGAGCGGATGGAATCCGTGCGCGTCGAGGTCGACGACACGCTCGACCACCTCTCGGCGCGGGACGCGTTCGCCGAGGTCCCGGGCGAAGTACCGTAGCGAGGCGGAGGGCGCCTCCGGACCGTCACTCGATCGTCAGCTCGCCGTCCGCCGCCTCCTCGCCGGCGTTCTCGTCCCACTCCAACTCGAACTCGACGCTCAGCTCGCCCGGCCCGTCGGCCGGCCCCTCGCGCTCCGCCTTCACCTCGAAGGTGGGCCGCGCGGGCGGCTCCAGCGTCGTCGACTCGGCGCCGCGCGTGAGGGTGATCGCGTTCCCGGCGTCGAGCGAGTCCGCGACCGTCCGCAGGTACGCGGCGATTTCCTCGCGGCTCCGACGGCTTTCCGACTTGAACAGGACTTCTTCTGGCATGCGTGGACGTACGCGCCCACGAGTGATAAACACCGACGCGGCGCCGGCGGGGCCTCGCCCCCGATCGTTTTGTGTTCGCCGACCGAACCCGCACCCCGTGTCCGTCCCCGACTCGCTCCGCACGGTCGTCGCCGTCGCCGTCTACTGGACGGCGATCGCGCTCGGCGGGAGCGTCCTCCTCCCGGACCCGACGAGTCCGCTCGCCGCGGTCCCGATCCTCGGCGGCGGCGCCGTCGTCGCCCACGCGGCGCGCACCGGCCGCCTCGTCGAACTCGGGTACGCGGTGGGAACGATGTGGCTCGCCGTGCTCGCGCTGTCGGTCGGCACCGGCGTCGTCGACCTCGTCGCGCCGCCCGCGGGCGAGATCGCGCCGCTCGCCGGCTACCCGGGGATCGCGGCGATCGGCACGGTCGGGCTGTTCGGCGTCCTCCTCGTCGCGTACGCGGCGTTCGCCCGCCGGACCGCGGCGCGAGGCGCGGGCGAGTGAGTGGACGCGAGGCCCTCAGAACCCGTCCTCGAAGACGAACGTCCCGTTCCGCTGGACGACCTCGCCGTCGACCTCGATGACGGAGTCCTCGCTCATGTCGACGATCATGTCGACGTGCTCGGCGGACTCGTTGACCGCGTTCTCCTCGCCGACGGTCTCCGGATACGCGGAGCCGACCGCCATGTGGACGGTGTCGCCCATCTTCTCGTCGAACAGCATGTTGTAGGTGAACCGGTCGATCTGGCGGTTCATGCCGATGCCGAGCTCGCCGAGGCGCCGCGATCCCTCGTCGGTGTCGAGGATGCCGGTCAGCAGGTCCTCGTTGCGCTCGGCGGAGTGCGAGACGACCTCGCCGTCCTCGAACCGGAGCCGGACCCCGTCGATCTCGCGGCCGTAGCGGTACAGCGGGAGGTCGAAGTGGACCTCGCCGTCGACGCCGTCGCGCGTCGGCGCCGTGAACACCTCGCCGCCGGGGAGGTTCGCCTCGCCGTAGTCGTTGAGCGTGGAGTTGCCCGACACGTCGAGCGTGAGGTCGGTCTCGTCGCCGGACCTGATGCGCACCTCGTCGGCCGCGTCGAGGATCTCGACCATCTCCGCCTGGAACTCGCGCTGTTCGTCCCAGTCGAGCGAGACGGCGTCCCACACGAAGTTCTCGTACGCCTCGGTGCTCATCCCGGCGAGCTGGGCGTGGCTCGCGGTCGGGTACTGCGTGAGACACCACGTCTTCGAGAGCCGCGTGCGCTTGACCTCCTCCATCGCGCGGTTGTACGCGGCGTTCGTCTCGGGGTCCACGTCGGCGTCCTCGGTGGCGTTCGCGCCGCCGCGCGCGATGACGAAGGCGTCGGCCTCCTCGTAGAGCGCGCGCCGGTGGCTCGGCTCGGAGAAGTCCTCGGCGGCGCGCTTGAACGCGCGCTGGGCGCGCTTCGAGTAATTGAGGTAGACGGGGTTCGCCCCGCGGTCGCCGCAGACCTCGTGGAGCGCGACCGCGAGGTCCTCGGCCTCCTTCGGCATCTGGATGACCACGTCGTCGCCCGACTCGATGCCGGTCGAGTGGTCGGCGATGATCTCCGCGTGTTCGCGTACGCGTGCGTCCATGACAGCCGGTTTCGCGGCCGGGGAATTACCGCTTTTCCTTCCGGCGGGCCGGGTGGGGGAGCGACCGATCCCGTCGCGGCCCTCCCGGCCGCAACGCGTTTGCCCCGCCGTCGCGTAGTCTCGGACATGCCTCGGCTCGCGTTCCGCGCGGCCGCCGCCGCCGTCGGCGTCGCCCTCCTCGTCGGCTACCTGACCGCGGCGCTGTTCGTCGCCGACCTGCTGCGCGCGGCCTGGGCGGCCCGACCGGACCTCCCGGTCCTCGTCGCGCTGCTTGCCGCGGTCGCGCTCGGGTCGGCGTACCTCAGCTACCGGCTCGGCACCGCCCAGATCCTCGCGAACCTGGAGGGCGACCGCGTCCCGCGGAGGCGGGCGCCGGATCTCCACCGCCGGATCGACTCGCTCGCGGCGCGGATGGACCTGCCGCGGCCGGCGCTGTACGTCACCGACGCCCGCGCGCCGAACGCGTTCGCCGTCGGCGGCGGGTCGGGGAGCGGGGCGCTCGTGATCGACCGGTCGCTGTTCCGGCTACTGTCCGCCCGCGAGATCGAGGCGATCCTCGCGCACGAGCTGGCGCACTTAGAGGGCAACGACGGGTTCGCGATCGCGATGGCGGACGGGGTCGGCCGCTCGCTGGTCGGGGTCGCCACCCTGGTCGCGCTGCCCGCGCTGCTCGCGCTGTCGGGGCTCGCGGCCGCCTCGGCGTGGATCCGCGGGCGACCCGGCGACCGGTCGGGGCCGTTCGCGCGGCTTCACCGCGCGCTCGCCGGCGCCCTGTTCGCCGCGTTCGTCCTCGCGACGCTCGTCGCCCGGTCGCGGTCGCGCAAGCGCGAGTTCGCGGCCGACGACCGCGCAGCCGAGGTGACGGGCGACCCCGCGGCGCTCGCGCGGGCGCTCCGCCGAATCGAGCGCGCGACCGACCCGGAGTGGCCCCTCGCGCCGTTCTCGTCGCAGAAACGGACCGACGAGACCGCAGAGCGCTGGCTCTCGACGCACCCCTCGACCGACGAGCGGGTCGAGCGCCTGCGCGAGCGGGCCGAGTCGCAGGGGCCGACGCGGCGGATCCCGGCGGGGCCGTCGCGGGCGAGCAGCGGACGCGGATCGTCGTGGCGGTGAGGGCTTACAGCCCGTACTGCTCGCGCGTCACGTCGTCGAGGCCCGACTCCGCCAGCACGTCCGCGGGCACGAGCATGTCTAACTGAACGACGCCGGGGAGCCGCCCGATCTGCACGCCGCCGGTGAACGTGCACCGGGCGCGGACCTCGCCCTCGCTCATGCCGAGCAGCGTCCCGGCGCGGTCGAAGGCGTTCTGCGTGGCGTCGTTGACCGTCGCGCCGGAGCCGATCACCTGGATCGGGGCGGCGTCGGTGTCCACGTCGACGCCGTGCTCCGCGCCGAGACCCTCGCCGGCCGCGACCTCGTCGTCGCTGTAGGGCTTGCTGATGAAGGGGAGGTCCTCCTCGTTCGGCAGGAGGACGGGCCCGTCGAGGTCGACGTCCTCGATCACCTCCACGTCCATCGTGACCGTCCCGCTCACGTCGGTGGTGTGGAGGGAGAGCTCGCCGTCGCCCTGGTTCGCGTGGAGGTCGCCGACGTAGATCCCGCCGCCGTCGACGGCGACCGGGCAGATCAGCGTCGCGCCCGCGCGGACCTCGGGCACGTCCATGTGGCCGTCGGTGCGCAGGTCCAGGTCCGCCTCGGTCTCGACGCCGTAGTCGTGGTCGGCACCGACGAGGTTCTGCCCGAAGTCGCCCGCGTTGTGCGAGTCGGGCATGGTGACCGGCGGCGTGGTGCCGATGTTGCCGATGAACGGTCGCAGGCGGCCGAGCGTGCCTGGCATCTCGTCGGGCTCGTACAGCAGGATCGGGTGCTGGCGGGCGTTCTCGGGGATGTCCATCACGCGCTCGGCGTCGGTCGCGAGCGCGTGGGCGCCCTCCTCGTCGAGCGTGATCCCGACCGCGTTCTCGTGGTCGAAGGCGACGGTGTAGCCGTACTCGAAGCCGAACGAGGAGGCGTTGGCGCCGCACTCCGCGCAGCGGATCGCGTCCTCGCCGGTGCCCTCGACGACGGACTCGGGCCACGTCGTCCCGCACTCCGGGCAGCGGTGGTCGACGAACGGGTCGTCGCCGAACGCCTCGTCGCGTTCCGCCATCGACCCCGTGCTGGTGGCCATGCTCGTCACCTCCACGTCGCGGATGTGGATCGCGACGGCGTCGCCGACCTCGGCGCCCTCGACGCGGATCGGCCGCGTCACCTCGTGGCCGCCGCGGAACGAGGGCGTCACCATCGGTCCCCAACAGCCCGGCGGCGTGTACGTCGTCACCGTCCCGCCGTCCGCGACCGTCCCGGCCCACTCCTGGTCGGGCCCGACGAGCCCGAGCGTGTACTGGTCGACGTACAGCTCCTCTTCGACCTCTGTTTGCGCCATACCGTGTAGTGGTACGGCATGGCACATCATAACCGTAGGGGAGGCGGCACTCAGACCGGGAACCGCGAGGGCCGCCAAGCCCGAGGACCACGAGGCGCGCTCGCTCGACGGGCCGTCCGGGGCGAGAGCCAACCGCGCGCTCGCGGTCCGCCCGGCTCGCGGTCCGCCCGGCTCGCAGTCCGCGAATTTCGGCCCTCGGTCCGCGACCCAGCAGAGGGGTCACCGACCCACGATCCGGAGTTCGCCTGCGAGACCGTACGTATCGTTCGAAGATCGCGATTCTGAACGGACTCGGAGAGAATACGACTAGCCAAACAGAACTATTGAAGACAAAATCTTTTCACGACACAGTTCTGTGAGCGAATACGCGACGGAGACTCAGAATGCCAGCAATGGAAACCGCCGAGTTCGATACCGAACTCAGTCTCTTCAAATACGACAATCTCGAACAGCTTCCGTCTGAATACCGGGACCTCGACGAGAGCGAGCGAACCCGACGGATCGAGGGGGCGCTGGACGCGCTCGGCGACGACGTGGTGATCCTCGGTCACAACTACCAGCGGCGGGAGATCGTCGAGCACGCCGACTTCGTCGGCGACTCCTACCAGCTGAGCAAGGAGGCCGCCGCGGCCGACGCGGCGTACGTCGTCTTCGGCGGGGTCACGTTCATGGCCGAGTCCGCCGACATCATCACCGACGACGACCAGACGGTCGTTCTCCCGAGCATGGAGGCGTCGTGCCCGATGGCGGGGATGGCGGAGGCGCTCCAGGTCGACGCGGCGTGGGCGGAGCTGACGGCCGCGACCGACGCGGAGGTCGTGCCGGTCACCTACATGAACAGCTACGCCGACCTCAAGGCGTTCTGCGCCGAGCACGGCGGCTTGGTGTGTACCTCCTCGAACGCCCACCGCGCCTTCGAGTACGCGCTCGACGAGGGCGACAAAGTGCTGTTCCTCCCCGACAAGCACCTCGGGGAGAACACCGCTCACCGGCTCGGGCTCGAAGACGAGATCGCCGAGTGGGACCCCTGGGACGCCGCGTCGGCCGACGCGGCAGGGGTCGTCGACAAGGACGTGATCCTCTGGGACGGCTACTGTCAGGTCCACGAGCGGTTCAGCCCGTCGCACGTAGAGCGGGTCCGGGCGGACCACGAGGACGCGCGGGTGGTCGTCCACCCCGAGTGCCGCCGGGAGGTCGTCGAGGCGGCGGACGTGGTCGGCTCCACCGCGACGATCCGCGAGACCGTCGCCGAGGCCGACCCCGGCGAGACGTGGGCCATCGGGACCGAGGTCCACCTGACCCGCCACCTCCAGCGGTGGCACCCGGAGGTGGACGTCGTCCCGCTGTGCGGCGAGGCGTGTATGGACTGTAACGCGATGCGCCAGATCGACCCGAACTACCTCGCGTGGGTGCTCGAAGAGCTGGCCGCCGGACGCGAGCGCAACGTCGTCGAGGTCGCGCCCGAGGAGAAGGACCTCGCGCGCGTCGCCCTCGACCGCATGCTGGAGGTGTGAGATGACGGGCCACGAGACCGCGGACGTGCTCGTCGTCGGCTCGGGGGTCGCCGGGCTGACGACCGCGCTCGCCGCCGCGCGCGAGGGCCGCGAGGTGACGGTGGCGACGAAGGCCACGCGCCCCGCGGACGCCGCGTCGTGGTGGGCGCAGGGCGGGATCGCAGTCGCCCGCGACCGGCCGGAGCGGTTCAAGCGGGACGTACTGGCGGCCTCGGACGGCACCGCCGACCCGGACGCGGTCGACGTGCTCGTCGAGAACGCCGACGGCGCCGTTCGGGACGTGCTCGTCGACACGCTCGGCGTCGAGTTCGACCGCGAGGCGGACGCCGGGACGTTCGACTACGGCCGCGAGGCCGCCCACAGCGAGGACCGGATCCTCCACGTCGGCGCGGCGACGGGCGAGCACGTCCACGTCCCCCTGTTGAACCACCTCGACGGACGCGACGGCGTCGAGGTCGTCGACGACGCGGCCGCGCTCGACCTGATCGCGAGCGAGGGGCGCGTCCACGGCGCCGTCGTGGCGTCGGTCGACGGGCGCGTGCCGGTGTACGCGAACGCGACCGTGCTCGCGACCGGCGGGATCGGCGACCTGTTCCCGCGGTCGACGAACCCCCGCGGGGCCACCGGTGACGGGGTCGCGATGGCCGCGCTCGCGGGCGCCGACGTGACGGACATGGAGTTCGTCCAGTTCCACCCGACGGCGTACGACGCGGGCCCGGACGAGGAGGGGTTCCTCGTCAGCGAGGCGGTCCGCGGCGAGGGCGCGCTACTGCGCAACGGCGACGGCGAGCGGTTCATGCCCGGGTACCACGACGACGCCGAGCTGGCGCCGCGGGACGTGGTCTCGCGGGCCGTGGCCGCCGAGCGCGACGCCACGGGCGAGGTCCGCCTCGACGTCGGCCCGCTCGACTTCGCGGGCGCGTTCCCCGGCCTCGCCGAGAAGTGCGCCGACCGCGGCGTTGACCCCGCCGAGGGGATCCCCGTTGCGCCCGCCGAGCACTTCCTCTGTGGCGGCGTCGCCGTCGACGACCGCGGGCGGACGAGCCTCGACCGGCTCTACGCGGTCGGCGAGTGCGCGCGGACCGGCGTCCACGGCGCGAACCGCCTCGCCTCCACGAGCCTCCTCGAAGGGCTCGTGTGGGGGCTCCGGGCGGGCGCCGACGCGGCCAGAACTGTCGGGTCCGACGGGACGCCGGCGGACCCCGAGCGGGTCGCGCCCCCGGACCTGCTGGACCGCGACCCCGACCTCCCGCCGGCGTTCGCCCGCGAGAAGTTCCGGCGACTCCGCAGGGTGCTCGGCGAGCACGTCGGGATCGAGCGCGACCCCGGCGACCTCCGGCGGGCCCTCGGAGTCCTGCGGCGGCTCAAGGGCGAGGTCGACGCCTACGTTCGGACCCGGACGTCGCGGTCGCTCTACGAGCTGCGAAACGCCACCGCGACGGCGCTGCTCGTGACCCGGCAGGCGCTCGCGAACGGCGAGAGCGTCGGGACGCACTACGTCGCGGACGACGCCGAGCCCGCCGAGCCCGGGCCGGCGGCAGACGACTGATGCTCACCGACGCCGACGTGGAGCGCTGGCTCCGCGAGGACGTGGGCCACCACGACGTGACCAACGACGTGCCGGGCGAGACGAGCGGCCGGCTCGTCGCGAAAGAGCCCGGCGTCGCGGCCGGCGTCGACGCCGCGAGCGCCGTGTTCGACTACCTCGACGCGACTGTGACCGAGCGCGTCGCGGACGGGACCGCCGTCGACCCGGGCGACGCGCTGCTGCGGGTCGCGGGCCCCGCGAGGGCGGTCCTCCGCGGCGAGCGCGTCGCCGTGAACGTCGCGGCCCACGCCTCGGGAGTGGCGACGCGGACCGACGCCGCGGTTGAGGCCGCCCGCGAAGTCGATCCGGACGTCCGGGTCGCCGCCACGCGCAAGACGACGCCCGGGCTCCGGGGAGTAGAGAAGCGCGCGGTCGCGGCCGGCGGCGGCGACACGCACCGGCTCGACCTCTCACACATGGTCATGGTCAAGGACAACCACGTGGCGGAGCTGGGGCTGACCGAGGCGATAGAGCGCTTCCGCGAGCGCGCCTCCTTCGCGACGAGCGTCGAGGTCGAGGTCGTGGGGCCCGAGGCCGCCGCGCGCGCCGCCGCGGCCGGCGCCGACGTGGTCCTGCTCGACAACATGACGCCCGCGGAAACGGCGGCCGCGGTCGAGCGCGTGGCCGCCGCGGACGGCGACGCGCTGACCGAGGCGTCGGGCGGTATCACGGTGGAGGTCGTCCCGGACTACGCCGCGACCGGCGTCGACATGATCTCGATGGGCGGGCTCACGCACTCCGCGCCGGCGCTCGACCTGTCGCTCCGGACGGGAGGCGACGGGTAGCGCGCTGGTGTCGGGCGAGCGCCGGCGGCGGGGTCGGCTCCGTCCGCGAGCGTTGGCGTCGCGGAGTGATCTGGTGGTTTTTATAAATCCCACACCCACGGTCAGGGTATGCAGACCCACGTCGTGCCCGTCGGGTTCGACTACGACCGGATGATCGCCCCCCTCATCCGGGACCAGTTCGACGTCGACCGCGTGATCCTCTTGGAGGGCGCCGTCGGCAGCGAGGCCAACGTCGAGTACTCGCGGAACATCGCGCGCAAGCTCGAACAGGACTTCCGGAACCTCCTCGGCGCCGAGACCGTCCGCGAGCGGTTGGACGACGTGTACGACTACGACGCCGCCTTCGAGCGCGCCTTCGACCTGATCAACGCGGAGCTGGA
This sequence comes from Halorubrum sp. Atlit-28R, assembly GCF_003665955.1. Taxonomy (NCBI): domain Archaea; kingdom Methanobacteriati; phylum Methanobacteriota; class Halobacteria; order Halobacteriales; family Haloferacaceae; genus Halorubrum; species Halorubrum sp. Atlit-28R. Next base: position 246,978 of record NZ_QPLS01000003.1, read on the forward strand.
CCGCGACGACGGCGGCGACGCGGCGGGCGACGAGGCGGGCGCAGAGGACGTGGGGGATGCGGACGACCCGCCCGCCGGCGACCGCGAGGTGTGGGTGAACCTCTGTTCGATGCCTCGGCCGGTCTCGTTCGCGTTCGCGACCGCCGCGCACTCGATCATGGTCGAGCGACAGGCGGACCGCGACCGCATCCACACCTACTACACGGCCCCCGAGAAGTACTTAGAGACCGAGCTGGCGGAGGAGCTGCGCGAGACGCGGGAGCTCCTGCGGGACCTCGACGCCGGGAGCGAGGCGCCGACGGAGGCGGGCGTCGACCCCGACCGCGTCGCCGACCGCCTGGCGAGCACCACCGATCTCCTCGCGGAGTTCGACGAGCGCGGCACCACCATCGGCGCAAAGCGCATCGGCGACCGCCACGTGATCGAGCTGCCGGTCGCCTCCTTCCAGAACGTCAAGCCGTTCGAGGAGCTGGTGCTGTTCACGCTCGGCGAGCACGGCGAGTTCGAGTCGGTCTCGGAGCTGGCGGAGACGCTCGCGGCCGAACTCAACGAGGAGTACACGGAGTCGTTCCGCTCGAAGGTGATCTACAACGTCGACCGGCTCGGCCCCGGCGGGAAGGGGTACATCGAGCGCGAGGAGCACGGGAAGTCCTACCGGACGAGCCTCTCGCGGATCGGGGAGCTGTGGGTCCGCGCGCACGCCGACGAGGACCGAGACTACCGGGACCCGGCGTGAACGGGCCCTGACGAGTCGGTGGCGTAGCTATCGAGTACTGGCAGCTGATCGGCGACGAACACCGTCGAAGCCCCAGTCGCGAGAATTCGCGCGACTCGCTGTGCTCCTCACTCGGTCGCTCCGCTCCCTCGGTCCGGTGCTTGTGTCGCCGTGCCTCGTTCTCGCGACTGCCCCTTCGAGTCCCGCCCCGCACCGCACAGCGACCGCCGGAAGACGGTCCTGCTCGCTCACTCCGTTCGCTGCGCGGGCTGCGACTCCCGGCCTCCCCCTCGCTCCCGTCGGTCGCTCGCAGGACCACGGCCTCGCGCCTCCCCAGCCTCGTCGCTGCCGGCCTCGCTCCGCTTCGGCCCCCAGCGACTCCCTCGCACGCGCTCCTCGCGGCCGCCGCGGGCGGCCGCTCGGAGGCGCGCGCCACCGCACTGGACTTCGGCGCTCGATTATCAGCCGTCGACTGTCTCGACCCGCCCGTTTATCAGGGTGGAACCGGGAGCGTTAGGGGATGAGTTCGGGGGGCAGTTCCGACGCGAGCGGGTCGAACGGTCGCGGGGGCGGCGACGGCGAGAGCGGCGCGAACGAGTTCGACTTCGCGGCGCCCGCGACCGACCAGTCGTTCGAGAACGCGCTCGCGAAGGCCCGCGACGGCGCCCGGCTGACGGTCGACGACGCGACGGAACTGCTCGCCACGGGCACGGACCGCGAGGGGATCGACCCCGTCCGCAAGGAGGCCGTGCTGGAGGTGGCCGACCGGCGCCGGGCCGAGGAGGTCGGCGACGAGGTCACCTTCGTCGCCAACCTCAACAACAACGTCACCACGGCGTGTAACACGGGCTGTCTGTTCTGTAACTTCAAGGACACCGCGCACGCCTTCGAGGCCGACAGCGACGTCGAACACGCGGGGTTCACCAAGCCGCCCGCGGAGTCGCGCGCGGTCGTCGAGGACGCCCTCGACATGGGGGTCTACGAGGTGTGCTCCGTTTCGGGGCTCCACCCGGCGTTCGCGCTGAACGAGGAGCACCACGAGGTACTCGCCGCGCACGACGACCCCGCGAGCGAGGCGAACTACAAGCCGCCCGAGGCGTACGCGACCGACCCGGGCACCTACGTCGAACAGATGGCGGCGATGTCGGTCGGCGGCGTCCACCTCCACTCGATGACCCCGGAGGAGGCGTACCACGCCAAGCGCGGCACCGACTGGGCGTACGAGTCCGTCTACCGCGAGTTGGCCGACGCCGGCCTCGACTCCGCGCCGGGCACCGCCGCCGAGATTCTCGTCGACGAGGTCCGCGACGTGATCTGCCCGGGGAAGATCCGCACGGACGACTGGGTGGCCGCGATGGAGGGCGCGGCCGCCGCCGGCCTCGACGTCACCTCGACGATGATGTACGGCCACGTCGAGACGGTCGCGCACCGCGCGCAGCACCTGGAGGTGATCCGCGACCTCCAGGACCGGACGGGCGCGATCACCGAGTTCGTCCCGCTGTCCTTCATCCACCGGAACACCCCGCTCTACCGGCGCGGCGTCGTCGACTCCGGGCCCTCGCGCGCCGAGGACGAGCTGGTGGTCGCGGTCGCGCGGCTCTTCCTCGACAACGTCGACCACGTACAGGCCTCGTGGGTGAAGTCGGGCGACGCCCACGGGCTGAAGCTGCTCAACTGCGGCGCCGACGACTTCATGGGCACCATCCTCTCGGAGGAGATCACCAGCCGCGCGGGCGGCGAGTACGGCGAGTACCGCTCGTTCGACGACTACGTCGAGATGATAACGGCGATCGGTCGGACGCCCGTCGAGCGCTCGACGGACTACCGCACCCGCCGCCGGATCGATCCCGACAACGGCCCGCACGGCCCGCGGCTTGGCCCGCGCGCCGACGGGACGCCGATGCTCCCGGACGGCCCGTCCGGCGGCGAGGGGACCGGGAGCGACGCGACCGGGACGCCGCCCGCCGACGCCGACGACTGAGCGCTCGGAGCGACCCCGCTCGGCTAGTTCCTCGCCGAACGTGTTCCCCCGACCGCCGGCGACTCCCAGCGAGTGGGAACCCGCGGTATCCCCTTTATCGTGGTACACGTCACCACGTGTGAGATGGCCCGACCCGACGCGCAGTCCGTCGACCGTCCGGAGAACGCCGCCGAAGACGGGAGCGGCGACGAGCGGATCGACCCGGACCGCCCGTCGCTCACGCGCTCCGACGAACGGCTGCTCTCGTACCTCGCCGACGTGGGCGCAGACTACCAGGCGTTCATCGCCGGGAACACGGGCCTGTACGCCGACCACGTCGAGTCGCGGCTGACCGCGCTCGCGGACGCCGGGCTCGTCGAGCGCGTCTCCGGCGAGGCGGTCTACCGCGTCACCGAGGCGGGACGGGCGGCGCTCCGCGAGGACTGCCCGCGCTGGTCGGACTGAGAGAGCGACGAGGTTCCCGCGCGGCGCCGCGCCCGTCTACCGCCCGAGCTCCTCGTGGGCCGACGAGAGGTGGCGCGACCCGAGCGCCGCGAGCAGGTTGAGCTCGCCGGCGAGCGCGCAGGCCGCGATCGACTCCGCGAGCGCGTCGGCGTTGCTCCCGGCCGGGTCGCCGCCGCCCGCGACCCCGAGGATCTCCAGGCTGGCCTGCTGCGTCGGCAGCTTCGTCCCGCCGCCGACCGTCCCCACTTCGAGGCTCGCCAGCGAGACGGAGACGTAGAGGTCGCCGTCGGCGGTCGTCTCGGCGGTCGTGATCGCGTTCGCCCCCTCGACGACCTGCGCCTCGTCCTGCCCGGTGGCGAGGAACATCGCCGCGACCGCGTTGGCGACGTGCGCGTTGAAGCCGAGCGCGCCCGCCTTCGCGGAGCCGACGAGGTTCTTCCGCGTGTTGATCTCCTCGATCGACTCCGGCGTCGTGCGGAGCCGCTCCTCGACGACCGCGCGCGGGATCGTCGCGTCCGCGACGACCGACCGCCCGCGCCCCTCGACGGCGTTGATCGCGGCCGGCTTCTTGTCGGAACAGAGGTTCCCCGAGAGCGCGACGAGCGAGGCGTCCGTCTCCGCCTCGATCACGTCGCAGGCCTCCCGCGTCGCGATGGTGACCATGTTCATCCCCATCGCGTCCTTCGTGTCGTAGCGGAACCGGCAGAAGACGCTGTTGCCGACGACGTACGGCGTCACGTCGAGCAGCTCGCCGTGGCTCGTCGTCGCCTCCGCGGCCTCGGCGAGCGCGGGCTCGTTGTCGCGGACCCAGTCGACGAGCGCCTCGGCCTCGGCGACGTCCGCGACCCGGAAGACGGGCGCGCGGGTCATCCCGCTCTTCGTCACCCGCGCCGTCGCGCCGCCGGCGTCCTCGATCACGGAGCAGCCGCGGTTGATCGACGCGACCAAGGCACCCTCGGTGGTCGCGAGGGGGAGGTAGCGCTCGCCCGAGGCGGCGCCGCCGTCGATCGTCACCGGGCCGGCGACGCCGACGGGGACCTGGACGCCCCCGAGCGTGTTCTCGATGTTCGAGCCGTGGACCGCGTCGGCGTCGAAGGCGTACTCGCCGAGCGGGTCGAGGTCGGCGTCGGTCGCCTCCGCGACGAGCAGCCGGCGCGCGGCGGTCGCGACGTCGGCGTCGGCGTGGTCTTCCAGCTCGTGGAAGCGGAGGTCGCCGTCGCGGACCCGGGCCGCGAGGTCCGCGGGAGTCGGTTGCGACATGGCGGCCACTCCTCGCGGCGGGCGCTAATTACTGTCGGTTCGGCCGGCTTCGAGGGGGAGAGACGGCGGGCGGAACGCGGCCGCCTACCGGCCGACGAACCCGGAGAGGCGCTCCCGGAGCGACTCGCCGCCGAGCTTGAGGTAGTAGGCGTCGCCGCCGTCCTCGTAGTAGTCGTCGATGCGGCGGATGACCTCGAAGCCGAGGTGCTCGTAGAAGCCGAGCGCCCGCCGGTTCGTCGTGCGGGCGTGGCAGGTGACCGACCGGTGGTTCGCCGCGACGTCGGCGATCAGCCGCTCGGCGTGGCCGCGGCCGCGGTGGTCGGGGTGAACGGCGAGAAAGAGGATGTAGCCGTCGCGCCGGACGGAGGCGAACGCGACGAGCCGGTCGTTCTCCACGAGCAGGTGGGCGGTCGACCGGCGGTAGGCGTCGACGAAGAAGCCGCGTCGCTGTCGGAGGACGCCCTCCGCGGACCGAATTCGCTCCTTGAGCTCCCACGCGGCGGTCGCGTAGTCGGACTCGCCGGGCGGGTCGGTCCGCTTTTCGACGTTGACGCTCACTGCGATGACCTAACACGTGGACGGAATATAACTCCACCGCCAGCGGGGACCGTTGCGAGCGGCTACGGCCGGCCAACGCTCCGCGATCCGACCGTAAGCGACCGTCAGGGCCGCGTCGGAACCGCAGGCGCGACGTGTCCGCGTCGGGACAGAAAACCTTTGTCGCGGTCGCGCGTGGTCGGTAGTAATGGCTATCCAGTCGTCGGGCATGGAGCGCATCCGACGGGCGTTCCTGACCGGCGTCGCCGTCGTCGTCCCCGCCGTCATCACGCTCGTCGTCCTGGCGTTCGCGTTCAACGCGGTGTACAACTACCTCGACCTGTTCTCGACGGCGGTCGTCACCGTATCGCCCGACGTGCCGCTGCCGCTGATCGGGTCCATCCCGCGGGAGCTCGCGATCGAGATCGCGGCGCCGGTGGTGTTCGTGGGCGTGATCATCCTGCTCGGCGCCGGCGTCGAGTCGTCGCGGTACGGAGAGCGCGCCGTCGACCAGGTCGACGACCTCGTCGAGCGGGTGCCGGGGATCGGTTCCGTCTACCAGGGGTTCCGGCAGATGAGCGACGCCATGTTGGAGTCGGACGGCGGGAACTTCCGCGAAGTCGTCCTCGTCGAGTTCCCGACCGAGGAGACCTACACCCTCGCGTTCATCACGAGCGAGACCCCGGCCGTCATCGCGGACCACGCCGACACGGAGGACGACGGGATGCGGACCGTGTTCATGCCGATGGCGCCGAACCCGGTGATGGGCGGCCACGTCGTCTTCGTCCCGGAGCGCCGGATCGTCGACGTCGAGCTGACCGTCGACGAGGGGATCCGCGCACTGGTGACGAGCGGCGTCGCCTTGGAAGAGGTCGCCGCCGACCTCGACGACGTGGATCCGGACGACCTCCACGCCGGGGCGCCCGAGCGGACCGTCGACGCCCGGTTCCCGGCCGACGAGCGCCCCGACACCGCCCACGAGCCGCGCGAGGAGGAGGGCAAAGGCAGCGACGAGACGTACCGCCCGGCGGAAGACGGGTCGCGAGAGGCGGTCGAGGGCAGCGGCCCCGGCGCCGGTGAGGACGACGGCCTCAGCGCTGACGAGGACGACGCCCCGAGCGCCGCCGACAGCGACCTCGGCGACGCGGCCGGGCGCAACCGCGGCTCCGGCCGATGAGCTACGCCCTCCGCGAGCACACGGCCGACGTGGCCGTGGAGGCGACCGCCGACACGCTTTCGGGGCTGTTCGCGGCGGTCGCCGACGGGCTCGCGGCCGCCAGCGCGGAGTCGGTCCCGGCCGCCGGCGAGCGGTTCGACCTCGACGTCGCCGCCGAGAGCCGCGAGGCCCTGCTGTTCGACTACCTCGACCGCCTGATCTACGAGCGGGACGTGCGGCTCGTTTTACCGGCCGACCACCGGTGTACGGTGATCGAGCCGGAGTCCGTCGACGCTGCGGACGACGACGCCGCGGACGCGGACGAGTGGCGGCTCACGGGGAGCGCGCGCGGCGTCCCCCTCGACGCGGTGGCGGCCCGCGAGATCAAGGCGGTCACCTACTCCGAGATGGCGCTCGAACGGCGCGGCGACGGGTGGTACGCGTACGTCGTGTTCGACGTGTGAAGCCGCCCCGTGGGGCGTGACAAACCGTTATGTCTGTCGAGTACATTGTTACCGTATGTCACGCACAGGGCTGCGCGACGGGACGGGACCGGACGGCACTGGTCGACGCTGGCGCGCGGGGGCGAGTTCGGGGCTCGTCGCCGGCGCGGCGATGGGGGCCGTGTTACACGCCGGCCTCGGGCTCATGCCGACGATCGGCGCGCTGGTCGGCGTCGAGACGGTCGTCGGCGGGTGGGCCGTCCACCTGTTCAACAGCACGCTGTTCGGCGCGCTGTTCGTCGCCGTCTTCGACCGGTCGTTCTTCGCCGACCTCCGCGGAGACGTGGGCGGGTGCCTGTCGCTCGGCGTCATCCACTCGGCGCTGCTCGGCGTGATCACCGGCGGGCTCCTGTTGCCGGCCGCCATCGCCATCGAGGGGGCCACGTCGCTGCCGGTGCCGACCCTGCCGGTCCCCGGCCTCACCGCGAGCTTCGAGTTCGGCGTCGTCATCGCGGTCGCGCACCTCGTGTACGGGGTCGTCCTGGGGCGGGCGTTCGCCGCGTTCACCCTCGCGGAGGGCGCGATCGACTGGCGCCCGCCCGACCCCGCGAACCGGTAGCCGGCTCGTCAGCGCCCGGGCGACGTCGCGGCGGCCCGCCGGCGACCGCCTGACGCAACGCCCTTGGCGCCCCGCGTCGAAGTGGCGCGCATGACAGCGCGCGAGTTCGACGGGATCCGGCTTGAGAAGGTGCGCGAGCACGTCTGGGAGATCCCTCGCGAGGGCGAGATGAACGTCCCCGCGCGGGTCCTCGCCAGCGAGTCGCTGCTGGAGGCGATCGGCGACGACGACTCGCTCCGGCAGCTGAAGAACGCGACGCACCTGCCCGGCGTCGTCGAGCCCGCGATCTGTATGCCCGACGGCCACCAGGGGTACGGCTTCCCCGTCGGCGGCGTCGGCGCGATCGACGCCCGGACCGGCTGTATCTCGCCCGGAGCGGTCGGCTACGACATCAACTGCGGCGTCCGGATGGTGCGGACGAACCTCGCCTACGACGACGTGCGCGGCCGCGAGGAGGAGCTGGTCGACGCGCTGTTCGAGGCGATCCCCTCGGGGCTCGGCGGGGGCGGCGTGATCGACGGCACCGCCGACGCCGTCGAGGGCGCGCTCGAACGCGGCGTCGAGTGGGCGGTCGAGGCGGGGTACGGGATCGAGAGCGACCTCGCGCGCTGCGAGGACGAGGGGCGGCGCCCCGACGCGCGCCCGGAGTACGTCTCCCAGAAGGCGATGGACCGCGGGCGCAACCAGATGGGGTCGCTCGGCTCGGGCAACCACTTCCTAGAGGTCCAGCGCGTCACCGACGTGTTCCGCGCGGACGTGGCCGAGTCCTACGGGCTGACGGAGGACGGGATCGTCGTCCTGATCCACTGCGGGAGCCGCGGGCTCGGCCACCAGACGTGTAACGACTACCTGCGCCGGATCGAGCAGGAGCACGGCGACCTCCTCGACGAGCTCCCGGACAAGGAGCTGGCGGCCGCGCCCGCCGGGTCCGAGCTGGCCGACGAGTACTACGGCGCGATGGGCGCGTGCATCAACTTCGCGTGGGTGAACCGCCAGCTGATCACCCACCAGACGCGCGAGACGTTCGGCGAGGTGTTCGACGCGGACCCGATCGACGACCTCGGGATGGAACTGCTGTACGACGTGGCGCACAACATCGCGAAGAAGGAGACCCACGAGGTCGGCGTCGACGCCGAGGGGCGCCCCGCCGTCGGCGACGCGGCCGTCGACCGCGCGGAGCGCCAGCTGTACGTCCACCGCAAGGGCGCGACGCGGGCGTTCCCCGCGGGGAACGAGGACGTGCCCGAGGCGTACCGCGGCGTGGGCCAGCCCGTCATCATCCCCGGCAGCATGGGCGCCGGGTCGTACGTGCTCCGCGGCGGCGACGAGTCGATGTCGGTGTCGTTCGGCTCGACCGCCCACGGCGCCGGCCGCCTGATGAGCCGGACGCAGGCGAAACAGGAGTTCTGGGGCGGCGACGTCCAAGACGACCTCGAAGACGGCCAGCGGATCTACGTGAAGGCCCAGTCCGGCGCCACCATCGCGGAGGAGGCCCCGGGCGTGTACAAGGACATCGACGAGGTGATCCGCGTCAGCGACGAGCTGGGGATCGGCGACAAGGTTGCGCGGACGTTCCCCGTCTGTAACATCAAGGGGTAACCGACCCGCCCGTCGGCCCGGCGGCGGCCGGCGAGTCAGCGCTCCCGCCTCGCCTCCCGGCCGAGGTGTTCCTCGACGGCGTCGACCTTCTCCGCGGCGGTCCCGTCGCTCGCCCGCTTGTCGTCGACCTTGAGGAACGTCGACACGCGGTCGCCGTCGACCGCGTCGTGGGCGGCCGCCGCGGCCGCAAAGAGCGTCTCCGCGTCGTCGGCCTCGATCACCGTGCCCATCGGGTTCGTCTCGTAGCTCACGTCGAAGTCGTCGAGCGCGGCGACGGCCGCCGCCACCTCCGCGGCCATGCTCTCCTCGATCACCGGCGCGACGCTCAGCATCGCGATCGCTGTCATGACAGTGCGTGCGTCGCGGGGCCACTTAAGCAGTCGCGCGGGCCGGCCCGCGGTCGCGGGCGAGCCCGACCGCCCGCCTATTCGAGCGCGTCGCGCAGGAAGGAGAGCTGGTGCCCGACCGCGCCCTCGAAGTCGTCGCCGAGCACCGAGAAGTGGTCGGCGGGCATCGTGACGACGGTCCCGCGCGAGAGGCGCTCGCCGGCGGCCGCGACCGCGTCGGCGTCGACGATCGCGTCGTCGGTCCCCGCGAGCAGCAGCGCGGGGGCGTCGACCTCGTCGAGCCGCGTCACGGGTCGGTAGCCGACGAGGCCGAGCAGCGACCGCGCGGGCGTCTCGTTGCGCCACGCCGACTCGCGGTCGACGAGGTCGATGTACTTGCGCTCCGCTCCCGGCTCGGTGATCGCGGCGCGCTCCTCCGGGTCGCCGACGATCGGCACGGTGCGGCCGCGACCGACCCGGTGGCCGAGCAGGTCGCGGAGCCCGGCGGCGCCGGACCGGAGGAGGTAGCGCCCGCCGCGCCGCAGGGCGATGGCGCGCCCGTCGAGCATCGGGACGAGGCCGACCACGGCGTCGACGTCGCGGCGCTCCGCGGCGAGCGTGAGGACGTGCGCGGCCGACAGCGACGCCCCCCAGAGCACGAGGTCGTCGCCCGCGTCGTCGACGCGCTTCGCGCGGTCGATCGCGGCCGCGTACGCGTCGCGCTGGCGGTCCAGGTCGACGAGCTGGGAGTCGCCGTCGGACGCGCCGAACTCGGGGTGGTCGAAGAGGAGCGCGGCGTAGCCCGCGTCCGCGAACCGCTCCGCGACGGCGGGGTAGCCGAAGCTCCGCTCCGCGCCGAGCCCCGGGGCCATCACGACGACCGGGGGGTCGTCCGCGTCGCCGCCCGGCAGGTACAGCGTCCCGCGGCAGGTCGCGCCGTCGACGTCGAACGCGACCGCGCGGGTGGCGAACCGCTCGCGGGCCGGGCGCGCGAGGCGGCGCTGCGCGCGGTTGACCGGCCTGCGTCGGGTCACCGGTCCGCCTCCTGCCCGTCCGCGTCGGCGTCCGCCGCGTCCGACGAGCCCTCGCCCCCGTCACCGGGCTCGTGGCTGAGCGTCTCCAGCACGCGCGACGAGAACTCGGTCTCGGATATCTCGTAGCCGATGAGCGCCTCGAACCACTCGGCCTCCGCGTGCCACGTCCCGAGGACGTCGCCGGGCGAGCGGACCACCGTTCCCTCGACCCGGACGGGGTCCCACTCGTCGGCTTCGGCCTCGTCGATGAGCGCGTTGAGCGCGCGCCCGATCTCGCCGCGGTGGACCTCGCGGCCGGGGAACGCGGTCATGTACGTCAGCTCCAGCGGATCGCCCCCGTCGATCGATTCGACGCTGACGCCGTAGCTCCTGAGCTCCGGCTCCAGATCGGTCGTCCCCTCGTCGCCGGTCATACCCGACCCGTCGGCGGGACGGGATAAATCGGTACCGGCACGCGGCGGCGACGCGTCTGGGGGAACGGCGTCGGCAGAAAGCCGCGGACGGGGGGACGGCCGCCGAGTGGCGGCCGCGGGTGGGTTGTCAGAGGCACACGATTGTCCCGCGCGGCCAGGCGGCAATACTCCGCGAAGCGATATAAACGCTCGGGCCGGGTACCATTTATGCGGCTCCCGTCCCTGTGTCCGGTTACATGCTCACCGCGGCCGCGACGGCGCTGACGCGAACCGACGACACCGCGGGCGTCGTCCTCGTCGGCGGGTCCGTGACGCTGTTGGGGTGGATCCTCACGCCCCTGTGGCTCGCCGGCGTCCTCTTCGTCAGCCCCGCCGTCGCCGTCGCGGCCCCGGTCGCGCTCGCGCCGTCGCTCGTGGCGCGCGGCTACCTCGTCCGGGTGACGCGGGCGGCGATCCAGCCCGGCGACGCCGCCGGCGCGCCGTCGCTCGTCGCCTGGGGAGAACTGGCCAGGGACGGCCTCAAGTCGGCGCTGCTGTCCGCGGCGCTGCTCGCGCCTCTCGCGGGCGGGCTCGCGGTCGCGGGCGGCGCCGTCGCCGCACTCGTCGCGGGCCCCGTCGAGCCGGGGGCGACCGCGACGGCCGTCGAGTCGGCGCTCGGACCGAACGGGCCGGCCGCAGTCGCCGTCGTCGCCGCCGCCGGCGTCCTCGCGCTCGTCGGCGCGTACCTGGTCGCGTTCGCGTACGTCCGCCCCGCGGCGCTCGCCGCGTTCGCCGCGTCCGGCCGCCTCCGGGACGGGCTCGACCCGCGAACGGTGGCCGGCGTCGCCGCGACGGGGCCGTACGCGACCGGCTGGACGCTGGCCGTCGGGGCGCTCGCGGTCGGGTACGCCGTCGCGGCGCCGACGGTTCCGCTCGTCGTCGGCGTCGCGGTCGCCTTCCTCGCTCGGATCGTCGCGCACGACCTCTACGGCCGGGGCGCGGCCGAGAGCCTGACCGAGGAGACGGAGGCGACGACGGCGGCGACCGCGACGCGGCGGCCGGTCGACGCGGCGCCCGACGCCGCGCGCTCGGGCGACGAGGCGGGAGCCGGCAGCGGATCGGGCCCGAGCGTCGGTCCGGCCGGCGACGGGCCGCCGGCTCCCGTGGTGTCGGGGGACGGCGGACGACCGATGCGGAGCGAGCCGCCGGCCGCGGTTCAGGTCGGCCGCGGCGTTTCTGTCGCTGACGAGAGCGACGAGTCTGCCGACACCGACCCGACCCGCGCGGACGAGGCGGGCGGCGCTGACGCCGATCCGACCGGCGGCTTCGAGTGGGGGCCGGCGCTGTCCGACGCGGAAGACAAGAGTTGATACGGGCGCGAGCGAACGCCCGGGCATGCGCATCTCCGAGCGGGGGTACGGCGAGGAGGGCCGGGAACGGCTCACGCTGGTCCCCGAGAACGTGGACGACCTCTGGCACCTCGCGCACGTCCTCGAACCCGGGGACCTGGTTGAGGGCGACACCACCCGGCGGATCCAGCGGAACGACGACCAGATGCGGGACACCGGCGGGCAGCGCGAGCACATCTTCGTCACGCTGGAGGTCGAGGACGTGGAGTTCGCGCGGTTCGCCAACCGGCTCCGCGTCGGCGGCGTCATCGTCGGCTGCTCGCGCGAGGACCAGCTCAACGCCCACCACACGCTCAACGTCGAAGAGCACGACGAGATAACCGTCGAGAAGCACTTCAAGCCGGACCAGACGGAGCGGTTGGAGGAGGCGACCGAGGCCGCGGAGAACCCCGACGTGGCCATCGCCACCGTCGAGGAGGGCGCCGCCTACGTCCACACCGTCCAGCAGTACGGCACGGAGGAGTACGCCTCGTTCACGAAGCCGACGGGGAAAGGCGAGTTCTCGCGGCCGCGCGAGGAGCTGTTCGCGGAGCTCGGCGAGGCGCTCGCGCACCTCGACGCCGACGCCGTGATCCTGGCCGGGCCGGGGTTCACCAAGCAGGACGCGCGCGACTACATCGAGGAGGAGTACCGCGACCTCGCAGACCGGCTCACAACGGTCGACACCTCCGCGGCGGGCGACCGCGGCGTCCACGAGGTCCTCAAGCGCGGCGCGGTCGACGAGGTCCAGAAGGAGACCCGCATCTCGAAGGAGGCGAGCCTCATCGACGACCTGACCGAGAACATCGCGAAAGGCGAGAAGGCGACGTACGGCCCGGACGACACCGCCGAGGCCGCCGAGTTCGGCGCGGTCGAGACGCTGCTCGTCGTCGACGAGCGCCTCCGCACCGAGCGACAGGGCGACGGCGACTGGGACATCGACGTGAACGCGGTGATCGAGTCGGTCGAGCGGCAGGGCGGCGACGTGGTCGTCTTCTCCTCGGAGTTCGCGCCCGGCGAGCAGCTCGCCAACCTCGGCGGCATCGCCGCGATCTTACGCTACCGGCTCCAGTGAACGGCTGACGGTCGAAGTGCGGCGGCGCGTGCCTGCGAGCGGCCGCCACCGGCGGTCGCGAGGAGCACGCGCGAGGGAGTCGGTGGCGGTCGAGCGAAGTGAAGACCGCCAGCGACGAGGCTGGGGAGGTGTGAGGTGCCGTGCGGGGCGGGAATCGAAGGGGCAGCCGCGAGGCGGGCGCAGGTGACGCAAGGACCGCAACGAGGGAGCGAGGCGACCGAGTGAGGGCCGCAGCGAACGTGCGCCCGCCTCGCGGCTGGGGCTTCGGTGGCGTCCGTGTCGATCGCCAGTTTACAAGTGTCACCTTCGTACGGCCGAGCGACCGGGGCTTCGGCGCGCTCGGCCCGCGGACCGTCCACAACGAAACCGGTCACGTACGCGGCCGTGACCTTATGAGAGCGGGCCGCCAACTCCGGATCGATGGCGGACCGACCCGGCGGTGACGAGAGCGTCTCGACGATCGCCGACCGCGAAAGCGCCGACGACGTGGACGCCGACGCCCGCTCCGACACCGACGCCCGCTCCGACACCGACGCCCGCTCCGACACCGACGCCCGCTCCGACACAGACGTCCTCTCGGACGCCGAGGCCCTCCCCGACGACCTCGACGACGCGGGCGTCGACGAGGCGGTGAAGCGCCGGCTCCGCGAGGCGTACCTCAACGACGAGGAGAACGCGCTGATCGTCACGCGGGTGCGCTCCGTCGGCGACCGCGTCGCCGTCGAGATGCGCCCGCCCCACGGCGACGCCACGCACACCGAGCGGTTCGACGCGCCCCGCGACGGATCGCTTCAGGAGTCCGAGGCGTTCCTGGGGTTCTTGGAGGCCGCGGGCGTCTCGCCGCTCGACGTCGACGAGCTCGTCGGCAGCCGCGTGCCGGCGACGTACGACCCGGAGACGGGCTGGCGGGTCGACGCCGCGTACCGTGGCGACGACGACGCCGAGGAGTCGGGGCGGCTCGCCGACGCCCGCGAGTGGCTGTGGACCTACCGGGCGTGGCTGCTCGCGGCGCTGCTCGTCGGCGGCGAGCTCGCCTTCGTCGCCGTGATCATCCTCGTGTACGCCTGAGCCGCGGACGCGACGCGCCGCGGCTCAGAGCACGCGGAGCCGGTATCCCTCGGCGGCGGTCTCGTCGGTGACGCGGCCCGTTTCCAGCGCCGCGTCGAGAATCTCGACGACGAACTCCTTCGGCACCTCGACGCCGATGAAGTCGGTCCCCTCGCGCGCCGTCGTGAGCCGCGCCATCGTTCGCTTCGTGCCGTCGTCGTTGTAGATGCTCCCCACGCGCTCGCCGTCGCGGCGGAACCGCAGCGTCACGTCGGTGGGTTCGAGCGCGTCGAAGCGCACCTCGAACACCCGGTCGTCGCTCTCCAGCCGCGCGAGGATCGCGCCGTCGTGCTCGACCACGGTGGTCTCCATACCCTCGCTACGGGCTCGACGCATATAACGGCGGCACGCGTTCGTGTTGCACGCGGGCGCGACGGGACGGCGTCAGGCCGCGTCCTCGGCGTCCAGGTAGCCGTTGACCAACTGCGGCGCCACGACGCCGACGAATAGCAGGACGCCGATCAGGACGGTGTCGCTCAGGCTCGTCGCGACGCGACCGCCGTACGCCAACGCCAACCCGACCGCCATGAACAGGAGGATGACCGCGTTCTCTCGGGAGACCATACGCGTGACTGGCCGATCGAACGGCAAATACTCTTCGGGCGTTACTCGACGCTGCGCCCCTCAGTCGACGGTCGGCGCCGTCTCGTCGGTCGTCCCCGGGATCTCGAGTTCGATCTCGAGCTCCTGTTCGCCGTACCCCTCGTAATCGATCTCGAGTTCGACGGGCTCGCCGAACGCGAACGGTAGCGTCCACTCGTCGCCGGTAAGGGTCAGCTCGTCGCCCGCCTGAAGCTGTTCGCCGACTTCGACCAGGAACCGGCCGGCCTCGGCGGCGGTCAGGCGGTACTCCTGTTCGAAGTCGCGGCCCTCTCTGATGAGGGTCAGGTCGTCTTCGGACTCATCTCGCGAGTCGGTATCCGTCTCTGTCATCTCCCGTCAGTTACCGGCGCACGCGAATAAGCTGCGCGGTGGGGCCCCGAATGCGCTCGTCACTTCCCCCAGAAGGGGTCGCGCTTACGGCGCGTCTCCAGGTAGCCCTGGAGCGCCTCGCGCTCGTCGGCGGTGATCTCCTCTTTCAGCTCCTGTTCTAAGATCTTCGCGTGCTTCTCCGGCACCTCGGTCCAGAGCGTGTCGCCCTCCTCGATGCCGCGGCCGACGGTCGGCCCGTCGATGGCGATGCTGACGCGCTCGCCCGAGCGCGCCTCGTCGACGTCCTCGCCCTGCTTCTGAATCCCGGAGAGGCCGCCGACGCGCTCGAACTCGTTGCCCTCGAAGTAGCCGACGTTGCGGTTGTTCTGGAGCGTGCCCGAGATGACCTCGACGCCGACGACCGCGGGGTCGTTCTGCCGGAAGGTGTGGTCGGGGAGGATGCGGAATCGGGCCGGGCGCACCACCTTGTCGAGCACGGTCTCCTGTTGGGCGCGCTGCTTCTCCTCGACGTAGCGCTCGTAGTCCTCGACCAGCTGGTAGATGACCTCGTTCTTGAACAGCTTCACGTCGGCGTTCTCCAAGTCCGACTCCGCGTTCTGGAGGAGGTCGACGTTGAACCCGAGGATGGCCTTGTGCTCGTCCTGGTTCGCCGTCTCCGCGACCGCGATGTCGCGGGGCGCGATGTCGCCGACCTCGGCGCGAAGGATGGGGACCTCGGCCTCCCGGAGGGCGTTCGCCATCGCCTCCAGCGAGCCGAGGGTGTCCGCCTTGACGACGACGCCGTTGTCGGCCGTCTCGACCTCGATCTCGGCCAGTTCGGCCTTCACTTCGTCGACGACCTGATCGACGGTGCGGTCGCGGACGACGCGGACCGGCGCGCCGGCCATCGCCTGATCGAGGTCGGGGGCGGCGATCTTCACGCCGGCCGCGGCGCCGACCTCGCCGACCTTCTCGAACTCCTTTTCGGTGCGGATCTCCGCGAGCGGCCGCGGGCGGAGCAGCGCGCGGATCTCGGTGACGATCGGCTCGTCCTGCCCGCCGACGACGACGGTGTCCCCGTTGCGGATCACGCCGTCGTAGACGACGGTGTCGACGGTGGCGCCGAACCCGCGCTCGTCTTTCACTTCGAGCACCGTCCCCTCGCCCGGGCCGGTGACGTCGATGGCCATCTCCTCTTTCATGAACCGCTGGGAGAGGCCCATCAGGACGGTCAGGAGGTCCGGGACGCCCTCGCCGGTGAGCGCCGACAGCGGGACGACGCCGATGTTCTTCTGGAAGTCCTGGACGCGCCAGTAGAGGTCGGCGGAGAAGCCGGCGTCCGACAGCTGGCCGATGATCTCGTAGAGGTTCTCGTCGAGCATCGACTTCGCGCGCTCGGACTGCGCGTCCATGCTTTTCTGGATCGGGTCGCCGTCCTGCGGGTTCCACCCGGGCGTCGTGTCGACCTTGTTGGCGGCGACGACGAAGGGCGTCCCCGTCCGCCGGAGGATGTCGATCGCCTCCTCAGTCTGCGGCTGGAAGCCGTCGTTGACGTCGACGACGAGCACCGCGATGTCGGCGAGCGCGCCCCCGCGGGCGCGCAGCGTCGAGAAGGAGTGGTGCCCCGGCGTGTCGATGAACAGCAGGCCGGGTAGATCGAAGTCCGACGGGTCGATCAGCTCGCCCGCCATCCCGGAGATGGTGTCGAGCGGGATGTCCGTCGCCCCGATGTGTTGGGTGATCGCGCCGGCCTCGCCCTCGCTGACGGCGGAGCCGCGGATCGTGTCGAGCAGGCTCGTCTTGCCGTGGTCGACGTGGCCCAGCACGGCGACGATGGGGGTTCGCAGGGTGTCCGCGTGTGTGTGGTCGGTCATATGTGATCGCCCCGAGAAGGTTATACCGTTTCATGCGCCCGGCCGTCAGTTAAGCCTTTCAAAACGCCGCGACGAACGGCGGCGGCGAGGGCGCGATCCGCGTCCGTCGCCCGTCCGACGCCCCGTGGCGTTTAATACCGTCGCCCGGAACCGTGGGGGTATGGTCGACATCCTCGCGGAGAACCTCTCCGGGAAGGCGGTGATGAGCTCCGACGGCACGGAACTCGGGGACCTGTACAACATCACGATGAACCTCGAGTCCGGGGAGCTGAACCACCTCCTCGTCAGCCCGCACGAACAGCTCAGACAGGAGCGCGTCGACTTCGAGTTCGACGAGATGGGGCGGCTCCGAGTCCCGGTCGCGAACGTGCAGGCGGTGAAAGACTACATCGTCGTCGCCCGCTGATGCAGGTCCTCGACTCGTCCGCGTTCATCCACGAGTACACGACCGACGAGGACGTGGTCTCCATCCCGGCGGTCCACGAGGAGCTCACCGGCGAGGTCGCGCTCCGGTTCGACGCGATGGAGGGCTCCGGCATGACCGTCCACGTGCCCGCGCCCGAGGCGGTCGACCGGGTCCGCCGGGCCGCGAAGGGCTCGGGCGACGCCGCGGAGCTGTCGGACACCGACGTCCGGCTCATCGCGACCGCCCTGGAGCTTCACGCGACGCTCGTCAGCGACGACTACGCGATGCAGAACGTCGCCGAGCGGCTCGACCTCCCGGTCGAGCCCATCGACAGGGAGGGGATCACCGAGGAGCGGGAGTGGCGCTTCCAGTGCGTCGGCTGTAACCGCACCTTCGACGAGAACAAAGAGCGGTGTCCGATCTGCGGCAGCGACCTGACGCGCAAGAACCCAGCCTGAGTCCCGCGGGCGCCTCCGGAACGCGCCCCCCGAGACGCCGCCGCACACGACCGACCGATTGAACAGGCGCGCCGCCACGCCGAGGCGGGGGCCGCGGACGTGCGCACCGACGACTACGCGGGGTCGCACTGGCTCTCCTCGTTCGCGCTGTACCTGCTGACGCGGAACGAGGCTGGGATCGCGTCCGGCGCCGCTTAGTCGGCTCCCGACGGGTCGCGCGCGTCGCCGGTCCCGCCGTCGGCCCGACCGACCGAGTCGCCGTCGGTCGACCCGACGGCCTCGCCCTCCGCGATGCCGAGGGCGTCGTCCGAGAGGTCGCTCCCGTCGAGCCGGGGGACGCGCTCCCGGAGCCGGGCGGCGGCGGCCCGCGCCTCCGCGAACTCGACCTCGGCGAGCGCGCGCACCAGCGCGGCGGCCCGCTCCGCCCGGGCGTGCTGCCACGACTCCTCGCGCGACTCGTAGGTGCGGATCGCGCGCAGGAAGTCGGCCTCGGAGAACTCCGGCCAGTACGGCGCACAGAAGTAGACGGCCGCCTCGTTGCCGTTCGCGTGCCACGGGAGGAAGTTGGACGTTCGCTCGTCGCCGCCGGTGCGGACGATCAGGTCCACGTCGCGGATCGGCCGGTCGTACAGCCGCTCCTCGACGGTCTCGACGTCGACGTCCTCGGGGGCCATCTCGCCGGCGTCGACGTCCCGGGCGATGGCGCGCGCGGCGTCGAGCAGCTCGGTCCGGCCGCCGTACGCGAGCGCGACGTTGAGCGTGAAGCGGTCGTTACCGTCGGTGCGCCGCTCCGCGTACGCGACCGCGTCGCGGACCCGCGGCGGGAGGCGGGGCACGTCGCCGATGGCCCGGACGCGGACGCCCTGCTCGTGGACGCGGTCGGCGTCGGCGAACTCGCGCAGCTTGCGTTCCAACAGGTCGAAGAGGGGCTCTAGCTCCTCGTCGGGGCGCTCGAAGTTCTCCGTGGAGAAGGCGTAGAGGGTGAGCTCAGAGACGCCGAGGTCGGCGCACCAGTCGAGGACGCGCTCGGTGGTGTCCGCGCCGGCGCGGTGCCCGTCGGGGGCGTCGTCGCCGCGCTCGCGGGCGTACCGCCGGTTCCCGTCCTGGATGACGGCGACGTGGGCGGGGACGTCGTCGATCTCGCGGCGGAGGTGTCGCCGGTACGCGCGCCCGGCGAGGCCGCGGAGTCGGTTCAGCATCTTCCCTGACTCAGACGGCCGAGCGGTATGTACTTTTATCCTCCCGCCGGTCCTTCGGCCCGCAGATGGAGGCCGCCTACGTCGTCAGCGTCGCGATCCGGCTCGACCCGCCGGCCGCCGCCGTCGACCCCGACCGCTTCGAGACGACGGTGGAACTCCCCGCGAGCGAGCCCGGAACCGACGGCTGGCTGTTCTTCCGCGACCGCCTGTGGCGCGGCGAGATCGGCGACGAGCCGTCGTTCCGGCGGTTGGCGGAGGAGCGGCTGGGGCTCGCGGACGCCGGGAGCGTCGAGGTCGTCGCCGCCGACTTTCGGGAGCTGCGCACCGACGGGCCGTACCTCGACGCGCTGACGGCGGCGATCGCCGACGACCTCGGCCGGTTCAACGCCGACTCGGTCGACGAGGTCCTCCGCAAGTACCTCGGCTCGTCGGTCCACGTCCGGGAGTGAGCGGCGGGGTCGGATCGGAACGGCGTCGCGGGGCGAACCCACAACGCACTTGCCCGCCGCCGTCGTACGGAGCGATCCGTGACCCCCGCCGACTACGATTTCCACCTCTTCGACCTCGACGGGACGCTCGTCGACGCCGAGTGGGAGTACACCCGGACGGTGTTCGACCGCGTCGGCGACCGGCTCGGCCGCGAGTTCTCGGACCGCGAGGCGCGCGTCCTCTGGCACGGGCTCGGCGGCTCCCGCGCCGAGACGCTCCGCGGAATGGGGGTCGATCCCGACGCGTTCTGGCCCGCGTTCCACGCCGTGGAGGACCCGGTCGCCCGCGCGGAGGCGACGTACCTCCACGACGACGCCGCGCGACTGCTCGACCGCGTGGGCGAGGTCGGCGGGCCGACCGGCCTCGTCACCCACTGCCAGGAGTTCCTCGCCGAGCCGGTCCTCGACCGCCTCGACCTCGGCGGCCGCTTCGACGCGGTCGTCTGCTGTACCGACGAGACGGGCTGGAAGCCGGCGCCGGACCCGATAGAGGCCGCGACGAGGGAACTCGGCGTCGATCCCGCCCGCCACCGCGGCTACTACGTCGGCGACGGCGAGAGCGACGTGGCGGCCGCCTGGAACGCCGGCCTCGACGCGGTCCACGTCGAGCGCGTCGGCCACGACGAGCGCGGCCGCTGTATCCTCGGGGACCGGCGCGTGCGCCGCCTCGACGAACTGGTCGGCGGCGAGGGCCGGACCGACGCCGGCCGGAGCGGCGACGACCCGCTCGGCGCCGGCGAGCCGGTCGACGCGTCGTGAGCGATTTATCCGCCCGCGGGGCGAGGCGCCGACCATGACGAAGTGGTTCCACAGCGGCCGGCGCCGCGACCTCTGCGCGCTCCTGTACGACCACGGCGAGCTGCGCGCGCAGTCGGCGAAGAGCCGGCTGGAATCGCATTACGACGAGCGGATCGACCCCGGGTCCTTCTACGGCACGCTCTCCGCGCTCGTCGAGGCCGGATACCTCGACCGCCGGGCCGAGGGGATCGCCGACGTGTACGCGCTCACCGACGCGGGCGAGGCCGCGCTGCTCGCCCACTACGACTGGCTCGGCGAGCGGATCGAGGGCGGCGACGGGGACGACGGCGACGGGGACGACGGCGACGACGGAAGGTAGCGAGGCGGCGGGCGGGAGGCGGAGCGCCGCGGGCCGGACCTCAAGGATTAACAACTCTGTGGGCGTGAATTAACATATGACAGTCGTCAGCGTGTCCATGCCGGAGGAGTTGCTCGAACGGATCGACCGGTTCGCGGACGAGCACGGGTACACCGGCCGGAGCGAGGTCGTCCGCGAGGCCTCGCGGAACCTCCTCGGGGAGTTCGAGGACGCCAAGCTGGAGGACCGGGCCCTGATGGCCGTGGTGACCGTCCTGTTCAACTACGAGACGACGAGCGTCGAGGAGCGGATGATGCGGCTGCGACACGAGGACGAGGGGATCGTCGCCTCGAACTTCCACAGCCACGTCGGCTCGCAGTACTGCATGGAGCTGTTCGTGCTGGAGGGGGGCTTAGAGGAGATATCGGCGTTCGTCGGGAAGGTCCGCGCGACGAAGGACACGCTCACGGTCGATTACAGCGTCACGCCGGTGGACGAGTTCGGCGCCGGCGCGCTCAGCGACGGCCACGCCCACGGCGGGCACGGGCACGGGGCGTCCGAGGAGGCGGAGGGGGAGGCGGACGCGGCCGCCGAGGCGAACGAGGACGACTGAGCGGGCCGCGGCCCGGGAGGACGGACCCGGCCGCTCGCCCGCCTCAGGCGGTCTCGGGGCGGACGGACTCTATCGCCGCGTCGAAGTCCTCCCCGGTGATCCCGACCTCGTCTGCGTGGTCGTTGGCCGCCTCGCCGTGCTCGTCGGCGACGCGCTCGATGGCGCGCATCGCGGCCGCCCGCGACAGCGAGGCGATCTCCGCGCCGGAGTACCCCTCGGTCTCGTCGGCGACGCGCTCCAGGTCCACCCCGTCGGTCAGCGGCTTGTCGCGGGTGTGAACCTCCAGAATCTTGCGCCGGGCCTCGCGGTCCGGCTCCGGCACCTCGACGTGGGTCTCCAGGCGCCCGGGGCGGAGCAGCGCCGGGTCGAGCGCGTTCCGCCGGTTCGTCGCCGCGAGGACGACGAGGTTCGGGTTGTCGCTGGCGCGGTCGAGCTCGGTCAGGAGCTGTGAGACGACGCGCTCGCTCACGCCGGAGCCGTCGCCGCCGGCCGCGTCGCGGTCGGTCGCGACCGCGTCGATCTCGTCGAAGAAGACGATGGCCGGCGCGGCCTGTCGGGCCCGGTCGAACAGCTCGCGGACCGCCTTCTCCGACTCGCCGACGTACCGGTCGAGCAGCTCCGGCCCCGCGACCTGGATGAAGTTGACGCCGCTCTCGCCCGCGATGGCGCGCGCGAGCAGCGTCTTCCCGGTCCCCGGCGGGCCGTACAGCAGGACGCCGGTCGGCGGGTCCGCGCCCGCCGCGTCGAACAGCGGGCCGTACGACAGCGGCCACGTCACGGCGCGGTCGAGCTCCGCCTTCGCGTCGTCTAAGCCCCCCACGTCGGCGAAGTCGGTCGTCGGCTGCTCGGCGACGTACTCGCGCATCCCGCTCGGCTCGACGTTCGCGTGCGCGGCCTCGAAGTCCGCCTTCCCGACCGTCACCTCGTTCAGCGCGCGGGAGTCGGACTCCCGGGCGCGGCGGAGCGCGGTCATCGCCGCCTCCTGCGCGAGCCCCTCGATGTCGGCGCCGACGAACCCGTGCGTCCGGCTCGCGATCCGGTCTAAGTCCACGTCGTCCGCGAGCGGCATCCGGCGGGTGTGGACGTCGAGGATCTGGCGGCGCCCGGACTCGCCGGGGACGCCGATCTCGATCTCGCGGTCGAACCGGCCGCCCCGCCGGAGGGCGGGGTCGATGGTGTCGACGCGGTTCGTCGCGCCGATGACGATCACGTCGCCGCGCGCGTCGAGCCCGTCCATCAGCGAGAGCAGCTGGCCGACGACGCGGTTCTCGACGTCGCCGCCGTCGTCGCGCTTGCCCGCGATCGAGTCGATCTCGTCGAAGAAGACGATGGCCGGGGCGTCCTCGCTCGCGCGCTTGAACACCTCGCGGAGCCGCTCCTCCGACTCCCCCTTGTACTTCGACATGATCTCCGGGCCGTCGACGGTGATGAACGTCGCGTCGACCTCGTTGGCGACGGCGCGGGCGATGAGCGTCTTCCCGGTCCCCGGCGGCCCGTGGAGGAGGACGCCCTTCGGCGGGTCGATGCCGAGCCGGGTGAACACCTCCGGCTCGGAGAGCGGCAGTTCGATCGTCTCCCGGACCAGCTCCAACTCCTCGTCTAACCCCCCGATGTCCTCGTAGGTCGCGCCCGCGGTGTGCTCGGCCGGCGGGGCGTCGCCGCCCTTCGGACGGGCGTCGTCGCCCGGGCGGTCGGTCCCCGAGCCGGCGGCGGACCCGGACCGGTCGTCGGCCGACGCGCCTCCGCGGCCGCCCGCGTCCGCCCCGTCGCCGGCGTACTCGACCGACACGTCCGTCGCCGCCGTGATGCGGACGGTCCCCGCGGGCGACGTCCGCGCCACCACGAAGCGGAGACCGCCGAGCCGCTCGACGTGGACGGCCTCGCCCTCGGTGACGGGGCGGTCGCGGAGCTCCCGGGAGAGCGCCCGCTCGACCACCTCGCGGCTCACGTCCACCTCCGCGAGGCGGCCGGGGGCGGTCAGCGTCGCGCGGTCGGCGTCGGACACGTCGACCGGGGCTATCGTCACGGTGTCGCCGACCTTCACGCCGGCGTTCGCGCGGGTGTCGGCGTCGATGAGGACGGAGCCGTCGCCGGCGTCGGGACCGCCCGGCCACACCTTCGCGACCGCGGTGCGCTCGCCGCGCACCTCGACGGTGTCGCCGCTGAGGAGGGCGAGCCGCTTGCGGGCCGACTCGGGGAGCCTGGCGATGCCCCGGCCCGCGTCCCGCTTCTCGGCGGCACGCACCGTGAGCCGGAGCCCTGCGGTGTCGTTCATACCACTCGTTCTCGCCGGCGGCTCTTTACAGTTGTCCGACACCGTCGTGAACCGGTTCCCGACCATAGCTGTGGGATTGAAACAGCCGTGCGGGAACGGCGATTATGTATAAAGGAGGATACGGTCGGCGCGTGCCTGCGAGCGGTCGCCCTCGGCGACCGCGAGCCAGCACGCGCGAGGGAGTCGCTGGCGCCGACGGCGCCAGCGACGAGGTTGGGGAGGCGTGAGGTGCGGTTGCGGTGCGGTGCGGGGTGGGGCTCAAAGGGGCAGTCGCGAGGCGGGCGCAGGTGACGCGAGCACCGCAGGGAGCGAACGAAGTGAGCGACTGAGGAGCGCGGCGAGCGTGCGCCCGCCTCGCGACTGGGGCTTTAGAGGTGTTCTCCGCAGCGTCCACGCTCGTTTATGAGTGTACCACCGCCCGATCCGATCCGCCCCGGTCCCGCGAGCACCGACCGCAACCCCCTTCCCTCGGCCGGCCGCGATAGCTGGTATGCAACCGACGGGACACCTGCGGGGCGACGCGGTCCGCGTCGGCGGGGACGCCCGCCAGCGCTTCTACGACGCCCGGGGGTACGGGCGACCGCTCGACGGCAACGAGATCGCGCTCTCGCGGGTCGAGGCCGCCCACCTGCTGTTCCGCGGCGACCTCTCGGGGATAGAACTCGGCGGCGACGGGAGCGCCGAGACCGACGCCGACCCGGTCGGCTTCGAGCGCTTCTTCGTCGCGAGCGCCGCCGCGGCCGACCGCTTCGCGGTGCGGTTCCTCGTCTACTCGGACCTCCGCGACCGCGGCTTCTACCTCTCGCCCGCCCGCGAGCCGTGGCCCGGCGGGCGAGACGCGGCGAGCGACGCGGTCGACTTCGTCGCCTACGAGCGCGGCGCGACCCCCGACACGGGGAACGTGAAGTACCCAATCCAGGTCGTCGGCGAGCGCGAGTCAATCGCGGCCGCCGGGCTCGCGGGGCGCACGCTCGCGGTCGTCGACGAGGAGTCCGACATCACCTACTTCGCGGCCGAGAAGGGCGCGATCGACGGCGCGACGGGGTACGAGCCGCCGGCGGCCCTGAGCGGCGTCCTCCTCGCGGACCGCGTCGTCGTCTGGGACGCCCCCGAGGGGCTGTACGAGCGCGGCTTCTACGGGCGCCCGCTCACCGGACGCGCCGCCGACGTCGAGGGCGCGCTCCAGCTCTCCCTCGTCGAGGCCGCGTCGCTGGCCGCCGACGGACGCCTGTCGCTGTCGGCGTCGGTCGGGAATCCCGAGGCTGCGGACGCGGAATCGGGGGACGCCGCCGCCCGGATCGTCGCCCGCGGCCGCGACGTGGAGGGCGAGCGGTTCGATCGCCGGCTCGCCGTCTACCGGCGCCTCCGCGCGGCCGACGCGGTGCCGAAGACCGGCTTCAAGTTCGGCGCCGACTTCCGGACGTACCTCGACGTGGAGACGGTCGAGGACCTCCCGCACTCCGAACACCTCGTGCGCGTGGTGGGGCCGGGCCACGAGTTCTCGCCCCGAGAGCTCTCGCTCGACGTGCGGCTCGCGGGCGGCGTCCGCAAGGAGATGGTGTTCGCCCTGACCGAGGTCGGCGACGGGCGTCCCGGCGACAGCGCAGACGTGGAGTGGCTCGCCGTCGACCGGCTGACGCCCTGACGCCCGGGTCGGCGCGAACAGAAGGCTTTTTTGACCGCTCGCCGTCGTCGCGTCCATGCCGTTTCCCTCCGCGTCCGACGCCGAGTCGGGCACGTACGACATCTCGACCGTCGACCTCAGCGACGACCGCTACGAGGTGAAACAGTCGCTGGTCCGGAACAAGTACGCCGTCCGCGACAGCGCTGGCGACGTCGTCCTCCGCGGGAAACAGAAGATGTTCAAGCTGAAAGAGGAGTTCCCGTTCGTCACCGGGGACGACGAGGACGCCTTCTCGGTGAAGGCGGGCGGGATCGTCGACATCGGCGGCAACTACGCCATCGTCGACGCGGGCACCGGCGAGGAGGTGGTCGTGCTCGACGAGGACTACTCGCTGTTCGTCGAGAACTGGACGGTCCGCGACCCCGACACGGGAGAGGCGCTGGCGACGATCGAATCCAAGAACAAGCTGCTGTCGGCGCTCCGGCACCTCGTCGGCGCCGCGAACCTGATCCCGAACAAGTACGAGATATTCGACGCCGACGGCGGCCACGTCGGCGACATCGAGGGGCAGTTCTCGATGCGGGACGCCTACACGGTCACCATCGACGACGCGAGCGACGTGCCCAAGGAGGCGGTGATCGCCGCCGCCTGTATCCTCGACGCCCTGGAGAACCAGTAGCGGCGCTCGCGGCGCCCCGGTGGAAACCGCGGCCGCGCTACGGTCGGAACTCGTCCGCGTAGTCCGCGACGAACTCGCGGACCGTCCGCGGCGGGCGCCCGAGGACCGCCTCGACGTCGCCCGTCGTCCGGCCGGAGCGACCCAGCCGCACGACCGAGTACTCGGCGGTCATGAACGCGACGAACCCCGGGGAGAAGCCGCGTTCGTACATCCGCCGCGCGAACGTCAGTCGCGACGGGTCGGCGTACGCGATCGGTCTGTCGAGCACCGCCGCGAATATCTCGGCCACCTCCTCGAAGTCGAGCGCGGCCGGGCCGGTGAGGTCGTACGCCCGGTCCGCGTGACCCGACTCGGTGAGCGCCCGCGCGGCGACCGCCGCGACGTCCCGCGCGTCGGTGAAGCTCAGGACGCCGTCGCCGGCCGGGACGAATATCTCGTCGCGCTCGACGATCTCTCGGCGGTGGATCTCGCTCAGGTTCTGGGCGAACCACGAGGCGCGGAGGAACGTGTGGTCCATGCCGGTCCCGGCGAGGTGGCGCTCGATCCGACGATGGGGGAGGACCGGGAACTTCTCCGCGCCGAGGATCGAGAGGAAGACCACGTGCTCGACGCCCACGCGGTCGGCGGCGTCGGCGAACTCGCGGACGTCGCTCACCGCGCTCCCCGGCGGGTACAGGAGGAAAAGTCGGTCGACGCCAGCCAGCGCCGCCCCCCACGTCTCGGGGCGACCGAGGTCGAACGCCACGGGCTCCGGGCCGTCGCCGAACGCGTCCCGCGCGTGCTCCGGGCTCCGGGTCGCCACGCGGACGGACGCGTCCCGGTCCGCGAGCGCTCTGACGAGCGGATCGCCGACGGTCCCCGTCGCACCGGTGACCAGTAACCGTTCGGTCATCGCTCGTCCGCGACCTTCGGCATCTCGCCGACGTATTCGACCCCTTCGAGGCAGTCGAGGACGAACGCGGCGACGTTCGCCCGCGCGGCGGCGTCGCGCACCCCGAGCGTGAGGTCCGTCCCGTGTCGGAACGCGCCCGCGTGCGCGGCCTCGGTGAGGCGCGGGGCGCGAACGACCGTCCAGCGCGCGTCGCTGGTCCGGACGGTCTCGACGTGGTCGCGGGCGTCTTCGAGGGCCGCCCGCGCCAGCAGCTTCAGGAGCGACTCCATCACCCTCCCGCCGAGACTCACCGACTCGCCCGCCTCCCTGACACCCGCGCCGACGAGCGTCACGAAGCGATCGACGCCGTGCTCGTCCATCGCCGCGAGCACGTGCTCGCCGGCCGCCGTGAGGAGGTCGTCCGGGCTCCCGTCGGTCTGTCCGAGGACGCTGACGACGGCGTCGATCGGGGTTCCGTCCCCGCCGACGGCGCGGTCGACGCCGTCGCCGGTGTACGCGTCGCCCGCGACGACGGCGACCCGGTCGTCGTCCCGGACCGACGACGAGAGGCTCGCGGGGTCCCGGACGAACGCGACCACCTCGTGCCCGCGGTCGAGCGCCTGTTCGACGAGCGGCCGGCCGGTTCGTCCCGACGCACCGAGTACTGCGATTCGCATACCCGAGAGTGGCGCGCCGAGGACATATACTTGTGACTTCGAAGCTTCGAAGTATTAGCCCGCATTCGGCCTGTATCCCAAAGATACAATAGCAATAGCGCACAGTGATCGCTCGATGAACGGACAGAGCGATGTGCCGGACGTGCCCGGACTGAGCGGGGGGTTGACTCGCGCGGAGGCGACCGCCCTCCGCGAGTCGTTCGCCCCGGAGGAGCAGGAGCGCATCGGTCGGACGGTGGCCGAGCTCCTGGATCTCCTCGGAAAGGCCCACACGATGGCGGTGTTGAGCGCGTTCGCGTTCGCCGAGGACTCGCTGCGGTTCAGCGACTTGGAGAGCGAACTCGACGCCGCCCCGAACACGCTCTCGGCGCGGTTGAAGGAGCTGACCGAGGCGGGGCTGCTCGACCGCGAGGCGTACGACGAGGTGCCGCCCCGGGTGGAGTACACGCCGACGGAGAAGGCGGAGTCGCTGTTCCCCGCCTTCGCGCACCTCCACCACTGGGCGATCGAACACGAACTCTGACGTACCGAGCGGTCCACCGCGCTCGCCGACTTCAATTTTCGTAGTAACAATGGACGTTCGAAGTCGGGAGTATATGCCGCCGGGTCCGGTAATACGGATATGCCTACACAGGACACGGCGGGGCCGAGCGATCGGTCCCGAGACGGCAGCGCCGGCGAGCCGGCGTCCGCCGCCGCGATCGACGTCGACGGGCTCGAACTCACCTACGCGGACGGGACCGTCGCCGTCGACGGGATCGACATGACCGTTCCCGAGGGGGAGTTCTTCGGCTTTCTGGGGCCGAACGGGGCCGGCAAGACGACGACGATCAAGGTCTTCGCGACGCTTCTGTCCCCGACCGGCGGAACGGTCCGGGTCAGCGGCTTCGACGTGCGCTCCGACTCCCGGAAGGTCCGCGAGTCGATCGGGTACATGGCTCAGGAGACGAGCATCGACCCCGAGCTCACCGCCGCGGAGAACATCCGGTTCGCCTGCGAGGCGTACGGAGTCCCGCGGGACGAGCAGTCCGAGCGGGTCGACGAGCTGCTCGACCTCGTCGACCTGGCGGACGTGGCCGACAAGCGGGCCGAGGAGTTCTCGGGCGGGATGAAAAAGCGGCTCGACGCCGCGACGGCGCTGGTCCATCGACCGCCGCTCGTCTTCCTGGACGAGCCGACGACGGGGCTCGACCCGAAGGCCCGTAACCGACTGTGGGAGTACTTCCGACGCATCAACGACCTCGGGACGACGATCTTCCTGACGACGCAGTACCTGGAGGAGGCGGACCAGCTCTGCGACCGGCTGGCGGTCATCCTCGACGGCGAGATCGTCGCGGACGGGAGCCCGAGCGAGCTCAAACGCGAGGTCGGGGGTGAGGTCCTCGACGTGGAACTGGAGGGCGACGGGACGGCAACCGAGCGGGCCGCGGCGATAGCGCGGGAGTTCGACGCCTTCGCGGACGCCTCGGTCGCCGAGACCGAGGAGGGGATCAGCGTCACCGCGGAGACGGCCCGGGAGCACGGCACCGACCTCCTCGTGGCGCTCCGGGACGCGGACGTAACGGTGACCGGGTTCAACATCCGCGCGCCGACGCTCGACGACGTCTTCCTCGCGATCACCGGGGAAGAGCTCGACATCGACGACGAGGAGGTGGCGCGATGAGCGCGCCCGCGAACGACCGCTCGGGGTCGAGCGCGCGCTCCGGGAACACGTTCGTCGGCGACGCGTGGGTGAACTTCAAGCGGTGGAACCGCAAGGCCGTGCGGAACCCGTTCGTCCTCGTCGTCTCGCTCGTCCAGCCGATCATCTTCCTCGTGCTGTTCACGGAAGTGTTCGGAAACGTCGCGGGCGGCGCGGTTAACCGAGGGCTGCCGGGTATCAGCTACGAGACGTATCTCGTGCCGGCGATCACCATTCAGGTGGCGCTCGCGGCGGCGATCACCTCCGGCGTCGGGCTCGTGAACGACATCGAGAACGGCATGTTCGAGAAGGTGCTCGTCACGCCGATGAGCCGCACGGCCGTCTTCGTCGGCAAGACCGCCGCCGAGGTGTTCCGGATCGCGGTCCAGATCGCGATCATCCTCGGGCTCGGCGTCCTCCTCGGCGCCGACATCGTCACCGGCGTCGCCGGGGCGGCGGGGATCGTCGCGGTCGGGATCCTGTTCTCGCTCTGGTTCGTCGCGTTCTCGAACGCCGTCGCGATCCTCACGCGAGACCAGGAGTCGACGATCATCAGCGCGAACCTGCTGCAGTTCCCGCTGCTGTTCCTGTCGAGCGCGTTCCTCCCGCTCGAAGCGCTCCCGGGGTGGATCCAGACGTTCGCCCGCGTCAACCCCGTGACCTACGGCGTCGACGCCGCTCGCTCGCTCATGATCGACCAGGACGTGATGACGGTCATCGACGTCGCGTGGTTCGGCGGGACGCTCGACGGCGTCGCGCCCGGCGTCGCCGTGCTCGTCGGGCTCGACCTCGTGTTGGGCGCCGTCGCCGTCGTGCTGCTCTCCCGCGCGTCGAGTTCGGACGTGAAGTAGGTGGAAGCGCCGACGCCGCTTCGGGGCGCGAGCGGTCGGAGGGCGTGCCCTACTCCCCGCCCAGCTTCGACTCGCCGACCGCGTCGCCGCCCTCGATGACCTCGGTGCCGCCCATGTACGGGCGCAGCGCCTCGGGGACGGTGACGGTGCCGTCGTCGTTCTGGTAGTACTCCAGGATGGCGACGACGATCCGCGGGACCGCGAGCCCCGAGCCGTTCAGGGTGTGGAGGTACTCCGCGGACTCGTGGTGCTCCTCGCGGTACCGGATGCCGGCGCGGCGCGCCTGGAAGTCCTCGAAGTTCGAGACGGACGAGACCTCCAGCCAGCGGCCGCCCTGCTCGGGGCCCTCGTCCATGTCGTCGGCCGGCGCCCACACCTCGATGTCGTACTTCTTCGCCTGCGTGAACCCGAGGTCACCGGTACACATCTCCAGGATGCGGTAGGGGAGTTCGAGGCGGCGCAGGACCTCCTCGGCCTCGTCGACGAGCCCCTCGAAGCGCTCGTCGCTCTCCTCGGGCCGGACGAAGTTCACCATCTCCACCTTGTTGAACTGGTGGACGCGGACGATCCCGCGGGTCTCGGTGCCGTGTTCGCCCGCCTCCTGCCGGAAGTTCGGCGTGTACGCCTGGTACTTCAGCGGGAGGTCCTCGCCGAGGAGGATCTCGTCGCGGTGGAGGTTCGTGACGGGCACCTCCGCGGTCGGGAGCAGCCAGAGGTCGTCGTCGTCGTACGCCTCCTCGTTCGTCCCCTCGACGCGGTAGGCGTCCTCGGTGAACTTCGGCAGCTGGCCGGTGCCGCGCATCGACGCGGAGTTGACCGGGATCGGCGGGAACACGTCCTCGTACCCCTGCTCGCGGTGGACGTCGAGCATGAACTGGATCAGCGCGTGCTCGAGGCGGGCGCCGTCGCCCTTCGCGACGTAGAAGCCGCCGCCCGCGACCTTCGCGCCGCGCTCGAAGTCGAGGATCTGCAGCTCCTCGCCGATGTCGTAGTGCGGCTCGACGTCGGCCGGGAGGTCGCGGCGGTCGTCGAACCCCTCGCGGCGGCGCTCGACGTTCTCGGACTCGTCTTCGCCCACGGGGACCGAGTCCTGCGGGATCTGCGGGAGTTCGAGCAGCGACGCCTCCAACTCGGCCTCCAGCTCGTCGGCGCGCTCCTCGATCGCCTGGAGCTCGGCCTTGAGGTCCTGCGAGCGCTCGATCGCCTCTTCGGCCGCTTCCTCCTTCCCGGCCGCCTTCAGCTCGCCGATCGTCGAGGAGACCTCGTTGCGCTCGTGGCGCAGGTCGTCGCCGCGCTGTTTCAGCTCCCGCCACTCCTCGTCGACGTCGAGTATCCGGTCGAGGTCCACGTCGACGCCCTTGTTGTCGAGCGCCTCGCGGACGACCTCGGGGTTCTCCCGGACGAACTGTCGAGACAGCATTTGGCGGGGATTCCGCGGGACGACCCAAAACCGTATCGGAGCGTCGGCAGCGGTTGGCACGGGGCGGTGCGGCGACGGCGGCCGCCGTCAGTACCCGCCCGGCAGCGCCATCCCGACCGCGAGCGCGACGAGCGGGACCGCGGCGACGGCCGCGTACCACAGCCCAGCGCCGCCGAGGAGGAGGTACGTCGAGACGCCGTAACCGGTCGGGTCCCAGTCGAGCCCGAGCCGCGGGAGCCCGAACACGGCGACCGCCGGCGCGACGAGGCCGACCGCGACCGCGCCGAGCAGCGCCGTGAGCAGGAACCCGGAGCTCCAGGCGGGGCCCGCCTCGGCGGCGCGCGCGACGGTGAGGACGACCCCGGCGAGGTACGGCACCGAGAGCCCGACCGAGACGCCGAGGTAGGAGGGGAGGAGCCGCCCCGTCGGCGGCAGGGCGCGGAACAGCGCGCGGAGGCGCTCGGCGGCGAGGAACGGCGCGCACAGCCCCGCGGCGACGATACCGGGGAAGAGGAACAGCGCGACCGTCCACAGCCAGCCGACGACCGCGTCCGCGACGGCGGGGACCGCGAGGGGCGCGGCCGCGCCCGAGAGCGGGGAGAGGGCACCCGAGAGCGGAGGAGCGGCGCCCGAGAGGGCGGAGAGGGCAGCGACCATGCGCGAGGGAGCCCGCGCCGGCGACAAACGTCTTGCGGTGCCTCGTGGCGGGCCGCCGCGGACCCCGCGACCGGGAACCACCAGCGTTTATCCCGCTCGCCGCGACCGGCCGACAACGATGCTCATCACGGGCGCGACGCTGGCCGACGGCCGGGTTCGAGACGTGCGGATCGGCGACGACGGACGGATCGACGCTGTCGCCGGAGGGCTCGGGGCCGACGCCGGCGAGCGCGTCATCGAGGCCCGCGGGAGGCACCTCCTGCCGGGCGCGGTCGACGTCCACGTCCACTTCCGCGAGCCGGGCGGGAGCCACAAGGAGACGTGGACTTCGGGGTCGCGGAGCGCGGCCGCGGGCGGCGTCACGACCGTCGTCGACCAGCCGAACACCTCGCCGCCCACCGTCGACGGCGCGGCGTTCGACGAGAAGGCCGCGCTCGCGGCCGACTCGCTCGTCGACTACGGGATCAACGGCGGCGTCACGGGGGAGTGGGACCCTGAGGGCCTCTTCGACCGCCCGCTGTTCGCGCTCGGCGAGGTGTTCCTCGCGGACTCGACGGGCGACATGGGCATCGACGCCGACCTGTTCGCCGACGCGCTCGACGCGGCGGCCCGGCGCGACGCCCCCGTCACCGTTCACGCCGAGGACGCGACGCTGTTCGACGAGGGGGCGCTCGACGGCGACCTCGGGGGCGTCGGCACGGCCGCGACCGCCGACGCGTGGTCGGCCTACCGGACGGCCGACGCCGAGGTCGCCGCGGTCGAGCGCGCGCTCGCGGCGGCCGCGGACCGCGACGCGCAGGTCCACGTCGCGCACACCTCGACGCCGGAGGCCGTCGACGCCGTCGTCGAGGCCCGCGACGACGGGGCGGACGCGACCTGCGAGGTCACGCCGCACCACCTGTTCCTCTCCCGCGAGCGGGCGCGGTCGCTCGGGACGTTCGGGCGGATGAACCCGCCGCTCCGCTCGGAGGAGCGCCGCGAGGCCCTGTTCGCGCGGCTCGCCGAGGGCGCGGTCGACGTGGTGGCGACCGACCACGCGCCCCACACCGTCGCGGAGAAGCGCCGCGGGCTCGTCGACGCGCCGAGCGGCGTCCCCGGCGTCGAGACGCTGTACCCGCTCCTCCTCGAATCGGCCCGGACCGGGGAGCTGTCGCTCGAACGCGTCCGCGACGTGGTCGCCGCGAACCCCGCCGAGACGTTCGGCCTCGACCGCAAGGGGCGGGTCGCGGAGGGGCGCGACGCCGACCTCGTCCTCGTCGACACCGCCGACCCGCGCGAGATAGAGGCCGCCGCGCTCCACAGCGCCTGCGGGTGGACCCCCTTCGAGGGGCTCCGCGGCGTCTTCCCGGAGGTCACCCTCGTCCGGGGCGAGGTCGTCTACGAGCGCGACCCGGCGACCGGCGCGGCGTCGTTCGGCGACCCGGTCGGTCGGAACGTCCGGGAGTCGTAGGTCCGCGGCGAACGGCCCGGTCGCGAGGCGCGAATCGTCGCCCGCGACCGTCGGCGCCGAAGGGGCGAAATCGGCCGAGACGAGCGGACCGCCGCCGGCGGAACGCATATGCCGTTGCTCGCCTTACCCGTGGTATATCGATGATCACGGGGAGCATTCGCACGGTCGCCTTCGGACGGGAGCCCGACCCGAACGAGGCCGGCCGAACATGACGGACCCCGGAGAGTCGGGGCCGTTCGGCGCCGGTCCCGCGGAGCCGGTGGACGGCGAGGCGGAATCGACCGGCGGCGAGGTCGGCGGGGCGGCCGCCGCCGCGGGCGTCGACCCCGAGACCCCCGCGGACGTGGCCGCGCTCGCTGACCGCATCGTCGGGGAGGTCGAGGACGTGATCGTCGGCAAGCGCGACGCCGTCGAGCACGTCCTCGTCACCGTGCTGGCGCGCGGGCACCTCCTCGTCGAGGACGTGCCCGGCGTCGGGAAGACGACGCTCGCGAAGTCGGTCGCGCGATCGATCGACGGCTCGTTCAAGCGCGTCCAGTTCACCCCCGACCTGCTGCCCTCCGACGTGACCGGCGTCAACGTGTTCAACCGCCGCACCGACGAGTTCGACTTCCAGCCCGGCCCGGTGTTCGCGAACGTCGTCCTCGGCGACGAGATCAACCGCGCCCCGCCGAAGACGCAGTCGGCGCTGCTGGAGGCGATGGAGGAGAACCAGGTGACGACCGACGGGACGACCCGCGCCCTGCCGGACCCGTTCTGCGTGATCGCGACCCAGAACGACGTCGAGCCGGGACAGACCTACGAGCTGCCCGTCGCAGAGGTCGACCGCTTCACGAAGAAGATCCGGCTCGGCTACCCGGACACCGACGAGGAGGCCGCGATCCTCGGGCGGCTCACCGGCGACCACCCGGTCGACGCGGTGGAGCCGGTGGCGACGGTCGCCGACGTGCGCCGGGCCCGCCGGATCGTCGGCGAGATCGAGGCCTCGGAGGCGGTCCGGGAGTACGTGGCCCGGCTCGCGGTGTTCACCCGCCGGAACGCCAGGCTCGGGGCGAGCCCGCGCGGGAGCCTCGCGCTGGTCCGCGCGTCGCAGGCCCGCGCCGCGCTGGAGGGCCGCGGGTACGTGATCCCCGACGACGTTCAGGCGGAGGCCCCGACCGTGCTCTCGCACCGGATCCGGACCGAGTCGGGCGGAACCGACGGCGCCGACGTGGTTCAGGACGCGCTCGACCGGATCCGCGTGGAGTGACGAGATGACGCCGACACCGCCCTCGATCGGATGACGCCCGAACTCACCCGCCGGGGGCGCGTCGCCGGCGCCGTCGGCCTCGTCGCGGCCGCGAGCGCGCTCGCCGCCGGCGGCCGCGCACTCGACGCCATCGTCATCCCCGTCGCCATCGCGCTCGCGGCGGGCTACGTCCAGGTGTCGCGCGTCGACGCCCCGACCGTCCGGCACGTGACGCCCGCCGACGGGTTCGTCGGGGAGACGCGCGAGGTCCGCCTGGAGTTCGGCCCGGCGGCGCGGGACGGCGGCGCGTCCTCGTTCCTCGCCGACGTTCGGGTCCGGGTCGACGAGGGGCTCGACGGACCGACGGCGCCGATCCGCGCGGCCGTCGGCACGGAGCCCGTGTCGTACGCCGTCACGTACCGCGAGCGCGGCAAGCGGACGCTCGGCCCGGTCCAGCTCACCGCGACCGACGTGTTCGGCCTCTTCGAGCGCTCGCTGCTCGTCGACGAGACCGACGCGGTGACCGTGTACCCGCCGCGCGACCCGATCCCGGCGCGGTTCCGACGGGCGCTGTACGCGGCCGACGCGGTCGACGTGAGCCGTCAGCGCGAGGAGTTCGACCGCCTGCGGGAGTACACCCGCGGCGACGCGGTCCGCGACGTCCACTGGGCGACGACCGCCAAGCGCGACGAGATCGTCGTCAAGGAGTTCGCGGCCGAGACCGCGCGGAACCGGGTGACGATCGCGGGCGGGACGGAGGTCAGCGGCGGCGGGCGCGCCGGCCGCGACGGCGACCCGTTCGGCGGCGTGGGCCGCGACGGCGACGCGGACGCCGACCGAACCGCGAGCGCGGCCGCGGCCGACGAGCTCGCGCGGGCGACCGTGAGCCTCGCGCTGGCGCTGCTCGACGACGGCGTCCCCGTCGACGTGCGGCTGCCCGGCGGGCGGGTCTCGGCGGCCCCCGGCGGCCGCGGGCGGCGCGAGGTGCTGGAGCTGGCGGCGCGGATCGGCCCGGGCGCGGTCGCCGACGACGAGGCCGACGTGACGGTCGTCGCCGGCGCGGACGACGCCCGGTTCCGCGCGGGCGACCGGTCCGAGTCCTTCGCCGACCTGCGCCGCGAGGCCGAGGCGGAGCGCACGGGCGGCGACGGCGCGGGCCGACGGGGCGACGGCACCGGCGCTGGCCGGGCCGACGCGGCGCCGGACGGACGGGAGGTGGCGTCGCCGTGAGCCGCGGGGCGTCCGTCCGGGAGCGGCTCGCCTCGGGCGGTCCCGCCGGGGACGAGCGGCGGCTGGCCGACCCGGCGGTCGTCGGCGTCGCGGTCGTCGCCGCGGCGTACCTCGCCGTGTTCTTCGAGGTGACGAACGTCGTCGGCGGAACGGGGCGGACCGCGGCGGTCGTCGCGGTCGCGGGGCTCGGCGGGGTCGCGCTGGCGCGGGCCGTCGGCGAGCGAACGGCGCTGTGGCTGGCCGGAGTGCTGTTCGCCGCGGGGCTCGCGGGGTACTTCCTCGCGATCCCCGCGAGCCAGCGCGCGCTGTTCACGGTCCGGAGCGTCGCCTTGGACCTCCTCGCGCTGTCGACGGGGCTCTCCGTGCTGCGGCTGGCGCTCGCGGACGTGTGGGTGCTCGCCGTGGCGCCGGTACCGACGTTCCTCGTCGGCTACTTCGCCGGGCGCGGGCGCCACGTCGCGGCCGCGAGCGTCGGCGGCGGGACCCTCGGCTTCCTCGTGCTCACGGGCGACGCGGAGACGGGGGCGGCGGTCGCCGGCGTGGTCGGGCTCGCGCTCGCCGTCGGCCTCTCGACGCTCTCGACGCCGAGTCGGCGCAGAGGCCACGCGGGCACCTTCGCGCTGGTGGTCGCGGCGATGGTCGTCGCGAGCGCGACCGTCACCGTGATCCCGGCGGGCGCGGCGGCGCCGCTGGGCCTCGACCGCGGCACGACGACGCTGGAGTCGAGCCTGAGCGGCGAGGACGAACTCGACGTGATCGGCACCACGCGGCTCTCCCCCGAGGTGCGGTACACGATCGAGAGCCCCGTCGAGCGGAACTGGCACACCGGGGCGTACGACACCTACACCGGCGACGGCTGGGTGCGGACCGGCGAGCGCTCCGCGCTGAACGGCACGCTGGCGGGGCCGCCGGGAGAGGCGGAGACGGTCGACGTGACGGTCACCGCGGAGACGGTGTCGGGCGCGCTGCCCGCGCCCTGGAAGCCCGTCTCGGTCTCGGGCGGCGGGGCGGTCGAGGTCGACGAACGCGGCGGCCTCCGGCTCGCGGCGCCGCTCGAACCGGGCGAGGACGTGACGGTGACGAGCCGCGTCCTCGACGCCGACCCCGCGACGCTCCGGAACGCCAGCACCGACTACCCCGAGGCGATCGAGGAGCGGTACACCCAGCTACCCGAGAGCACGCCCGACCGGGTTGGCGAGCGGACCGAGGAGATACTCGCGGCCGCGGACGTCGAGTCGCCGTACGAGCGGGCGGCCGCGGTCGAGGCGTACCTGCGCTCGGAGTACGACTACTCGCTGACCGTCGAGCGGCCCGAGGGCGACGTGGCCGACGCGTTCCTCTTCGAGATGGACGCCGGCTACTGCGTGTACTTCGCGACGACGATGGCGGCGATGCTCCGGACGCAGGGGATCCCCACGCGGATGGAGACCGGCTACACTCCCGGCGAACGCGTCGGCGACGACGAGTACGTCGTCCGCGGACAGAACGCCCACGCGTGGGTGTCTATCTACGTGCCGGACCACGGCTGGGTGACGTTCGACCCGACCCCCTCGGAGCCGCGCGACGCGGCGCGCGACACCCGGCTCGCGGAGGCGCGCGCCGACGGGGCGGAGAACGTCGACACCGAGGCGTCCGCCCCGGACGCGACGCCGGAGATCGAGCCGAACGAGACCGACGCGGAGGCGACCGACGACGCGGGGGCGTCGGCCAACGGGACGAACGGCTCGGCGACGGCGAACGCGAGCGACGGCGGATCGCTCGGGCCCGGAGCCATCGCGCGGCTCGACGGGACCCAGACGGGGACCGCGCCGTCGACGGCGACCGGCCCGGCGACGGGTGCCGAGGCGAGCGGGAGCGACGGCGGCCCGCTCGGGTCGCTCCCCGACCCGGAGACCGCGCTCTACTGGCTGCTCGTCGCCGGCCTCGCCGTCGCGGGGGTTCGGCGGACCGGCCTCGCGAGCCGCGCGGGCCGGCGGATCGGTCCGTTGCTCCCGCGGCGGCGCGGCGACCCGACCGCGGACGCCGAGCGGGCGTTCGCCGACCTCGAACGGCTG
Organism: Halorubrum sp. Atlit-28R; assembly: GCF_003665955.1. Classification (NCBI taxonomy): domain Archaea; kingdom Methanobacteriati; phylum Methanobacteriota; class Halobacteria; order Halobacteriales; family Haloferacaceae; genus Halorubrum; species Halorubrum sp. Atlit-28R. Next base: position 284,797 of record NZ_QPLS01000003.1, read on the forward strand.
CTCGCCGAGCCATACCGCGAGCGGCGGCCGGGAGAGACCCCGCGGCGCTACGTCGAGACGATGCGGGCGCTCGGCGCCGACGAGCGCGTCGAGACCGTCGCGACCGCGTACGAGCGCGCCGCCTACGCCGGGTCGGTGACGCGGTCCGAGGCCGACGCCGCCCGGCGGGCCGTCCGCGGGCTCGCGCTGGAGCGACTGCCGCTCATCGGGCGGTTCGTCCGCTGATCGGGGGGCTTCCCGACACTATTTAATACGGGCGTCCTGTAGATTCGGGCTGTAATGTCGGAAGTCTGCTCGACGTGCGGACTGCCCCAGGAACTCTGCGTCTGCGAGGACGTCGCGAAGGAGTCCCAGCAGATCAGCATCCGCATCGACGAGCGCAGGTACGGTAAGGAGGTAACGGTCATCGAAGGATTCGACCCGAAGGACGTGGATCTGAGCTCCCTCTCGTCGGATCTCAAGTCGAAGTTCGCCTGCGGGGGCACCGTCGAGGACGGCGCCATCGAGCTCCAGGGGAACCACTCGGGTCGCGTGGAGGACTTCCTCCGCGACAAGGGCTTCAACGTCGCGTGACCGTCACCTGACCGTCCGCCGTCGAGCATCGCTTCGAGCGAGACCGTTTTTTCGCCGCGCCACTCTCCTATTAGCGGCCGTGCGACCCGTCTCACGCGACCACGACTGCGTGACCTCCCTCACGCGACCACGGCGGCTCGCCCGACGACGAAAGCGGCCGCCGCGAGGAAGGTGCCGTACTTGAACCGGCGCTGCGCCGCCGCGGGGTCATCGAACCCCTCGTAGGTCGCGTACAGCATGACCGCGTCGGCGACCGCGACGACCGCGAGGTACGCCGCGCCGAGGGTCCCGGAGAGGTACGGCAGCGGGCTGACGGCGACGGCGACGACGAGCGCGGCCGCGCCGATCCACAGCGCGGTGCGCTCGCCGACCGCGATGGGGAGCGTCGCGAGCCCCTCCTCGCGGTCGCCGGCCACGTCCTCGACGTCTTTGATCACCTCGCGCGTGAACGTCGAGAGCCCCGCGAGCGCCGCGAGGACGAGGACCGCCCGCGGGTTCCCGACCGCGGCGCCGCCGAACAGGAACGTCGAGCCGACGAGGTAGGCGACCAGGGCGTTGCCGAGGCCGGGCGTCCCCTTGAACAGGCTCGTGTAGGTGAGCAGAGCGACGAGGTTCACCGCGGCGATGGCGATTGCCGCCGGGGGGAGCGCGACCGCGACCGCGACGGCGACGGCGAACCAGGTCGCGGCCGTCGCGAGCGCGAGCCGCGGCGGGACGGCGCCGCGCGGGATCGGACGGTCCGGGCGGTTGACGGCGTCTATCTCGCGGTCGAAGTAGTCGTTGATCGCGTTGCCCGCGGCGACCGCGAAGACGGTCGTCGCGGCCGCGAGCGCGGTCGGGACGGCGGCGCCGCTCGCGCCGGCGACGAACGCGCCGGTGGCCGTGAGCACTCCGGCCGCGACGCAGTTGCCGAGGCGGGCGAGCTGGACGAGGCCGCGGAGCGTGTCTCGCACGTCGTCCGCGTACTCCCGCCCGCGAGGAATAAACGGTGCGGGATCCGTCGGGGACCCCCCGTCCCGAAGGCGTTCGCCCGGCCGGGAGCGAGGTCGGATCGACCCGCCACGAACGTTTATCAGGTCCGAAATGAAATACCCGAACATGGCCAAGGGCTTAGACGTCGGCACGATGAACATCCTCTCCGGACGACAGGAAGGCGCGGAGACGGTGTTCGTACAGCAGCGGAACTCGTTCGTCGAGATCGAGTACAGCGACATGGCCGAGCAGATGCTCTCGCGCAGCGAGGTCCTCCACATCCGCAAGGACGACAAGGTGTACGTCGTCGGCGACGACGCCCTCAACTTCGCGAACATCTTCAACAAGGAGACCCGGCGGCCGATGCAACACGGCATCCTCTCCAGCGAGGAGGCCTCGGCCATCCCGATGATCAAGCTGATCACCGAACAAGTGGTCGGCGAGCCCTCGAAGCCGAACGAGCGCCTGTTCTACTCCAGCCCGGCGGACCCCATCGACTCGCCGCTCACGACGCTGTACCACGAGAAGACGCTCGAGTCGATGCTCGGCGACATGGGGTACGACCCCGAGCCGATCAACGAGGGGATGGCGGTCATCTACTCCGAGCTGGCCGACAACAACTTCACCGGCCTCGGGATCAGCTTCGGCGCGGGGATGACCAACGTCTGTCTCGCCTACTACGCGGTGCCCGTGATGAAGTTCTCCATCGCCCGCGGGGGCGACTGGGTCGACGAGCAGACCGCGCAGGCGACGGGCACGCCCGTCGACAAGGTGACGAGCATCAAGGAGGACGACTTCGAGCTCGACTTCCGCACCGACGTCGGCGGCGTCGAGGGCGCGCTCGCCATCTACTACGAGAACCTGCTCGACTACGTCATCGAGAACATCACGCGCGAGGTCGACGAGGAGGACGTCGAGGAGGGCCTCGATGTGCCCGTCGTCGTCACCGGCGGCACCTCCAGCCCGAACGGCTTCGAAGACCTGTTCGCCGACCACCTCGCGGACGCGAACATCCCGTTCTCGATCAGCGGCGTGCGCTCCGCCGAGGAGCCGATGTACAGCGTCGCCAGCGGGGCGCTCGTCGCCGCGCGCTCCGAGGAGGGCGACGAGGAGTCGGCCGGCGGGAGCGAGCCGGCCGCCGAGGAGGCCGCTCCCGAGTCCGAGGACTGAAGCGCGACCGACTCGCGCCTCCGACGCGACCCCGACCCCGATTCCGACCATTTTTACACCCGACCGGCGCGGCGCCGGATCCCGGGAATCCGCCGAAAGATGAAACCGACGCCGTCCGTAGCGACTGACATGTCCGACGCCGCCGGCGCCGAGGGTGACCGCCGCCTGCGGGTCGACCTCGACGTCGACCCGAGGGGCGACCGCGGCTGTCCGATCGTCGACGAGGCCGACGAGGCCGCCGAGGTGGCGGTCAACGCGGTCGGCGACGAGTGCGTGGTCGACGTGACGACGCCGGACGGGGACGTCCGCCGCGGGACCGGCGAGGTCGACGAGGACTGCCTCTGTCACGCGTTCGGGCGGCTCGGCTACGTCCCGCACTTCCGCCGCGTCGAGGACGGGACGGTCCTCGTCACGACATACGTCGACGACCGCGACGCGGTCCGCCGGTTGGTCGGGGAGCTCCGGGAGGTCGTCGACCGCGTGCGGCTCGTGCGGCTCGCGGTCGTGGAGGGACCGGACGCGACCGAACAGGTCACCTTCGACCTCTCCTCGCTGACGCCGAAACAGCGGCGCGGGCTCGAGCTCGCGGTCGTCCGCGGCTACTTCGACGACGACCGCGACGTGCGCCTGAGCGAGTTGGCCGACGAGCTAGCGATCAGCAAGTCCGCGCTCTCCCAGCGGCTCCGCACGGCGCAGGCGAAGCTAGTGACGGACGTCTTCGACGGCGCCGAGCGGTGAGCGGTTCCTCTTGAAGCGGTACACCGGTAAAGCGGGAGGCGGAGGCGTCGCCGGCCCCTCGGTCCGAACATGGACGACGAGGACCCGCCGGCCGTCGAGCCGGTCCGAGACGGCGTCACGCTCGAACTCGTGCGCGACGCCATCGGCGTCGCCCGCGGCGAAGTGCCCGCGGAGCGCTTCTCGGCGAAGTACGGGACGGGGAGAGACGCCGAGGGCGCGGGCGAGGAACGGGAGTGAGCGCGGCCGGGCGAGCGCCTCAGTCGTCGGCGGGTGCGGATCGGTCGGCGGCGTCGATCCGGGCGAGCGCCTCCTCGCCGGCGCGCTCGGCCTCGGTGAGGTAGCACTTCGGGTCGGGGGCGAACGGGTCGCCGTGCGCCGAGAGCGCGCGGAGCCGCGACCCGCCCCGACAGATCGACTGGTACGCGCAGTCGGCGCAGCGGCCGGCGAGGCGGTCCTCGCGCTCGCGGAGGCCGGCGAGGAGCGGGTTCGACTCGTCGGACCAGATCGCGCCGAACGAGCGGTCGCGGACGTTGCCGGGCGAGTACCCCTGCCAGAACTGCGTGAGGTGGACGTTGCCGACGGGGTCGACGTCCGCGACGCGCTCGCCGGTCGGGTCGCCGCCGTTGCGTTCGAGGTAGCGGTAGATCAGGCGGGCGCGGTCGGACCCGACCTCGCGGTCGGCGTACTCGACGAGGTGGCCGGCGTCGGCGTAGTTGCCGACGAGCAGCGTCTCTATCTCCTCGCCGGCCGCGTGGTACTCACGGGTGAGGTCACAGAGGTCGGTGACGGCCTGCCGGGTCGCCTCCGGGGAGAGGTCGACGTCCGAGATGTCGGCGCCGCGGCCGCCGTAGTCGAGGTGATAGAAGCAGAAGCGGTCGACGCCCACGTCGACGAGCAGGTCGACGACGCCCGCGAGGTCGTCGACGTTGTGCTCGGTGATCGTGTACCGCAGGCCCGTCTTGAGCCCCACGTCGAGGCAGGCCTCGATGCCGCGGACCGCGGCGTCGAACGCGCCCTCCTCGCCGCGGATGCGGTCGTTGCGCTCGGGGAGCCCGTCGACGGAGACGCCGGCGTACTTGAGCCCCGCCTCCTTCAGCTCCCGGGCGCGGTCACGGGTGAGGAGCGTGCCGTTCGTCGAGAGGACCGGCCGGATCCCGCTGTCGTCGGCGTACGCGATCAGCTCGGGCAGGTCCTCCCGGACGAGGGGCTCGCCGCCGGAGAACAGGAGGACGGGGACGCCGAACTCGGCGAGGTCGTCGATGAGCGCCTTCCCCTCCGCGGTGGAGAGCTCGTTCGGGGCGCCCTCGGCGTCGGCGCCCGCGTAGCAGTGCTCGCAGTAGAGGTTACACCGCTTCGTGGTGTTCCAGACGACGACCGGCCGCCGCTGTTTCTCCTCCGTGATCTGCGACTCCTCGGAGTCGTCGGCCGCGTCGTATCGGAGTCCGTCGCTCTCGGCGTCGAGCCCGCAGAGGAGCTTGCTGACGGAGATCATCGCGACCCCTCCTCGTCGGCGTCGACCGCGGGCGCGCCGGCGCGGGAGGCGGTCGGCGTCCCCTCGGTCTCCTCGTAGACGCGCGGTTCGTCCGCGTCGGCGGCCTCGTCGTCCGGTCCGTCCGCGTCGCCCGCGAGCGATTCCGCGGAGTACCGGGACACCTCCGCGGCCGGACACACCCACACGTCGCGGGCGTACCACGCGAAGAGCTTGCTCGCCTCCTCGTGAGCGACGTCCGGCGTCGGCGCGGCGACGGTGCCGACGTGGCGGAGCGGGTCCGACTCCGCCTCGCGGACGAACACCTCGAACCGGCGACCGTCGGCCGACCGCGGCCCGTTCGTGTCTTCGGTTCGGTCCGTCTTCTCGACCATACCCCCCGTACGGACGGTCCCCGGAACGGGGTTTCGCGCGTTCTCAGGGCCGCGAAATTCGCCCGAACAGGTTCGGGCGGCGAGAGCGGCGGCTCGGTCACCGGGGCGGAGCCGCCCGCGACCGGCGGCGCCGTCGCTGACGGCGCGGCGGGAGGTGCGAGGACCGCGAGCGGCGCGGCCCCGCGTGAGAACGGCCTGTCACCACAGGAGAGAGCCGGTCAGATGACGCGGTTCTGCAGGTAGTCGAGGTGTTTCGCGTTGTAGACGATCTTGACCTCGTCGGTGGCCGGGCTGCCGATACAGGTGAGGCGGACGTTCTTCTCCTCGACCTCCTCGTCGGAGAGGATCTGCTGCATGTCCATCTCGATGTCGCCCTCCTTGACGATGGACGCGCAGTTCGCGCAGGCGCCGGCGCGGCACGAGAAGGGCCAGTCGTAGCCCTGCGCCTCGGCCGATTCGAGGATGTACTCGCCCTGGTTCACTTCGAGGGTGCCGTAGTCCTCCTCGTCGAGGCCCGCGTCGGCGGCCTCCTCGAAGAGGTTGTCGTCGTCCATCGACCAGCCGTGGTCGTCGAGCACTTCGTAGTTGAGGTATTCTACTGTGGGCATCACCTGACGGTTTGGTGCCCACGTCATTAGGCTTTGCTGTTCCCCAGCCGACCACCCCGGCACCGGGCGCCGTCGACCGAACAAATTCGGTCCTGTTCGGCGAGTCCCGCCGCTCCGATCCCCCGGCCCGTCCCGCTCGACCGGCGGCCCGCGGCGCTCGGGTGACATCTCGTTATCACGACTGATACGGGGTGAGTAACAATAAATAGCGTACGGCGCTCAGGTGACACCGATGGAGGAGTCCGTCGTCGCCGACTTCGTCGGCCGCGTCCACGCGGCGAGTTTCGGGACCGACGAACCGGTGACGGGTCGCGTCCTGTTGAGCCAGCGGCGAATGGTCCTCGCGACGGACGACGGGAAGGAGACGGTCCCGCTCTCGCGGGTGTTCGACGTCGTCGTCGGGAGCGTCCCGGGCGACCTGCGCTCGTTCTTCAACGACAGCGTCACCGTCGCGTACGACCGCGACGGGTCGCGGCGCTCGGCGCTCGTGGAGGGCGAGGCCGAGGACATGGACCGGTTCACCCGGCTCCTGTTCAAGGTGCTGTTGCGGAACGTCGCCGTCACCGTTCGGCACCCCGCGAAGGTCGGCGGGCGCGTCACCGACGCCGGCGACCACCGCGCTTCGGTGTCGGTGTCGCCCGGCGAGATACGGTTCAGGGACTGCCCGGAGCCGTTCGTCGTCGACCTCTCCGCCGTGATCGACTACGAGCGGACCGACCGCACCCTCGGGGGCACGAAGCGCCCGGCGCTCGTCTTCCGCCACGTCACCGACGGACAGACGGTCACGTCGATCGCGACCGTCCCGAACGAGCGGGCGCTCAACATCCTCGGCCGGTACATCAAGATCGAGTACGCCGAGGCCATGGAGGACCTCGACTCGTTCGACCCGACCGAAGAGCAACTGGAGATCCTCGTGTCGATCTACTCCGCCGGCGGCGAGGCGAACATCGCCGACGTGGTCACGGGCGACGTCACCCAGACCTCGATGATCCTCGACACGCTCCGCGAGGCCGACCTCGTCGCCGACGGCGAGAGCGGGGCCGCGCTCACCCGGAAGGGGCAGATGATCGTGAGCTCCTACCTCGAATCGGTGAACGCCTGACGCGCGTCGCCGCCGCGTCGACCGCCGAACGCGCCGCCGCCGCGGGGGAAGTTTCATGCTTGTGTAACCGTAGGTACCTCTCATGCGAGACGACGACCACCGCGGCGGCGAGACGCCGCTCGACGCCGTGGTCCGCGAACGCGGAATCGACGCCCCCGACGCGGCCGGGGAGCGCGGCCCGCCCGGGGACGAGGCGCCCGCGGGCGACGCCGCCGTATCGGGCCCGCGGGTCGCCCGCGTACCGGCGGACCACGACCACGACACGTTCTCCGTCGAGGGGATCGACACCGACCGGCGCGAGGGGCTGGTGGAGGCGGTCCTCCGCGACGTCGACGGCGTCAGCACCGCCTCGGCGACCCGGCGCAACGGGACGGTCGGCGTCCACCACGACCCGTCGGTGTCGCGCGAGGCGCTCCGCGAGGTGTTGGCGGAGTGCGGGCTCGTCGTCGCGCCCGGCGACGAGGCGTTCGAGGCGCGGCGGGCCGCGCAGTTCGCGTCGGCCCGCGTGGCGGTCGCGGTCCTCTTCGGGCTGATGGTCGCGACGCCGTACATCGCGGTGCTGTACCCGACCCGGGTGGAGTGGCTGTTCTACGACCCCGTGACTGTCCAGTACCTTCAGTCGATCCTCGACTCGGCGATGACGACGCACTTCTTCATCAACCTCGGCGCGCTGTCCGGGCTCGCGTTCCTCGTCGCCTGCGCGCCCGCGATCCGCCGCGCGGTCGCCGCGGCGCGCGACGGACGGTTCACCAACGAGGCCGCGTTCGTCGGGGGCGTCGCCGCCCTCTACGGGTACAGCACGCTGGTCGCGTTCGCCGGCGTCGAGGGCGCGGTCCACTACGACCTCGTCGCGTACGCGGTCGTCGTCGCCACGCTCTGGACGGAGTTCGGCGTCACCGACACCGCGACCGACCCCGCGTCGAGTGACGACGCGGCGGCGGAGGCGACGGCCGACGAGCCGGTCGCGATGACCGACGGCGGTCGCTGACGCGGTCCGCGCTCGCGGCGTTTTCCTCGCGGAACATTCTCGCCCTGACGTTGCTCGACGGTCGCCCGTTTCTCGCGCACGCTCGGAAGCGCCCCGTCCGTGCGAGCGAGCGGACGGCTCACGGACGAGGCGGACGCCCGTTCGACGAGCGGAGGCAGTCGCTGTCGACGGGTCAAGGGCAACATCGCGGCGTGCGGTCGAACGGGAGCATAGACCACTCGACCTATTGACCGCCTCGTCGTTCGACCTTATCTCAACACCGCCGCTCGCCGGCCTACCGCGTCACCGGCGCGGTGGCGGACCCGACGGATTCGACGACCGCCCGCACCTCGTCGCCGGGGTCGATGGGCGCCGCGCCGGGCGTCCCGGTGCTGAACAGGTCGCCGGGTTCCAGCGTCATCACGTCGGAGTGGAACGAGACGATCTCCGCCGGCGGGAACAGCATGTTCCGGACCTCGTTTTCGGCCCGCACCTCTCCGTTGACCTCCGTCCGCACGGAGAGCCCGTCGAGGTCGACCGGGCCGTCGGGCACCGCGAGCGCGGCGCCGGGGACGAGGAACGTGTCGTAGCTCTTCGCCCGCGTGAGGAAGCGCGGGTTCCGCCGGAGCACGTCCTCGGCGGTCATGTCGATCACGGGGAGGAAGCCCGCGATCACGTCGTCGACGTCGCCCTCGGCGACGTTCCGACACGTCCGCCCCATCACGACCGCCAGTTCGGCCTCGGCGGTCACCCGCTCGCTCTGCGACTCCGGGGGCAGCCGGATCGGGCCGCCGGGGCCCGTCAAGACCGACCGCGGCTTCATGAAGCTCGCCGGCTCGTCGGGGCGCTGCTCGTCGAGGTCCCCGGCGTGCGCCTCGTAGTTCAGGCCGATCCCCCAGAGCTTCCCGAACGACTCCAGGGGCGCGCCGAACGACACGTTCGCTGCCGGGACAGGGTCCGCCGGCGCGTCGGCCGGGTCTCCCAGGTCGCCCGCGGCCGCCCGGGGAAGCGCGTCGCGGACACTCCTCAGGTCGGGCTCGACGGCGTCGAGCGGGACGTACCCCTCGTCGTCGCCGAGCAGCGGCTCGCCGGTCGCCGCGCGCGCGAGGTACTTCATCGCGGGGTGGCTCCGTTCATCTCACTCCTCCCGGTCCGTCCAGAAGTCGAACGAGCGCCCGGGCGCGAACACGTCGAGGCCGACCGCGCGCTCGTCGCCGGTGTTCTCGACCCTGTGGGGCTCGTTGGCCTCTAAGAGGACCGAGTCGTTCTTCTGAATCGTGACCTCGTCGTCCTCGGAGACGACGGTGAGTTCGCCCTCCAGGCAGAGGCAGACCTGCTCGTTCTCGTGGTCGTGCATCGGGGAGCTGTGGCCCGGCGGCTTCTCGAACCACTCGAAGGAGAACCGGTCGCTGCCCGCCATCGAGACGCGCCGCCAGCCCTCGTCGGGCTCGTACGTCTCCGCCTCGTCGAACGCCACCGACTTCATAGGTTCGCTCCGGTGGAGCCGCCGTCGATCGGGAGGGCGGTGCCGTTGACGTACCCCGACTTCGGCGACGAGAGGAAGGCGACGGTGTTGCCGAGCTCCATCGGGTCGCCGATGCGTTCGAGCGGGTTACCCGCCCAGTCGTCGAGCCCCTCCTCGTAGGAGTCGTAGTCGCCGCGCTCGACGGCGGCCTCGACGAGGTCCCGGATCCGGCTCGTCTCGTGGGGGCCCGGCAGGACCGCGTTCGCGCGTACCTCCGGGGCGAACTCCTTCGAGAGCGTCTTCTCCAGGCCGATGACGCTCATCCGCACGGAGTTCGACAGCACGAGGCTGTCGATGGCCTCCTTGACGCTGCGGGAGGTCACGTTGACGATAGTGCCGCCGTCGCCCTCCTTGAGGTACGGATACGACTCCCGCGCCAGTCGGACGACGCTCATCACGAGCAGGTCGTAGGCGTGCTGCCAGTCCTCGTCGTCGGTGTCGAGGAACGCGCCGGAGGGCGGGCCGCCGGCGCTCGTCACGAGGTGGTCGATCGTGCCGAACTCGTCGACGGTCGCTTCTACGAGCGCCGCGACCTCGTCGGCGTCGGTCAGGTCCGCCGAGTGGGCGACGACCTCGCCGGTCGCGATGGCCTCGACCTCGGCTTTCGCGTCCGCCAGCCGCCCCTCGTCGCGGCCGTTGATGACGACGTCGACGCCCTCGCGTGCGAGCGCCTTCGCCGATGCCTTGCCGAGCCCGCTGGACGATGCGGTGACGAGCGCCGCGTTGCCGTCGATCTGTAGGTCCATGTCTCACCGATCCCGAGTACGGCGTGAAAACATTTTCATGCAGGCAAGCGGCGAGAGTAAGTTCGAGACCCCGGAACCGAGTCGCACGAGGCCCTGGCGTCCGAATCCTCGCCGGCCACCTAACCACACTCACGACGCGTCGCTTCGCCCGCTCGCCGGGCGAGAATATACTTATTTACCCGCGAAATCGTACCGATCGTATGCTTGATTACTTCGACATGGAGTCGACGCTGTCAGAGGAGGAGCGGCTGCTCGTCGACTCCGCGCGGTCGTTCGTCGAGGGGGAGGTCCCGGACATGGGAGACCACTGGATCGAGGGCACGTTCCCCACGGAGCTGATCCCGAAGATGGGCGAGATGGGCTTTTACGCGCCGAACCTCAACGGATACGGCCTGCCGGGCGTCAGCGAGACGGCGTACGGCCTGCTGATGCGCGAACTCGAGGCGTGCGACTCCGGGCTCCGCTCAATGGCGAGCGTCCAGGGGGCGCTGGTGATGTACCCGATCCACGCCTTCGGCAGCGACGAGCAGAAGGAGGAGTGGCTCCCGCGGCTCGGCACCGGCGACGCGGTCGGCTGCTTCGGGCTCACGGAGCCGGAGCACGGGTCGAACCCCTCCGCGATGGAGACGATGGCCGAGCCGGACGGCGACGAATACGTCCTGAATGGCTCGAAGACGTGGATCACGAACTCCCCGATCGCGGACGTCGCGGTCGTGTGGGCGAAGGACCACGGCGAGGAGGGGACGCCGGTCCGCGGCTTCCTCGTCGAGACCGACCGCGACGGCGTCACGACCAACGAGATCGACGAGAAGCTCAGCCTCCGGGCGTCGATCACGGGCGAGATCAGCCTCCAGAACGTCCGCGTCCCGGCCGAGAACCGCCTCCCCGGCGTCGAGGGCATGAAGGGCCCGCTGTCGTGTCTGACGCAGGCCCGCTATGGCATCGCGTGGGGCGCGGTCGGCGCCGCGCGGGACTGCTTCGAGGTCGCGCGCGAGTACGCCACCGACCGCGAGCAGTTCGGGAAGCCGATCGGCGGCTTCCAGATGCAACAGGAGAAGCTCGCGGAGATGGCGACGCAGATCACGCTCGCCCAGCTGCTCGCTCACCGGCTCGCTGACCTCAAGGAGGCCGGCGAGATGCGGCCGCAGCACGTCTCGATGGCCAAGCGCAACAACGTTCGGATGGCCCGCGACCAGTCGCGGATCGCCCGGGAGATGCTCGGCGGCAACGGGATCACAGCCGACTACTCGCCGATGCGCCACATGGCGAACATGGAGACGGTGTACACCTACGAGGGCACCCACGACATCCACACCCTGATCCTCGGCGAGGACCTCACCGGGATGCAGGCGTATCAGTAAGCGGACCGACATACCGACCCTCTTTTGCTCGCCGGTCCGACGACGAGGTGATGCGAACGAGTTTCAACGTCCCCGAGGGGTTGATCGAGGAGTTCGACCGGACGTGGCGGGACGAAGGGATCGAGAACCGGTCGCGGGCGGTCCGGGAGGCGATGCGGGAGTACGTCGAGTCGCACGCGCGGCTCGAAGACACGGCGGGCGAGGTCGTCGCGCTCCTCGGCTTCGACTACCGTCACCACGAGGTGATCCGGGAGCTCCACGGCGTCCAACACGAGTACCAAGACGTCATCCTCAACACGAGTCACACGCACCAAGGAGAGTGGTGTCTCGAGTCCCTGTTCTGCCGCGGCGACGCCGCCCGCGTCCGGGAACTGACGTACCGGCTGCGCGACTTCGACGCCGTTCGCCGCGTGAAGGTGATGATGATCCGGGACGGCGATTGACTTCGGAGTTTCCGGACCTCCAGCGCGGAACCGGCCGGACCGTGGGTTTGATACCTGTCGGTTCGTCAATCAGACTCGATGCCCGTACTCGTCGCGTTCGGGGCTCTCGGCAGGTCCGCCGTCGACCTCGGGGAGGAGGCGACCGAAGGGCGCAAAGACGAGCTCCGGACCGACGGCCTCTATCGGTACACCCGCAACCCCCAGAACGTCGGCTACGTCCTTCTGTTCGCGACGTACGCCGTCCTCGCGAACTCCCCGCTCGTCGGTGTGTTGACCGTCGAATTCGCCGTCGTCACCGTGCTCCAGGTGCTCGCCGAGGAAGCCTGGCTCCGCGGCACCTACGGCGACGCCTACGACGCCTACTGCGAGCGCGTGCCCCGATTCGTCGGCGTCAGGACGTTCACGCGCGCGCTCGGCGACGACTAACCTCGGCACCGGTCCGACACGCCGAGCCGCTTCCCGATTCCCCCCCCCCCGCTCCGCCTCGCTCAGGTAGCTGAAATCGATAATACACCTATACCCGCTACGGGGAAATTCGTGGGTAATAGTGGGCAACACATATCAGCGGTGGGTCCGTACCATTCGTCGATGAAAGTCGACGCAACAGACCTCAAAACGAACGAGACGGACGACCGGGGCCGAGTCTATCTCGGCACCGAGTACGCGAACAAGCGCGTCACCGTCGCCGTCGTCGAGGTCGAGTCAGACCGACCGGACGACGACGAGCTGGCAGCCGCCTATCGGGAGGCCTCCGAGAGCGCGGAGGCGCTCGCCGAGGAGTGGAGCGAAACGTCCGACGAAGCGTGGGAACGCCTCGATGAGTGACGGCACGGACGTGCGACGGGGCGACGTGGTAATCGTTCGACTCGACCCCGCCGAGGGACACGAGATGAAGAAGACGCGCCCGGCCGTGGTCGTTCAAAACGATATCGGAAACCGGAACTCCAGTACGACCATTGTCGCGCCCGTCACGGGGACCTACCGCGAGTATCCGTTCGAGGTGTTCGTCGAGGCGGACGGGTCACCGCTCGAAAAGAATTCGTCAGTCCGGCTCGACCAGCTTCGAACCGTCTCGGTTCCGGAACGGGTTCACTCGGTCGTCGGTTCACTCGACGGACCTACGATGGCTGAAGTCGACGAGGCGTTACAGCTGAGTTTCGGCCTCGACTGAGCTACCGACTCTCTCTTTGCTCAACTTTGTTCAACTCGATCAGTAGCCGGAAGATGGCCTTCACCAGGTTGGCGTCCACGTCGAAGCGCTCGGCGTTCTCGCCGGCGCGCTCCATCACCCGCTCCTCCTGCCCCTCGTCGGTCGTCGGCAGGTCGCGCTCCTCCTTCACGGCCGCCACGGTGTCGGCGACGTACGTCCGGCGGGCGATCAGCTCGACTATCTCGCGGTCGATATCCTCGATCTCGTGTCGCAGTTCGTCGAGGCTCCGGTCCTCCGCGTTGGGTGTGTCGCTCATTGGTAGTGGGGTAGTGGTGTGGTCACTCGACGGCCGCGCCGTCGTTTCTGGTCGCCGATCGTCGCAGCGTTCCGGGGCGGTCGCCCCAGGCGTCGGCGACCGCGTCGAGGTCGGTCTCGGGGTCGTCGGGGGCCGCGACGGCGACGACGCTCGGGCCGGTCCCCGACAGCGACACCGCGGTCGCGTGGGGCATCGCCTCGACCGCGGGGTCGGCGTCGAAGCCGAGCGCGGCCGAGAACGCCAGCCCGTTCACCGTCATCGCCTCGCCGTACCGGCCGTCGAGCGCGAGGTCGGCGACGAGGTCCGCCATCGGCGCGACGGCCTCGCAGCGCGCCACGTCGGCGTCGGCCGAGTAGGCCCGCTCGGGCGGGGTCCAGACGAGGGCGTCCCAGTCGACCGCCTCGCGACGGCGCAGCTCGTCGGCGCCGTTGTCGGTGACGGTGACGCCGCCGAGCATCGACGCGGTCGCGTCGTCGAACGCGCCCGTGACCGTGACGCCGGCCTCGCGGGCCGCGCGCACGCCGAGCCGGCAGGCCGCGAGGCGGGTGACGTCGACCGCGGGGTCGTCCGGATCGTCGCCGACCGCGAGCCCGAGCGCGTCGCAGGTCGCGAGGACGGCCGCGTTGGCGGCCGCGCTGGAGCTCTTTAGACCCGCCGCCAGCGGCACGTCGCTGTCGGTCCGGACGCGGCCGCCCTCGCCGTCGCCCCAGCGGTCGGTCGCGAGCGCGACGCAGCGCTCGATCAGGTCGGTGTCGGCGGCGGCGTCCTCGGCTATCTCGCCTTCCACGCCGTCGGCCGCGGGGTCCAGCTCGACCGTCGCGCGCGTCTCGACGTCGAGGCCGAACGCCGCGCCCGTGCCGGTCGCGAGCGCGTTCAACACGGTCCCGGCGCCGAGCGCCGCCGCCTGTCCCTCCATGGGTTCACGGCTCGCGACCGCGGACAAAGAGGTAGCGATCACGGCGAGTCTCTCTGCCGAGAGCGGACCGGAAACAGCGGCCACGATCGGGGTCGCGTCAGAGCGGCTCCGCGCGCCGCACCGCCGCGTCGACGGCGTACCGGTCGCGCTCGGGACGGACCGGCGTCTCGTCGCTCTCGAAGCGGATCGTCACGTCGAACGACCGCGAGCGGCCCTCCCCGAACCGGTCGTCCGGGGAGAAGCGGCGCGTGACGTAGCCGAAGCCGACCGCCTCGCGCTCGTCCGTGCCCGGTCTGACGGCGTACGCGTCGGCGCGGAACTCGACGGTCCCGTACTCGAACCGGCCGGCGTTCCGGACGGTCAGGCGGGCCCGAACTCTGGTCCACCCGCCGCCTTCCGTCACCTCGCGGACGGTCGCGTCGGTCACGACGAGCCCGGAGCCGTCGGGACCGACCTCGTCCGGGGTCGACGCGTCTTCGGACGCGTCCCCGTCGCTTCCAGCGTCGCCGCCGGACCCGCTTTCGTCCCCGTCGCCGTCTGCGTCGCTCCCGTTCGCACCGTCGCCCGTCTGCCTGGCGTCCGAGCCCTCCTCCTCCGACGTGACGAGGCAGCCGGCCAGGAGTCCGGCGGCGCCGACCGCGAGGACGCCTCGCCGCGACGCGCGTCGGATCGGTCTGTCCGGCCGGCCGTCGTCGCCGGAGCCGGGCCGACTTCGGTCGGCGGTCATCGCATCACCGTCCCGAGGACGCCGGTCGACGCGCCGACGGCGCCGGCGACGAACGCGGTCGCGAGCGTCGGGACGACGGCGTCGACGAGGCCGTGCGCCTGCGCGGCGGCGTCGCCCTGCGAGACCACGATCACCGTGACCGCGATCAGCCCGTACGCCAGCGCGCCGAGGCCCGTCCCGAGCCCGCAGGTCGTCGCCGCGGAGCCGACGCCGCGGGCGCGCGAGCCGACGAGGACGCCGAGGACGCCGGCCAGCGGGACGGCGGAGACGAGGACGGTCGCGGTCGCGGCGAGGTAGGACTGCGCGACGAACACGGGGCCGAACCGCGCCGTCTCGCCGGTCGCGGCGGTCGCGAGCGCCGCCTCCGCCCAGCCCGTCGCGGCCGCGCCGACGATGCCGACGCCGACGCCGACCAGGCCGAACACGGCGGCGACGAGACCGATCTGTTTCGCGTTCACGCGCCGGTCACCCACCCGTGCCGCAGGCGACCGTGCCACCCGGTCCGCTCCTCCCACGCGTCGCCCGAGAAGCCGGTCGCGAGCAGGAACTCGCCCGCCCGGACGAGGTAGCCGTACTGGACGCCGGCGTGCTCGTCGAAGCCGTACCGCTCGCCCTCCGCCTCGCGGTGGTAGAAGCGGTGCCAGGCCGTCGGGCCGTCGTCGGTCTCGCCGTCCGCGTCGGAGGCGTTTCCGCCCTCAGTGGCGTTTCCGTCCGCGGACGCGTTCCCGCTGAAGTCGGACCCGGCGAGCGTCGCCTCGGGATCGACCGGCGCGCGGCCCTCTGTCGCCCCCTCGTCGAGGGCCGTCGAGAGCCGCGCCTCGGCGGTCTCGGCGTCCGGGTAGCGCTGGACGTGGACCGGGACGCCGTCGAGTTCGCGGGGCCAGCCTTCGAACGCCTCCTGGCGGCGGGTCCCCAGCGGCGGCCGCCGCGCGTACGCGACGAACAGCTCCTCGACGCGGTCCTCCGGCTGGGGGATCGGGCCGAGACGAGCGCGGAGCTCCCGCTGCCGCTCGGAGTCGAACGCGTCGCCGTAGATGCGCGGGATCCGGTCGCGGTCGACCCCGTCGCGGTCGTAGGGTCGGTGCGCGTACGTCGAGAAGTCGCGGCTCGCGACGGCGAGCTCGACGAGCGTGCCGCCCGTGACGCGGCCGCGCTCGGGGTCCTCGGGCGGGAGCGGCGCCAGCAGTCGGCGGAACAGCCGGTTGTAGATCGGGTCCCGAGAGAACTCCTCCTCGACGTAGATGGCGGTCCCGACGCTCGCGAGGTCGCGGCGCATGCGGTCGAGCTCCTCCAGCGCGCGGTCGACGTCGTTGCGCGGGGCGAACTCCCGCAGGACCGCGACGTGGCGGTCGACGCGGGCGCGGATCCGCGGGCCGGGCGAGAAGTGGGGTTCGAGCGCCGCGGCCGCGCGGTCGGCGGCGGTCTCGCCCGCGGCCGCGACCGCGTCGACCTGTTCGGTCGCGATCGCCGCCTCCTCGTCGACGGTCGCGCGGACCGAGCGGACCGTCGCGACCGCGTCGGCTATCGCGTCGCGGTAGGTCGCGACCGCCGCCGGGTACTCGGTCGCGAACCACACCGCGTCGTCGACGACCGCGCGCGTCGCCGTCGCCAGCGCGGCGTTGGCGTCCGGCGGGCCGCCGTCGGTCTGCTCGGGCGGGTCGTCGGGAGGGCCGTCTTCGGGCGGGTCGCCGTCGGGGTCGCCCCCGTCGCCCGCGGCGGCGTCGGGGTACTGGACGCCCTCGACGCCGAGACACCCGGCGGTCCCGGCGAGGGCGACGCCGACCCCGAGAAGCGCCCGTCGCGTCCGTTGCATGCCACGCACTCCCCGCGGCAGGAACTTAAATGTGGTACGCCGATTCTCGCGGCTGAGGCCGCCCCACCGCGCGGCGTTCGGGGCGGTTCGTCGACGGGCGCGCGTCGGCGCGAGGCCCGAGCGCGTCCCTTTTGAGGCCGGCACTCCGAGCGTCGCGTATGTCCGCGCCATCACGCAGCGACGTGCCGCCGACCTCGATCGGCGTCGACCTCCGCGAGGAGGGCGTCGTCGTCGAGTACCTCGACGGCCGAACGACCCTCTACCGGGGCGTCCCCAGGTCCGCCGAGGGGTCGGTGACCGCCGGCCCCGGCAAGGAGACCCACGTCCTCGTCACCGACCCCACGGAGACGGAGGGCGTGATGACGTACGTCAACGACTACAAGACCGACGACGAGATATTGGAGGAGTCCGGCGTCGGCCGCGTCATCGTCGAGGACGGCGAGCGCGACGAGGTGTTCCCCGGCGTGATCGTCGGTCGCGAGGGGCAGCGCAACGAGGTCGTCGCCGACCCCGAGATCGCCGGCGGGCGCGTGTTCGTCTTCGTCGAGGACGGCTGGACCGAGGGGAGCTACGAGATCGTCGAAGCCCCAGAGGACGGCCTCGACGCGCACCGATGACGGGAGCGGGGGCGACGCCGTGAGCCTCGCGAAGCCCTGGCGCGACCTCGACCGCTCGACCGTCGGGAGCGCGCCGAGCCGCTACGCGCTGTACGAGCTCGGCGACGCCGACGGCGACACGGTCGGGTTCGGCACCGGCGTCCTCCGCGACGAGCTGAAGGAGGCGCTGGCGTACGGCGACGCCGCGAAGGTCCGGTGGGAACTCGCCGACTCGGCCGAGCACGCCGAGCGGCTGCTCGCGGACCACGTCGAGGAGTGACCGACGCGACCGCCCGGACCGTGCCGAGCGAGCGGGAACGACCGACAGACGAAAGGCCCGCGACCGCCGAGGGAGCGACATGAGCGACGAGGCCGAGACCGACGGCGGCGACGAGGTGCTCCGCGCCAGCGACATCGGCGGCGAGGGACCGCCGATCGACGAGAAGCCGTACAAGATCGTCTTCGAGGCGAACAAGTGTTTCGGGGCGGGCAAGTGCGCCGAGGTCGCGGACAACTGGGTCATGGACGTGGTGAGCGGGATGGCGAAGCCCGAGGCGTACTACATCGGCGAGGAGGACCTCGAAGAGAACGTCCGCGCGGCCGAGGCGTGTCCCGCGAAGAAGGACGCGGGCGTGATCCACGTCGTCGACCGCCGCACCGACGAGGAGATCGCGCCGGACCCGCACGGCGACGGGACGCTGTCGGTCGAGTGGTAGGACTTCCGAAAGGGGTTTCACCTCGCCGCGGATAGCGGGACCCGCGCGGGGGTGGCTGAGCCTGGCCAAAAGCGGCGGACTTAAGATCCGCTCCTGTAGAGGTTCGAGGGTTCGAATCCCTTCCCCCGCATGCTGTCGCGAACAATACGTGAGCGACAGCACTAGGAGCAGAAGGGATTCGAACTAGGGAGCGAGAAGTGAGCGAGCCGCGTCGCGGCGAGCGAACGTGGTTCGAATCCCTTCCCCCGCATTGCTGCTGCGAGCAACCCGCGAGCAGCAGCAATCGGACGAGAGGGTATTCGGATCAGGGGGCTTTGTTGAAATCCTTAGCAGGGGATATGTTCTTGGAGCCATGCTAAATACAGGGCGCGTATCGGTCACGGCATTGCTGATAGCAATCGAGTAGTTGATACAGCCGTTGCCCAAAACAGAGCGTCTCCCCCGTCTCACGTGGAACTGGATTCGGCCCACCCTCTCTCCCCTTGATGGCGATGGTCGGGCAGGCTTGTTCTGACCCAGTATTCATATTAAATCGAGAAGAACATACAACCGTGCCCTCCACAGAGTCACGCCGGAGGCTACTGATGGCCGCCGGAGCCGCCCTCTCGATCCCGCTTTCTGGGTGTTCGTCTGTCTCGGAGTTCACCCGGAAATCGAGCCCAATCTCTATTACGGAGGTGTGGGTCAAGAACCTCGGCGACAGCCCTGCCGTATTCGATGTCGTTATTGAGGATGTAACCGATAACGAGGTCGTATTCTGGGAAACACATCCAACGCGACCAATGGCCGACCGAGACGAGGACGGGGACGAGGAAATTGACATACACTCGTGGGAAAACCCTGTTCAGTCACCCGGGAATTATGCGCTCCACGCTCGTGTTGAGCCGGATGACGAAACTGGTGAGAAGCAGGTAACATCTACTCAGTTACAGACCAACGCGGACTGTCTGAGTATTTTGGTCGAAATCGATATTATGGGTGAACTCTCGATCGACGTGGATACACAAGACGCCTGCTGACAGAAGCAGGAACCGACCCCCCTAACTATAGTTTCTCTCACACGTCGGTGCTTCATATGTGCGTTCGAATCGGCAGTTCTCTGAGAAGCTATTGGATCGCTCGCTGAGGTTATCCTCTGGATCTCGCACACCGATCCTATCAATTCTTAAGGATTTCAACAGAGCTAATCAGGGAACGGAGCGAGCGCAGCGAGCGGAGTGAGTGAGGTTCGAATCCCGTCCCACGCATTCCTGCGGCGAGAGCGCGACGCCGACTCACGACCGCTCGTTGAGCAGTCGCGTCGCGCGGCCGTACCCCTTCCGAAGCAGTCGGGCGGCGCCGATCAACGTCAGGACGGCGGCGCCGACGACGACGCCGAGGTGAACGACCTGAAACGACGGCACCGGGGTGTACCGCCCGAGAATTAGCAGGACGGTCAACAGGAGCCACAGCAGGTACGCACCGATTCCGAGTCGGCAGAGGGCCGCGTACATAGGTCCGGATACCGGCGGCGGCGGAAAAAGCGCACCGACGGCGGCCGGGGCGGCGAGCTAACAGCAGAACATGAACGGGTACACCAGAGCGACGCGGTCGAGGACATGGCGGTCGCGGAGGGGATCGTCGGCGACGACGACTGAGGGCACCTAACCGGCGGTCCTCAGTCGCGGAGCCGGTCGGACCGCTCCGACCACCCGGTCGCGTCCGTCGCGAGGTCGCGGACCTCCCGGCGGATCCCGGCGTAGTTGTCGACGATGTCCTGCGTGGTGACGATCCCCTCGGGCGTCACGCCGTCGACGACGACGAGCTTCTTGACGCCCTCCGAGCGCATGCGCTCGGTCGCGCTCCGGAGGGTCGCGCTCGGCCGAACGGTGACGAGCGGGGCGCTCGCGGCCTCCCGAACCGGGATCGAAGACAGGGGGTCGTCGGTGACGTACCCGGCGTGGAGGACGTCGCTTTCGGTGAGGATCCCGGCGGGCGTCCCGCCGTCCGTGACGACGACGCTGCCGATCCGGTTGCGGAGCATCGACTCCGTGGCGTCCCGGACCGTGGCGCCGACGTCACAGGTCACGAGGTCTGTCGTCATCACTTCCTCGACCAGCATGGGTAGCGGTACCGCGGCGGGGTACTTGTAGGTGACTGGGGCGGCCGCCCCGAGGGTCATCGCGCGAGCGGCCGCGTCTCTGTCCATTCGTCAGTAGTGCCAGGGGTAGTCGCGGAACTGCGGCTCGCGGCCCTCCAGGAAGGCGTCGCGGCCCTCCTGCGCCTCTTCGGTCATATAGGCGAGCCGCGTCGCCTCGCCCGCGAACACCTGCTGGCCGACCATGCCGTCGTCGGCCATGTTGAACGCGTACTTCAGCATCCGCATCGCGGTCGGCGACTTCCGGGTCATCTCGTCGGCCCACTCTACGGCCACGTCCTCCAGCTCCTCGTGCGGGACGACCTCGTTGACCATCCCCATGTCCGCGGCCTCCTCGGCGGAGTAGGTCTTGCCCCGGAAGAACACCTCTCGGGCCTTCTTTTGCCCGATCTGCTTCGCGAGGTACGCGGAGCCGAACCCGCCGTCGAACGACCCCACGTCGGGGTCGGTCTGGAGGAACTGCGCGTGCTCCGCGCTGGCGAGGGTCATGTCGCAGACGACGTGCAGCGAGTGGCCCCCGCCGACCGCCCAGCCGGGGACGACCGCGACCACGGGCTTCGGCATGAATCGGATCAGCCGCTGGACTTCGAGGATGTGGAGCCGGCCCGCGCGCGCCTCCCGGACGAGGTCGTCGTCGTCGTCGCCCGCCTCGTCGTCGTCGCGGTACTCGTAGCCGGAGCCGCCCCGGACGGACTGGTCGCCGCCGGAACAGAACGCCCAGCCGCCGTCCTTCTCGGAGGGGCCGTTCCCGGTGAGGAGGACGGTGCCCACGTCGGCCTGCTTGCGGGCGTGGTCGAGCGCGGCGTATAGCTCGTCGACCGTCCCGGGCCGGAAGGCGTTGCGGACCGCGGGGCGGTCGAAGGCGATCCGGACCGCGGGGACGTCGACGGCGCGGTGGTAGGTGATGTCGTCGAACTCGTCGGTGACGGGCTCCCACGCGTCGGGATCGAATATCTCCGAGACCATGCGAGCCCGTACGTCCGGGGCGCTCATAAACGGCGCCGAATCGGAAGGAGAAGGGTCCGTCAGAGAGGCGATTCCTCGCGCGCCGCGTCGACGACGGGGAGCCGCTGCCAGGGTCTGGGACGGACGCCGGGACCGCGGCCCGTCCGTCGGGACGTGTCAGTCGTTCTGCGCGTACGCACCCTTCGGGTGCCCTTTGTGCTGGAGGTTGCGGTTGTCGCGCTCCCGCGTCGCGGTCGCGGGGATCACCTCGCGGCTCGGGTCGAGCTCGGACCGCGGCATCCCCGTGTACCCGTGGTCCGGGTGCTCGGAGCAGTGCGCCATCGCGTCGTGCGAGCCCTCCCACGGGCCCTCGTCACAGCCGTCCGCCGTACAGACGAACACTATCTCCTCTGACATGCTATCTGGAGGTATCGGAGCGGTGTATAAAAACCTCGCACCGAAATTATCAGAATTGATTCGGCGAAGGGGGCGAGCTCGACCGACCGGCGAGCCGGTCAGTCGCTGACGGCGGGCACGCCGAACAGCTCGACGTTCGTCCCGTCGTGCCGGCAGTCTTCGAGGGCGTGCTTGGCCGCGAAGCCGGCCTCGTGAGCGGAGGCCCCCCGGCCCACGCCGACCTGGAGCTCGATGTCGACGTCGTCCTCGACGTGGGCGACCGCCGACGAGAACGCCGACTCGGGGAGGTCGGGGCAGACCGCGACGACGTTGTCGCCGCCGACGAAGAAGGAGAGCGCGCCGTGCGCCTCGCGGAGGTGGCGCATCAGCGAGCCGTACGCCCGTTCGATGTTGATGAACGTGTCGAACTCGTTGAGCCGGTCGGTGTACTTGCCGGTCGCGTTGATCACGTCGAAGTGCGCGACCTGGAGGTCCGACCGGTTCGTCTCCGAGAGGTACTCGCCGGCGAGCACCTCGGTCCGGCTCTCGTCCTGGGCGCTGCCCGCGGTCTGGAGCCGCCGGTTCGCCGCCTCGAGCGCGTCGACCGGGCGCTCGGCGACGGCGGTCCCGAGGCTCACGGTGACCGGGTAGCGGTTGCCGATCGACTCCTGGAGGGTCGCGTGGGCCGCGCCGTCGACGCCGTTCGTCACCGCGATCATGTTGTCGAAGCGGGTGAAGAAGACGTAGGCGTCGCGGTGGCCGAGGAACTGGGCGACGTCGGCGTAGAGCCGCGACTGGAGCGTCTGGAGGTCCATCTCCCGGCGCGGCTCCGGCGTCGTCGTCCACGGCCCGTAGTTGTCGATCTGGACGAGGGTCACCTGGGTCGTCGTCACAGTGACCACCGATATGGAACGCGGCCGCTTTACCCTTCCGTTATCCCGAAGGTGGGACCGGTACCGAGTTCGTGATCTCTGCGGCGGGTGGCTGGGAGGCTCCGCTGATCCGGGCGCAACCCCTACGGCCGTGGCGCTCCCACTCCGGACATGGAATTCAGCGGCGCCGTCGTCGACGTCGACGGCACGGTCGTGCGCGGCGACGATCCGATCCCGGGCGCCCCGACGGGGTACCGCCGGCTCCGGGAGGCGGGGGTCGAGACGCTGTTCGTCTCGAACAACCCGACGAAGGCGCCCCCGGCGTACGTCGACCGCCTCGGCGCGGCGGGGTACGACGTGGGCGCCGACCGGGTGTTCACCGCCGGCAGCGTGACCACGCGGTACCTCCGAGAGCGCCACGCCGACGACGACCTCCTCTGTATCGGCGAGTCGGGGCTGCTCGACCAGTTCGCGGCCGCCGGCCTCTCGACGACCGACTCGGTCGAGGCCGCCGACGCCCTGGTCGCCTCCATCGACCGCGAGTTCGACTACGACGACCTCTGTACCGCGCTGTGGGCCTTGGAGCGTGACATCCCGTTCATCGGCACCGACCCCGACGTGGTTATCCCGGCGCCCGAGCGCGACGTGCCCGGCTCCGGGGCCGTGATCAACGCGATAGCGGGCGTCGCGGGGCGCGAGCCCGACGCCGTCCTCGGCAAGCCCTCCGACACCGCCATCGAGATGGTCCGCGAGCGACTCCCGTATCCGCCCGAAGAGTGTCTCGTCGTCGGCGACCGGCTCGACACGGACATCGCGCTCGGCGAGCGCGCCGGGATGACGTCCGTCCTCGTCCGGTCGGGCGTCACCGACGAGGCCGCCCTCGCGGCCTCGGACATCGACCCGGACCACGTGATCGACCACCTCGGAGAGATCGACCGCGTACTCGGCTAAGCGCCGCGTCGCGGAGGGCGATAACGTTCACCGCGTGGGAAACAGTTATGTTCCGGCGAGCGTACCGCTCGCATATGAGAGTGGTTGACTCACACGAGGACCGGACCGCCGACGACGAGGAGGACCCCGAGGAGTCCGTCCGCGTGCTGGAGGGACACGCGGTCCAGTTCAACGAGTACCGGTACTGAGCGCGGCGTCGGGGCGGGAGGCGGCGCCGAGCGACCACCCGACGGCTGTCGGGACCGTTAAGTGGTCGTCGGGGGTAGCCGATGGTGTGATACGGAGGCTCCGACGCGCGAGTATCTTCGCCGCGGTGGCCGCCATTGCGGTCCTCGCACCGGCGCTCGACACCGCCGCCGCCGTCCCCTTCTTCGCCGTCGCCGGCGCGGCCTTCTTCGGCGTCCGCGACGGCGAGTGGTTCGAGACGCTCGCGCTGCCCGGCGACCGCGAGGCGGAGCGGCTCTACGGGCTCGTCTCCTTCGCGCTCGCCGGCGCGGGCCTCGCGCTGTTTGCGTCGCTGCCGCGCGCCCCGCTGCCGTACGAGGCGTTCGCGGCCGCGACGCTCGCGGTCGGCGTCGGCCGCCTCGGACGGACCGTCGTCTCGCGGCGGACGACCGACGAGTTCCCGCTCGTCGCCGGCTACGTCGTCGCCGGAACGGCCGCCGCGCTCGTCGGCCAGGCGGGGGTGCGGCTCCAGACCGGCGCCCCCGTCGACGGCGCGACGGTCCCCCTCCTCGTCTTCCTCGCGGCGGCGGCCGCGCTCACGGCGGCGCTGGTCCGGTCGCTCGTGTTCTCCCGCGACGCGCACATCACGACGATCCTCGTCGCGTTCGTGACGTGGGGGTTCCTCGCGCTGGAGCCGACCGTCGGCGTCGCGCTCATCCTCGTCGCCCTCCCGGTGACCGGCGCGCTCGGCTACGTCTCGTTCGCCATCGGCACCGCCTCGGTGGCGGGGATGCTCACCGGCGTCGTCTCGGCGCTGCTCGCGGCCGTCCTCGGCGGCGTGGGATGGTTCGCGACGCTGATGGCCTTCTACGCTATCGGCGGCCTCGCCTCGAAGTACCGGTTCGACGAGAAGGCCGCCCGGGGCGTCGCTCAGGAGAACGAGGGCGCCCGCGGCACCGGCAACGTGCTGGCGAACTCCGCGGTCGCGCTCGCGGCGGTGGTGGGCTACGCGGCCGCGCCGCACCTCGCTGTCCCGGCCGCGCCGCTCGGCTTCGCCTTCGCGGGCGCGACGGCGACCGCGATGGCCGACACGCTCTCCTCTGAGATCGGCGGCCTCTTCGACGGCCCGCGGCTGGTGACGACGCTCCGCCGCGTCGAGCCCGGCACCGACGGCGCGATCACCTGGCAGGGCGAGCTGGCGGGCCTCGCCGGCGCGCTGCTCGTCGGCCTCCTCGCCGCCGCCGGGGCGCCGGTCCTCGACCCGGTGACCCCGGGCGGGGTCGCGGCGGGCGGCGCGGTCGTCGCGGCGGGCGTCGCCGGCATGACCGTCGACAGCCTCCTCGGCGCCCTGGTAGAGGGCGACCGGATCGGGAACCAGACCGTGAACTTCCTCGCGACGCTGGCCGGCGCGGCCGTCGCCGTCGCGCTCTGGGGGGTCGCGTGAGATGGCGGGCGAGAACGCCGCCGGCCCCGACCGAGACGAGCGCGGCGGCGACGACGACGCGACCGCCGGCGACGACGGCGGCCGCGACGGCCCGGACCCGAGGGTTCGGCCGGGGCGGACCGCGGACGCCGACCGGATCCGCGAGCTCCAGTCGCACCTCCGGCAGCCGAGCCCGGACCTGCTGGAGTACAGGCTGGCGGTCGGCGCCGCCCGGGTGACCGTCGCGGACGGGCGCGTCGTCGGCTACCTGCTCCCGGTCGACGCGCCGAACCGGCCCGGCGTCCACCTCGCCGAGCTCGTCGTCGCGCCCGGGTTCCGCCGAGAGGGGCGCGCCCGCGGGCTCCTGCGGGCGGCGATAGCGGACGCCGACGGGCCGGTGACGCTTCAGGCGCACCCGGACAACGACGCCGCGCTCGCGCTGTACGACTCGCTCGGCTTCGAGGTCGTCGAGCGGCGGCCGGACGCGTACGCCGACGGCGACGCGCTCGTGCTGCGGCGGGGATAGCGCCCCGACCGCCGGACGACGACCTCCGCGCGGTGACCGCAGGCACAAGGACTATTCGAGCGCCACGCCTCCGGACGGACATGAGTGACGCCGACGCGGAGGCCGAGCCGATCGACGTCGACTTCGGCGAGGACGGGCTGGTGCCGGCGGTCGCCCAGGACGCCGACTCCGGCGAGGTGCTGATGCTCGCGTACGTCTCGCCCGAGGCGCTGGCGCGCACCCGCGAGACCGGCGAGGCCCACTACTACTCCCGGTCCCGCGAGGAGCTGTGGCACAAGGGGGCCACCTCCGGCCACACCCAGTCGGTCCGGGAGGTCCGGGTCGACTGCGACGCGGACGCCCTGCTGTACCTCGTCGACCAGGCGGGCGGCGCCTGCCACACCGGCCACCGGTCGTGCTTCCACCGGACGATAGACGGCGAGCACGTCGGGGAGCGCGTCTTCGACCCGGACGAGGTGTACTGACCGATGTCCGAGAGCGCCGGCGGGACCGCGGGACGGGCCGAGGGCGAGGGGGACGACCCGGTCGCCGAGGCGGGCGAGGCGGCCGCGCGCCTCCGCGAGCGCTACGACGAACTGCGTCGGATCGAGTCGCGGATCGACGGTTACGGCCGCGAGCGCGTCGAGGCGGCGGCCGACGCGTACCGGCACGCGCACCGGATCCTCGACCGGTTCGAGGAGGACGCGGTCGGCTCCGGCGACTTCGAGTCGTACGTCCGGTTCCGCGGCGAGTTCGACGACGCGGTCGACGTCGACGACGACCTCCCGGCCGCGGCGGCGTTCGACGCCGCCGACGAGGCGGTCGACAAGCGCCGGCTCTCCGAGGAGGACTTCGCGGCCGCCCGCGAGGCGCTGGAGCCGGCCGGGGAGTTCGTCGACCTCCTCGAGGCGTACGACGACGCGGTCGACGACTACCGTGCGGCCCGGAAGGCGGCCCGCGAGGCCCGCAAGCGCCTCGACGCGCGGCTCGACGGGCTCCGCGAGGTCGCCGAGATGGCCGACGCCGACCTCGACGCGGACCTCGACCGCGTCCGCGAGCCGATCGAGGCGTACGACGAGGCGGTCCGGGCGGCGTTCGAGGAGTTCTTCAAGTCGGCGTCGGCCCGCGAGGTGTTCGACTTCCTCGACCGCGCCGACGGGACGCCCTTCGTCGACGTCGACGTGCCGCCGACGGACCTCGCGGAGTACGTCGAGACGCACGCGGCCGGCGAGGAGCCGCCCGCGACGCTGCTGGAGTACGCTGGCTACACGAACTCCAAGCTGGAGCACTACGTCGACGACCCGGGCGCGCTCCGCACCGCGGTCGCGGTCCACCGGACGTACCTGGAACGGCTCGACGGCGAGCCGCTGACGCTCGACTGGCCGCCGAAGCCCGGCGACGAGCTCGCCTACGAGATCGACGAGCTGGTCCCGCTCGTCGGGCGGATCGCGGGCGACGAGGCCGTCGCGACCCTGCGCTCCGTCCGGGAGCTGGCGCGGAGCGACGAGTACGAGCGGCTCCGCCGCGCGGCCGAGGTTCGACACGAACTCGACGACGAGGACCTGGCGCTGATCGAGGAGGGGGAGGCCGAGGCGCGGCTCGCCGAGGCCGAGCGGACGCTGTCGACCGTCGAGGACGTGCTGGCGGAGACGGAGCGGGAGTGACCGGGGACGGGCGGAGTCTCCCACGGCCGCGGAGTGCGGATTTTTAAGCCCCGTCGCGGCCGAGCGTGGGTATGACCAGATTCGACGCCGCGGGCGAGGACGAGCGGCTGAAGCTGTTCGCCGACGCCGCGGCCGCGCACCGCGCGCGCTCCGGCGACGTGATGACCGTCGACGTCGACCCCGCCAGCGACGACACCGAGGGCGGCGAGGTGCCGCCGTGGATCCAGCTCGCGGGGACCGAGCTCATCATGGACTGTACCGACGAGGAGCTAGAGCGCCTGAAGGACCTGCTCTCGGAGTTCCCCGAGTTCCGGATCGACGAGCTCGTCAGCCCCGAGGAGGCCGAGGGGACGAACGCCGTCGTCACCGCGCGCTCGGACGCGAACCGCGTCGCGGGGTTCGTCGAGCGCGCGTTCCGCGAGGTGTACGAGCTCGACGCCGAGTACCGGGCGTGGGTGACGGCGATCTGAGGGCGTGGGTGACGGCGATCTGAGGGCGACGGTTCCGGCTCCCCCTCGCCGCTCCGCGCGTCACTTCGCGAAGTAGCTCGTGAAGAAGCCCGAGAGGAACGAGCTGATCGCGACCGCGACGAGGAGGTCAGCCGTGCTGTGGTCGCCGTCGCCGGCGGTGAGCCAGGTGACGATGACGCCGATGCCGAGCGAGATTACGCCGTTCGCGGTGTCTTCTTTGAGTCCCATACCAGGCGTTGACCGCGGAGCGACAAAACCGATGCGGCGGTGGTCGGCAGGCTCGGTCCGCGCGGACCGAGCGGTCGCTCCCGTCAGTGGAACCCGCGGTCCACGTCGTCGTCTTCGATCAGGTCGTCGAGCTCGCTGGTGAGCAGCTCCTCGGCCTGGTCGAAGGTGTCGGAGAGCTCGTCGAGCTCGTCCGGGCGACCGTCGAACTCGTACTCCATCGGGCCGAACGCGGGCGACTCGACGGCCTCCATCACGTCCTCGAAGAGGTGGTCGGGGTCGGTCGGCGCCTCCGCGTGGACCCGCAGCGTCTCCGTGAGCCGGGTCGCCATCTCCTCGGCGTGCTCCTCGTCCTCCGGGGCCGACCGAACGGCGAACCGCCCGTCGCTGTCGGCGTCCGGGAGGAGCGGGTCGAGCTCGTCGTCGACGCTGCGGGCGACCTGCGCGCCGACGCCGCGGAGGTCGCGGGGGTTCTTGGCGTACGTCTTCAGGTGGTAGAGGCCGACGCTCGGGTGGCCGAAGTAGAGGTCCTCGCCGAGGCCGCCGCGGCGGGTGCCGGCGACCGCGCGCCAGCCGTCGGGGTCGGTCGAGTCGCTCGCGACGTCCGCGAGGATGTCGTCCCAGTCTCGTACGCGCATGCTGGTGGATGCGTGGGGGTCGCGAGCGCAAGAGCGTGTCGGTGCGGGGCGAACGCGGGGGCGACGGCGAGCAGAGGAGCGCCGGCCGCGACGACCGCGCTCACCGACAGCGTTTTTCGGTGCCGCCGCCGAGCGGGGACGTGAACGTTCGGGGGCCGATCGTCTCCGTCGGGGAGGCGCGGACGGTGTCGACGTCGCACGGCGAGCGCGACCTCCGCGAGGTGCGGGTCCGGCCCGACCGCGGCGCGGGCGACCCGGTCGACGTGACGCTGTGGGGGAAGTGGACGGAGACGGCCGAGCACGCGGAGCCGGGGATGGAGCTGCTCGTCACCGACGCGGAGGAGGACGAGTACCGCGGCGAGACGGGGTACGCCACGACCGGCGAGTCGTGGGTCGTCCTCCAGCCCGACTTCCTCGTCGACGTGACGGGGATCCGGTCGTGGGTCCAGTGCCCGCGGATGTACTACCTGAACAAGCTCTCCGGGATCCCGCTCAACTACCCGGTGGTCAAGGGGACCATCGTCCACGAGGTGTTCGGCGACCTGCTCCGCGGGGTGGAGCTGGAGGCGTCCGTCGAGGACCGCGTCGCGGAGGCGGGGCTCGAACTCGGCCTCCTCGGCTACGAGACCGAGGAGGTCGAAGACGAGGTGCGCCGCAACGCCGCCGCGATCGAGGGGTGGCTCGCGCAGGGGACGCTCTCCGACGACGACACGTGGCGCTCGGAGTTCAGCCTCATCTCGCCCACCTTCGGGCTGAAGGGGCGGGCGGACGCGCTCCGGCGCGGCACGCCCGTCGAGTTGAAGACGGGAAAGAACACCAAGCGGGAGCCGCGCTTCCACGACAAGGTCCAGGCGGCCTGCTACGCGCTCATGCTCGACGAGCGGGGGGTCGACCCGGACATCGGGACGCTGCTGTACACGAAGAACACCGCCCTCGACCGCAGCGAGGCGTCGGGCGACCTCGCGCCCGCCAAGGAGTTCACGGTCGGGCGCGGCTTCCTTGAGTTCGTCGTGCGCGAGCGCAACGCCCTCGCCGCGATGGAGTGGCGCGCGCTCAACGACCCCGGCGAGCGCCCGACGGTGCCGACGGGGTACGAGGCGGACGCGACGTGCAGCTACTGCTTCGAGCAGGACGCCTGTATGGTGGTCTCCGGCCGGCTCGACCAGGAGTCGAAGGCGGGGCAGATCGGGACGCCGATCCCCGACGCGGAGCGCGACTACTTCGACCGCTTCTACGTCGCCTTAGCGGAGGAGCGCCGCGAGACCCACGCGGAGTACCGGAAGCTGTGGGAGCAGAGCCCCGAAGAACGCGCCGCGGACGACCGCGCGCTGATCGGCCTCGAACCGGTCGCGCGGACAGAGATCGACGACGCCCGCTGGGCGCTCCGCGCCCGGAAGCCCGACGACGCCGTCTCGAAGCTCCGCGAGGGCGACGTGGCGCTCGCGAGCGACGGCGACCCCGTCTCCGGCCACGCGGAGCTCGGCCGGATAACGTCGCTCGGAAGCGACGAGGTGATCGTCGAGACGGACGAGCCGGTCGAGCTGCGCCGGCTCGACGTGTACCCGTCCGAGATCTCCGTCGACCGGTCGCTCACCGCGCTCCACGACGCGGTCCTGAAGGGCGACCCGGAACGCAAGGACGTGCTGTTCGGCCGCCGCGAGCCCGAGTTCCGGGAGCCGAGCGAACGGCCGCCGGGCAGCCCCGGGACCGACGACCCGGACGCGCCCGACGCGTACATCGGCAACAACGCGGCCCAGAACGAGGCGGTCGAGCTCGCGGTCGACGCCGAGGACCTGGCGCTGATCCACGGCCCGCCGGGCACCGGGAAGACGTACACCATCGCGCGGGCGATCCGCGCCCTCGTCGCGGAGGGGAACCGCGTGCTGCTCTCCGCGTTCACGAACCGCGCGGTCGACAACGCGCTGGAGGCGCTCCGCGACCAGGGGTTCGACGACGTGCTCAGGGTGGGCACGGAGACGGGGGTCCGGGGCGACATGCAGGACGTGCGGCTGGTCCAGCGCGGCGAGCCGAACGCGAAGGCGGCAGAGCTGCGGGACGCCCCGGTCGTCGCCGCCACCACCGCGGCCTGCGGCTCCCGGGTCATGCGCGAGTGCGAGTTCGACGTGGCGCTCGTCGACGAGGCCTCCCAGCTCACGGAGCCGGGCACCCACGCCGCGATCACCCTCGCGGACCGGTTCGTCCTCGTCGGCGACCACGAGCAGCTCCCGCCGGTCGTCCGCGCGGAGAACGACCTCAAGACCTCCCTCTTCGAGCGCCTCATCGAGACGTACCCGGACGCGAGCGTCATGCTCGACCGCCAGTACCGGATGAGCCAGCGCATCCAGGCGTTCGCCTCCGCGGAGTTCTACGACGGCGCGCTCCGGCCCGCCACGCCCGAGGTCGCCGGGCAGACGCTCGCGGACCTCGGCGTCGACCCCGACGCGCTCGCGCCCGACCTGACCGGCGGCGTGGGGTTCGTCGACCCGGACGGCGAGCGCGACGGCAACCGGAACGTCCGCGAGGCCGAGCGCGTCGCCGCGGTCGTCGACGCCTACGTCGCCGCCGGCGTCGACCCCGACGACGTCGGCGTGATCGCGCCGTTCCGCGCGCAGGTCGCCGAGATCGGTCGCCGGACCGACGTGACGGTCGACACGGTCGACCGCTTCCAGGGCTCCTCGAAGGAAGTCATCCTCGTCTCCTTCGTCGCGACCGGCGACCTGGACGGGCCCATCTTCGAGGACCACCGCCGCGTCAACGTGGCCCTCACTCGGGCGAAAAAGCAGCTGACGATCGTCGGCGACGCGGACGCGCTCGCCTCCGACCCCTTCTACGAGCGCATGCTCGACTGGGCGCGGCGGTGACGGGAGGTATTCAGTTCCCGTCCGCGTCCGACGCCGACTCGGCCACGATTCCCGGCTCCTTGCTCGCGATAACGACGATCCGATCGGTGAGGTCCTCGACGGCGTTGGCGAGTTCGTCCAGCAGGATCGCGAGCTCGCGGTAGACGAGGGGCTGATCGACCGCCCCGTCGGCGAACGCGGTCTCGATCGCGTCGTTACGGAGGTCGTCGCACTCGCTTTCCAAGCCGCGGATCGCCTCGATTCCGTCGGCCAACGTCTCCGTTCCGTCGGCGCGCGTGAGCCCCCTGACGAACCCCTCGACCACGTCGCCGAGGACCGCGACCATCTCGGCGATCCGGTCCGCCATCTCGCGCATGTCGGCGAACGGCTCGACGCTCGCGTCGGGGCGCATCATCGCCACCTCCTGAGCGATCCGTTCGGTGTGGTTCGCGACCACGTCCAGCTCGTTGTAGAAGTCGAGCAGGGCGGACTCGTTGAAGTTGATCCGCGTGTTCAACAGTCCGATGTCGTCCGGCCCCGCATCCGTGATGAGCGCCCGGACGTCGCGGACGAGGTCGTCGCACTCGCTTTCGACGGCGGCTATCTCGTCGACAGTGTCCCGGTAGGCACCCTCGTCGGCGTACTCGTCGAGGACGCGCGGCAGGAGGACGACGCAGTCGTCGATCCGGTCGAGGTACGCCGCGGTCTGGGTCGCCAACCGCTCCCCGAAGTCGGCCTCGGTGGGCATGTCTCCATCCACGCGCGTCGGCGATAAAGAGGTTCCCTCGCGTCCGATCGATGGTGACGGTCCGCCCCCCGCTTCCCGGCGATCCCCCTGACGTTACAGGCCCTCGGCCGCGTCGAGCGCGGCCTCGACGCCGGGCGCGTCGAACCACTCGCGGCCGGTGTAGGCGTTCGCCCCGGCTGCGTACAGGTCGGAGACCGCCTCGACGACCGCGGGAGGGAGTGGGTCGGGAGACTCGTCGCAGAGCTCGCGCCAGTCGTCCGTCTCGCGGCCCGCCACCGACTCCTTCGCTTCCTTCACGGCCGCGACCCAGTCTGGGTCGTTCGCCTTGTACCACTGGCGGACGACCTCCTTCGAGATCCCGCGGCCGCCGTAGGAGAACCGGTTCTCGTCGAAGGTGCCGACCACGTCGGCGACGCGCAGCTCGCCGTCGACGGAGAGGCACTCGATCTTGCCGTCCTCGTGCACGAAGCCCGCCGCCTCGGCGCGGTCGGTGACGACGCGGTTCACGTCGCGCGCGAGCGATTCGAGGGCCTCGACGTCGGCGACGCCCGCGACCTTGTCGGCCTCCGCGCGGGTCAGGTAGCGGTCCTGCTGCTCGTACTTCGTCGAGAACTCCACGACGGGCTCCGGGAGGTCGACCGGCTCGTCCGGCCACTCGCCGTCGGCGCCGGCGAGGTCGTCGAGGCCGAAGTCGGCGGGCTCCCTGCGGCGCCGCAGGCTGGACCCGACGGGGACGCGATTGCGGAAGACCACTTCGAGCGGGACGAGGTAGTTCTCCCCGCCCGCGGCGTGGAAGGCGTCGTAGTCGTAGCCGGCGTGGGGGCCCTCGTACGGGAGGTCGGGCACCTGCGTCAGGTCGATGGCCATCTCCGTCGGCGGGGCGGTCGCCTCGTCGAGCGGGACGACGCGACCGGAGTCGGGGTCCGCGACCCCTCGGTAGTGGGTCGGGACCCCCTCGCGCTCCAGCAGTTCGAAGTTGAACGCGCCCATCGCGCAGAGGCTCGCGCCCTTGTGCGGAATCGCGTCGGGCATCTGCCCCCAGTCGAACACCGAGTAGGCGTCCGTGAAGACGAACCGACCGCGGCCGAGTCCGTCGGCGGTCGCCGGCTCGTCGACGCGGAACTCCTTGACGCTCGTCATGGCGCATACCGCGACCGCCTCCCACAAGAAGGTTCCAGTTACGTGGTCAC
The DNA here is from genome assembly GCF_003665955.1 of Halorubrum sp. Atlit-28R. Classification (NCBI taxonomy): domain Archaea; kingdom Methanobacteriati; phylum Methanobacteriota; class Halobacteria; order Halobacteriales; family Haloferacaceae; genus Halorubrum; species Halorubrum sp. Atlit-28R. The sequence goes on from NZ_QPLS01000003.1 coordinate 318,268, forward strand.
CTCGACCCGTTTTACCTCGTTTCGATCCACGTCTGCGGATCAAGCCGAGCGCGACGAGGCTCCTCGCCGGCGCGCTCGCATCGAAAGCGACACCCCGCTCGCCCGCCCAGCCCGTGGCATGAACGATGCGCGCGAGGTCGTCGTCCTCCGGTACGGCCACCGGCCGGGGCGCGACGACCGCATGACGACGCACGTCGGGCTCACGGCGCGGGCGCTCGGCGCCGACCGGGTGGTCCTCCCCGACAACGCGGGGCAGTCCGCGGAGACGGTCCGCGACATCACCGACCGGTTCGGCGGGCCGTTCGCGGTCGAACTCCGCGACGACCAGAAGGCGATCGTCCGCGACTTCGAGGGCGTGGTCGTCCACCTGACGATGTACGGCGAGCGCGTCCAGGACGTGGAGGCGGCGGTCCGGGAGGCGGTCGGCCTCGACGAGCCAGCGGTGGTGGGGGAGGCGTCGCCGCCGCGCGACCTCCTCGTCGTCGTCGGCGGCGAGAAGGTGCCGTGGGCGCTGTACGAGCGCGCCGACTTCAACGTGGGCGTGACGAACCAGCCGCACTCCGAGGTCGCCGGGCTCGCGGTGTTCCTCGACCGGCTGTTCGGAGGCGCTGAGCTCGACCGCGAGTGGGCGGACGCCGACCGCCGCGTGGTGCCGGAGGCGACCGGGAAGACCGTGGTCGACGCCGACCGGGACTCGGCGGACGTGAGCGACGACGCGGCCGGCGAGAGCGCCGAGGCCGACGACCGCACCGAGACGGACGACCGCACCGAGGACGGCGACCGCGACTGAGTCGGCGCTCCGCTACTCGTCGGCGTCGTCCCGCTCGGAGCGGCGCAGGTCCTCCTCGACGACCTCCGGCGTGCCGCTCAGGATGCCGCGGAGCCCGGTCACCGTCGAGGTCGACGACGACGACGCCCCCGGGATCCCGAACCACGAGACGCAGGTGTTGGAGGCGGGCGAGACCTCGCTGACCCACGCCGACCGCCTCGGCATCCGGCTCGTGTACTGGGTCGTGGCCGAGGCGGGCGGCGGGTTCGACGTCGAGACCGGCGAGGACGGGACGACGGTCCGGCTCCGGGTCCCGGCGCGGCCCTGAGTCGGGCCGGGACCGGCGGGCCCCTCTTACAGCGTCCGCTTCGAGCGGAGCCGCGCGAGCCGCGTCCGCGCCTCCTGCCGGCTCGTCCCGCGGACGCGGCCCGTCTCGGCGTCGGCCATGGAGACGAGCGAGAGGCGGTCGAGGAGCGGCGGCCAGTCGCCGGCGCCCGCGGCGTCGCCGGCGAACGCGACGGCGTTGCCGAGCCCCTCGCGCTCCGCGGCGCCGGCGCGCGCGACCAGCGCGTCCGCGGCGCGGCGCCCGCCGGCGACGGCGAACCGGTCGCCGACCGTCGCCGGGATCCACGCCGGGAGGAGCAGCAGCCAGCAGAGCGCGCCGGCGGCGGCGTACGCCCACGACGGGACGCGCTCGCGGTCCGGCTCGTACCCGTGGATCCGGTTGACGCGCCGGTCCGCGGCGGTGCGGTCCCCCCGGCGCCCGACGAGCAGCGTCGCGAGCAGCGCCGCGGTCTCGACGGCCGCCAGCGCCGGGAGCGTCGCGGTCGCGAGCAGCGCCTGCCGCGTCCGGAGCCTGACGAGCGCGTGGCGCAGCGCGGCGTCCCGGTCGGCCTTCGGGAGGGCGAGCAGCCGCGTCGAGACCACCAGCCGGGACCCGCGGTGGCCGTCCGCGACGGCGACGTTCGCGGCGTCGGCGCGGACCGCGGTCACCTCGGGCGGGTCGACGCCGACCTCGGCCGCGAGCGACGCGACGCGGTCGGCGACGAAGTCGGCGCGGCGCTCGTCGAGGTCGGCGTCGGGGAGCCGCGCGATCCGCCTGTCGACGAGGACCGGACCGAGCAGCGCGGACGCGGCCGGTCCGACGACGGCCGCGGCGAGCAGGCCGCCGGCCGCGCCGAACGGGAGCGCGCCGAGCCCGCCGGGGCCGAGCAGCGCGGCGAGCGCGGCCAGCGGGACCGCCGCCAACACCGTCGGGACGGCGAGGAGCGCGAGGGCGCCGAGCGCGCGTCGCCCCCGTCCGTCCACCGAGTCAGCCATACGGGCGATGTGAGTCACGGCCCCTAAAGCTCTGCCGGACCGGCGGGTCGGTCGGCGGCGGACCGGACGCCGCCCGGCGGGGCGGATCGGGAGCGTCGCGACCGCGCCTTTCGGAGGTTTTAACCGGATTCCACCACCAGTTTCCCGTAATGGCTTTTGAGGATCTACTGAACGACCCCGTCATCCAGAAGTACCTCCACGAGCTGGTGGGGCCGACGGGGATGCCGGTCGCGGCCGCGCCGCCCGACGGCGAGGTCACCGACGAGGAGCTGGCCGAGGAGCTCGGCTTGGAGCTCAACGACGTGCGGCGCGCGCTGTTCATCCTGTACGAGAACGACCTCGCGACGTACCGGCGCGTCCGCGACGAGGACTCCGGGTGGCTCACGTACCTCTGGACGTTCCACTACGACAACATCCCGGAGAACCTCCAGGAGGAGATGTACCGGCTGCTCGAGGCCTTAGAGGAGCGCGAGGAGTACGAGCGCACCCACGAGTTCTACCTCTGTGAGGTGTGTTCGATCCGCTTCGAGTTCGGCGAGGCGATGGACTTCGGCTTCGAGTGCCCCGAGTGCGGCTCCCCCCTCGACGCGATGGACAACGACCGGCTCCGCGACGCGATGGACCAGCGCATCGACGAGCTCCGCAACGAGCTCAACGTGGACGTGACCGGCTGATGGTCGTCCTCGCAACCAAGTGCTACGTCGAGGGCGACGCTCGCGACCGCGCGCTCGACGGGATGAACTCGCTCGTGGCGAACGACCTCGGCGAGCTCGACGTCGACTGGCAGGTGGGCGTGCGCGACGACGACTTCGTCCAGGTCGACGTGACCGGCGAGGACGCGCCGGTCGCGCGCAACGTCCTCGCGGAGACGTGGGGCGAGATAGTCGCCCACGACGGCGGACTCGACGCCGGCGAGGAGTACGTCGGCACCCTCGAGTCGTGGGACGACGTTGGGGTCACCCTCGACGCCGGGGTCGACGTGTTCGTGCCCGCCGACGAGCTCGGCCTCGGCGTCGGCTCGCCGGAGCAGGTCGTCGAGCGCTTCGGCCTCGTCCAGCACCTACCCCTGCGGTTCGTCTACGGGGGCGACGCCGGCGACCCGGACGCGGAGCCGTCCCGGCTGGCCGACGCCGAGCGCGACCGCCTGTACGACTGGCGGCGCGGCGACGGCCGGGTGAACGTCAACTCGGCGACGCGCGGCGAGACGCGCGCGACGGTGAACCGCGCGGGCCACGCGCAGGACATCGTCACCGTCGAGCGGCTCGGACTGCTGGAACAGAGCATCGTCTGCGGCGAAGGGACCGACCCGCCGGGGCTGCTGGCCGCCATCGGCTCGTACCTCCCGGCCGAGATGCGCTGTGTGGTCTAACCGGAGGTAACACGTGAACAGACGCTTCGCGCTCGCGGCGGCGGCGGTCGCCCTCCTCGCGGTCAGCGCCGGCTGCCTCGGCTACGCGACCGGCGGCGGCGAGGTGACGAACGAGACGCTGGACGCCGAGCCGCCCCGCGAGTACGACTTCGACACGGACCGCGACGCCGCGTTCGAGCTCTCGACCGACGCGCGCTACACCGTCGTGTACGCGGTCGGCGACAGAGAGGAGATCCGGCTGTACGAGCAGACGCCGTACGCGGGCGACCAGCCGCTCGAGTTCGAGGCGTTCCGGTACCGGTACCCCGACGGCGAGGTGATCACGGGCAGCGAGTTCCGCGCCCGCGGCGGCGAGATAGAGCGGACGACCGACGAGACGTGGATCCGCTTCGCGGACGACATGAGCGGCGGCCGGGTGGCGTTCTCGGGCGCCGGGTCGCCGCGCCGGTTCACCATGCGCGCGTACGTCGAGGGGTCGTACGCCGTGACGCTCCCGCCGGGCTTCACCACCGAGTTCCCGGTCGTCGGCCACGTGTCGCCGCGCGACCACGCGGTCGAGACGGTCGGCGACCGCGACCGGATCGTCTGGGAGGAGGTGTCCCGCGGCTCGATCGTCGTCCAGTCGTACCGCGAGGGGGACCTGCTGGTGTTCGGCGTCATCCTCCTCGTGGGCGTGATCGCCGCGGCGGCGGGGACGCTCTACTTCAGGCGACAGCTGGAGGCGCTCCGCCAGCGCCGCCGCGACCTCGGCCTGGGCGTCTACGACGACGAGGACGACGACGGCTGGCTCTGACGCTCGCGTCGCGTCGAGCGCCGTCCGGTCGCCCCCGCCGCGGTCCTTTTCTACCGCGCGCCGCTTGGACTGGGTATGAACGCCGCCGTCGTCACCGTCGGGGACGAGCTCCTCGTCGGGGACACCGAGAACACGAACGCGACCTGGCTCTGCGACCGGCTCGACGCGCGAGGCGTCGCCGTCCGACGGGTGACCGTCGTGCCGGACGAGGTGAGCGAGATCGCGCGCGTCGTGAACGAGTACCACGCCGAGTACGACGCGGTGATCGTCACCGGCGGCCTCGGGCCGACGCACGACGACGTGACGATGGAGGCGGTCGCGGCCGCGTTCGGCCGCGACCTCGCGGCGAACGAGGAGGCGGCCGCGTGGCTCGCCGAGCGGGGGTACAGCGGCAGCGACCTCGCGGCGGAGACGACGCACCTCCCGGCGGACTGCCGCCCGCTGCCGAACGAGGCGGGGGTCGCGCCGGGCGCCGTCGTCGAGTCCGTCTACGTCCTCCCCGGGGTACCCGGCGAGATGAAGGCGATGTTCGAGCGGGTCGAAGCGGAGTTCGCGGGGACGCTCACCCACGTGCTCACGGTCGACGTCGACGAGCCGGAGAGCGAGCTGCTCGACCGGTTCGCGTCGCTGCGCGAGCGGTTCGACGTGCGCGTCGGCTCCTACCCGGGCGAGGTCGTGACGGTGAAGATCACCGCCGAGAGCGAGGGGGAGGCCGAGCGAGCGGCGGCGTGGATCCGCGAGCACGCGGACGCGGTCGAGGAGCGGTCCGCCTGAGCGGCCGAGAAGCGATCGGCCGGAGCGGTCGGTGCGACGAGAGCGGCCGAGGAAGGGGCGGCCTAGCGGTACAGGTACGCGACCCACACGGCGACGAGCGCGAGGCTCGCGAGCAGGACCACGCCCGCGGTCGCGCTGATCGGCAACGGCTCCGTCACGGCGGCTTCGAGGATCATGTCTCGCGGTTGTTCTGGGGGCGTCTTAAGTATTGATTCTCCGACGGAGTCCGTCGGCGCGGGACCGAGGACGGTCCCGAAACTGCGTCACAGGGGTTCGAAAACGGGACCGGAAGGCGTGGGCGTGTGGCAGCTACCGAGGGAGGGATCCAGTCCCGGTGAGACGAGCGGCTGACGTCGCCGATGGCGGGCACGTTCCATCGGCGTCTGCTGTGATGAGCGGACGCCTGTTGGTTCCCGTGTCCGCGTGTTGAGGGGCTTTATGAACCGTTCGAGTGAGTCGCCGGGGGCGGCCGCCCGCGCGCCGCGGCCGGACGCGGCTCGCTTAAGAGGCCGGCGCGGTGAACGTCGGGCATGCACGTGGGGATCGCGGTGAATCCTGTCGCCGGCATGGGCGGCCGCGTCGGGCTGAAGGGCACCGACGGGAAGGTGGCGGAGGCGGTCGAGCGCGGCGCGGAACGGCGCGCGCCCGAGCGAGCGCGCCGCGCGCTGGACCGGCTGGCCGCGGTCGCGCCCGACGCCGTCGTGTCGGTGGCCGCGGACCCGATGGGCGAGTCCGTCGTCCGCGCGGCCGGCTTCGAGCCGGCGCGGGTCGTCGACCCCTTCGAGGGCGACGCGCCGGGACCGACCGACACGACCGCGGCGCACACGGCCGCCGTCGTGCGGGCGTTCGCCGGGCTCGACGGGGACGACGCGGCCGACGGCGACGGGCCCGCCGACCCCGTCGACCTCGTCTTGTTCGTCGGCGGCGACGGCACGGCCGCGGACGTCGCGGGCGCGCTGGAGGGGACCGACGTGCCGATGCTCGGCGTCCCCGCCGGCGTGAAGGTGTACTCGTCGGTGTTCGCGGTCTCGCCGGAGGACGCCGCCGAGGTGGCCGCCTCGTTCTCGCGGACGGAGCGCCGCGAGGTGATGGACATCGACGAGGACGCCTACCGGGAGGGGGAGGTGAGCCCGACGCTGCGCGGCGTCGCGCACGTCCCCGTCGCCGAGGACCTCCAGTCGTCGAAACAGACCGCGAGCGGGACCGTCGAGTCGCTGGCGGAGGGCGTCGCGGCGGACATTCGCGAGCGCGACGGGGAGGGCGTCACCTTCGTCCTCGGGCCGGGGTCGACCGTGGGCGCGATCAAGGACGAACTGGGGTTCGAGCCGTCGCCGATCGGCGTCGACGTGTGGCGCGACGGCGAGGTGATCGCCCGCGACGCGACGGAGACAGAGATCCTCGACGCGCTCGGCGAGGAGAACGTCATCGTCGTCTCCCCCATCGGCGGCCAGGGGTTCGTCTTCGGCCGCGGCAACCCCCAGATATCGCCGGCCGTGATCCGGCGTTGCGACCTCCGAATCGTCGCGTCGCGGGCGAAGCTAGACGACGTGCGCGCGCTGCGCGTCGACACCGACGACCCCGACCTCGACGACGGGCTCGCGGGCTGGGTCCGCGTCCGCGTCGGGAAGTTCGAGACGCGGATGATGAAGATCGTCTGAGGCGGGGGGCCGCCGCCCGGCCGCCGCTCGGCCACCGCTCATCCCTCGCGCCGCTCCCGGGCGCGGCGACTGACAGTCCTTTTGTCGCTCGCCGCGCCGGGAGGCGTATGGGACGCGAGAAGGAGCGGATGCTCGCCGGCGAGGCCTACGACCCGTCGGCCCCCGAACTGGTCGCCGACCGGCGGCGGGCGCAGGAGCGCTGCCGCCGGTACAACGCCACGGCCCCGACGGAGACCGACCGCCGCGAGCGGCTGCTCGGGGAGCTGTTCGGCGAGGTGCGCGGCGACGCGACCGTCGTCCCGCCGTTCCGCTGCGACTACGGGTACAACGTCGGCGTCGGCGACGGCTTCTTCGCGAACTACGGCTGCGTCTTCCTCGACGTGGCGCCGGTCGCGTTCGGCGAGAACTGCCTGCTCGGTCCGGGCGTCCACGCGTACACCGCGACCCACCCGATCGACCCCGACGAGCGGGCGGCCGGGCTGGAGTTCGGCGACCCCGTCGCGGTCGGCGACGACGTCTGGATCGGCGGGCGAGCGGTGATCACGCCGGGGGTCGAGGTCGGCGACGGCGCGGTCGTCGCCGCGGGCGCCGTCGTGGTCGACGACGTGCCGGCACGGACGGTGGTGGGCGGGAATCCGGCCGAGGAGATCCGCGAGATCGGCGGCGGGTGATCCGTTACAGGGAGTCGAGCGCGTCGGCCACGGCGGGCGCGGCGCTGACGACGCTACAGCCCCGCTCGACGGTGTCGCTGCCGACGATCCGGTCGACGCCGGCGGCGCGGAGCTTCGTCACCGCGTTGGCCGCGAGGACCGGGTGGACGCAGGCCGTCAGCACGCGCGCGGCGCCGCGGTCGGTGAGGACGGCGACCGACTCGCTCATCGTGGAGCCAGTGGCGATGATGTCGTCGACGACGACCACGTCCCGGTCGGCGACCGGCGCGTCGGAGGGCGACACCGCGACGGCGCCCGTCTCGCGGTCGCGGCGCTTCTCGAAGTAGTCCGTCTCGCCGGCGCCGTAGGCGTCGCGGACGGTGGCGGCCACGTCGATCGCTCCCTCGTCGGGCGCGAGGAACAGGGGGTCGCCGAGGTCGGCCGGGAGCGGCGCCGCGAGGACGCCCGCGGCGTCGACCGCCTCGACCGGGACCTCGAAGAAGTCGGCGACGGTCGCCTCGTGGGGGTTGACGAGGACGACGCGGTCGGTCCCGGTAGAGATCGCGCGGGCCATCGCGCGGGCCGAGACCGGCTCCCCGTCGCCGAACGAGGCGTCCTGTCGGGCGTAGCCCATGTAGGGGACGACGGTGGTCACGTCCGTCGCGCCGGCCTCGCGGACGGCGTCCTGGAGCTGGAGCAGTTCGACCCACGCCTCGTCTGAGTCGGTCGCGGCGACGATCACGGCCTCGTCGGCGTCGAAGTCGGGCACCGCGGCGAGCCCCTCTCCGTCCGGGAACCGGTCGTATGTCGGGGTCGCGAGCGCCCGGTCCGTCTCCGCCGCGAGCGCGGCCGCGAGCTGCTGCGAGCTGGACCCGGGTACGATCATGGGCGACCGTTTTCCGGACACCGGTAAACCAGTTTCCTTACCGCGCGGCGGCTGCGGGGCCCGCGGCCGCGGAACCGCAACGGCGCCGCCGCGCGCCACGCGAGCGCGACCCACACCGCCCCCACAGGGGCGGATATTTACGGGCGCGGCGGGTACGAGCGCCCAATGAGCGACACCGAAGCCGGCGCGCGCGTCGGGCTCCCCTGCCCGTCGTGTTCGCCCGCCGAGCCGACCGTCCACGAGGTCCTGAGCCCGGGCGGGCAGGCCACCGTCCGCTGTACCGAGTGCGACCATACCCACAAAGCCGAGATTCCGGAGGAGGAGACCGTCTCCGTGACCATCGTCGTCTCGCAGGACGGCGACTCGTTCACGACGGCGATGGACGTGCCCGCCGAGGGCGACGTGGCCACCGGCGAGGAGTTCGTCGTCGACACCGACGACGCGCTGATGCAGGTGCGGATAACGGGGATCGAACTCGGCCCCGAGAACCGCGTCGAGGAGGCCGACATCACCGACGTCGAGACGTTGTGGACCCGCGCGGTCGACAACGTCGCGGTCCCGGTCACGCTCCACCCGAAGGACGGCGACGCGGACCAGACGCGCTCGCTCCGGGTGAACGTCCCCGGCGACTACGAGTTCACCGTCGGCGAGACGACGGAGTTCGGCGACTACGAGTTCACCGTCGAGGGGCTCCAGATCCGCGAGGACGCCCCCGAGTACCGCCACGAGAAGCTCGACCACGCCGGCGACCTCGCCTACGCGAAGGACCTCAAGCGGGTGTACGCCCGCGACGAGACGCTCACCGCGTGGTCGGCCTGGTAGGGCGGCCCGGTGGCGCGACGCGCTCGGCGCGGTCCGCCCGCCCCGTCCGCCCCGCCCGGCGATCCTCACACTAACATAAACAATTATGAAGGATACGCCCCTTGTCGGATCCGTGCCACCCGTAGTACACGACTGACGCACGCTCGACGGCGGGGACGACGACCGGTCCCGGCGGTCCGAGCACGCGCGAGGCGACGCAGACCGAACCGGCGACCGACCGATCGGGTCCATCGACCAGTCCGACCGAAGGCGGCGCGACCACCGACACCGAGGATCTCCCGACCGCCGCCGAGGCGGTCGCGAACGCGGCGGCGACGTTCGACCCGTCCGACACCCGGCGGATCGCGAACGGCACCGACCGCTGGAACGAGTACGCCGGCTCGTCGCACTGACGGCGCGGCCGGATCCTTTTATTCGACGGCGCGACTACCGGCGAGCGGCCGATGACGAACCACCGCTCCGAGCCGGACTCGGCACCCGGCGACGACGAGCCCTATGAGTACCGAGGCCGACTTTCGATCACAGCGTGCCGAGACGGCCAGCGACGCCTGCGAATCGCGTCTGTCGCCCGCTGAGAGGACGGCGTCGTCCGAGCGACCCCGCAGTCCCGCCGCGTCTCGAGGTGACATCGACCGCTCCGGCCCACGCGCGGAGACGTCGTCCGCTCTGGACTGTCGCGCCGGGCGGTTTGACGGCTCCCGCTCGCTGAAGAACGGTCGAGGCAATCGTTTTCAGGCCGCCGCGTGATTCCGAGTTCATGGACCACCGCTGTCCCGATTGCGCCGTGACGATGGAAGAGGTCGAGTTCAGCATGGGCGACGCCTGGAACGCGCACGTCAAGACCGGCGAGAAGCGGTCCGGGCTGCTCGGGAAGCTCGGCATGAACGAACGCAAGGAGCTGACGACGGTGATGTGTCCCGAGTGCGGGCTGGTCCGACACTACGCCGAGTTCGACGAGTGACGCGCCGGCGCGACCGGTCGCGGCGAGACGCCTCTGAGCCGCCCGATCTGGGCCGTAGACACCGGATAGATCCGGTCGGTGCTTTATTCTCCCGCGCGCCGGACGAGGTCGTATGGAGCCAGACTTAGACCGGTTCACGTCGCGCCGATCGACCGTGTACGGCCAGCGCGGCGTGGTGGCGACCAGTCAGCCGCTCGCCAGCGAGGCGGGGATCGAAGTCCTCCGCGAGGGCGGGAACGCGTTCGACGCGGCGGTCGCGACCGCGGCTGCGCTGAACGTCGTCGAGCCCACCTCGACCGGGCTCGGCGGCGACGTGTTCGCGCTGTACCGGACCGCGGACGGCGAGGTCGGCGCGATGCGCTCGTGCGGCGGCGCCCCAGCGGACGCGACGATAGAGAACGTCGAGGCGGCGCTCGCAGAGGACGACGACGCCGACTCGTACTACCCCGACGACGGCGGCTACGCGGTCGACGACGCCGGCGAGGCCGGGATGCCGTTCTACGGCCCGCACGCGGTCACGGTGCCCGGGACGGCCCGCGGCTGGGAGGCCACCGTCGAGGAGCTGGGCCGGCTCACCCTCGCGGACGCGCTCGCGCCCGCCGTCCGCTACGCGACCGAGGGGTACCCGGTGTCGGAGGTCATCGCCTCCCACTGGGCGAGCGCCGACGCGCTCTTCACCGACGACCACGCCCGCGAGGCGTTCCTCTTCGAGGGCGAGCCGCCGGGCGTCGGGCAGACGGTGACGCTCCCGCGGCTCGGCGAGTCGATGCGGCGGATCGCCGAGGAGGGCGCCGACGTCGTCTACGAGGGCGAGATCGCCGAAGCGATCGCCGACGAGGTCCAGTCGCGGGGGGGGTTCATGACCGTCGACGACCTCGCCGACTTCGAGGTCGAGTGGCCCGAGCCGGTGTCGACGACCTACAACGGCGCGGAGGTGTACGAGCTCCCGCCGAACAACCAGGGACTGATCGCCCTGGAGGCGCTCAACGTCGCGAGCGAGCTCGGCGCCGGCGAGTACGACTACGACTCGCCCGAGCGCGTCCACTACTTCGCCGAGGCCATGAAGCGGGCGTTCCACGACGGCCACCGCTACATCACCGACCCCGAGTACGAGGAGATCCCGCCGCTCGCGTCGAGCGAGTGGGCGAGCGAGCGCGCCGCCGGCGTCGGCGAGACGGCCTCGCACGACGTCTCCTTCGGCGTGCCGAACGCGAACGCCGAGGACGCCGACACCGTCCTCCTCACCGTCGCGGACGAGGCGGGCAACGTCGTCTCGTACATCAACTCCCGGTTCGCCGGCTTCGGCTCCGGGCTCGTCGCCGGCGACACCGGCATCGCCTTACAGAACCGCGGCGCGTCCTTCTCGCTCGACCCGGACCACCCGAACAGCCTCGAACCCGGCAAGCGCCCCTTCCACACGCTCATCCCGGGCGTCGTCCGGTTCGACGAGGACGACTGGGCGGCGTTCGGCGTGATGGGCGGGTACATGCAGCCGCAGGGCCACGTCCAGGTGGTCTCCAACCTCGTCGACTACGGGATGCCGCTCCAGCGCGCGCTCGACGAGCCGCGGTGGCGCTACCGCGAGAGCGGCGAACTGGCGCTGGAGCCGCACTTCGACGACGACGCCGCGGCGAAGCTGGTCCGCAGGGACCACCACGTGCGGACGCTCTCGCCCGTCATGTTCGGCGGCGCCCAGATCGCGCGGAGCCGGGACGGGGTCCTCTCGGCCGCCACGGAGCCCCGGAAGGACGGGAACGCGCAGGGGTACTGAGGCGGGCGCGACCGCCTCCGGCGGCGACGACCAGTCTCCTATCAGCGAGTGGGTACGACGCGCCGTTCGCGGCCGGCCGCCGATCGGCGAGTCTGTCGGTAGAGCGCGCGCGGACGCGACGAGACCGGCCTGACGCGTCCGAATCCCGGTGCTGTGGTATTTGTGACCGTGGATACACTTATAACGGCTCGTATGGTATACGGTCACAGAATGAAGCGAAGAATCCAGCGACGCGACGTACTCAAGGGCGCCGGCGCGGTCGGTATTGCGGGGCTCGCCGGCTGCTCAACGGAGAGCGGTGACGGCGGCGACGGCGGGGACGGATCCGACGGGTCCGACGGCGGCGACGGGATGGACGGCGGCGACGGAAGCGACGGAAGCGACGGGTCCGACGGCGGCGACGGCGGGGACCAGAACAACGTCCCCGACGCCGTGATGGTCGTCGGCTTCCCGCAGTCCGGGATCCAGCTGTTCCGCGACTTCTACTCGGAGTTCGCCGACAGCGCGCCCGACCTCGACATCATCGTCCCCGACGGGCTGATCGACAGCGACCTGCCGAGCGAGGTCGACAACGACATGAACAACGTCATCGGCACCGCGCCCTCCGCGGGCGGCCCCGGCGCGGAGTTCTTCACCGAGTCGTATCAGGAGGCGTACGGCGAGGAACCGGGCGTGTTCACCGCGCAGGCGTACGACGCGATGGCGGTCGAGATCCTCGCGGCGACCGCCGCGGGCGAGAACAGCGGCCAGGCGATCCGCGACCGCGTCCGGACCGTCGCCAACCCCGGCGGCGAGGAGTTCGGCCCCGCTGACCTGCCCGAGGCCGTCGAGACGGTCGCCGGCGGCGACCCCGTCCACTACGTGGGGGCGTCGTCGAGCGTCAACTTCGACGCCAACGGCGACATCGCGACCGCCGCCTACGACATCATCGACTTCCAAGACGGCAGCCTCGTCACGCTCGACACCGTCGAGTTCGGGAACGAACTCAGCGAGGAGGACCGGAACGCGACCGCGGCCGACCCCGTGGGCGTCGACTCGTTCACCGCCCGAATCGGCGTGTTGATGCCGGAGACGGGGGACCTCGGGCCGCTCGGCGTCCCGATCCGCGACGGCGCGCTGCTCGCGGCCACCCAGGTCAACGACGCCGGCATCAACGTCGACGTCGAGACGAGAGTCGAGGACACGCAGACCGACCCGCAGGCGGGGATCTCCGGCGCGAACGCCCTCGTCAACGCCGGCTTCGGCGCGGTCGTCGGCCCGGCGTCGTCGAACGTCAACCTCCAGGTCTCGGATCAGGTGTTCATCCCGAACGGCGTCGTGGGGATCTCGCCGTCCTCGACCGACCCGAACGTGACGGACTTAGAGGACAACGGCTACATCTTCCGGACCGCGCCCTCGGACCTGCTCCAGGGGCCGGCGATGGCCGACCTCGCAGTCGGCGACACCGTCGGCGCCGAGTCGTCCGGAACGCTGTACCTCAACGACGCCTACGGGCAGTCGCTGGAGGAGGCGTACGTGAGCGCCTTCCAGGAGCGCGACGGGACGATCACCCAGCGCGTCTCCTTCGAGCCGAACCAGGCGACGTACACCAGCCAGTGGTCGAGCGTGCTGAACCAGTAGGGAGTCGGCCGGCTCTTCTCCGATTTTTTCCGTCCCGCGCGAGCCGCGGCGCTCGCCCGCGCGAGCGGACGCTTCTCGCAGGGGGTCTACGGCGGCGCCGGCGTCCGAATTGGTCGCCGGCGAGGGCCGCGCGCAACAGAGGGCGGGGCCTCACTGCGACGGCGCATCTTATAATCCTTCCCCGAGCGGCGTCGTCGACACCGTTCAGAGCCGCGCGAGCGGCGGACGACCGCGGTTCACCCGCCGAGGAAGTCGCGCCGCACGTCCTCGTCGGCGAGCAGGACGTCGCCGCGGTCGGTGTAGCGGTTCGCGCCGTTCACCAGCACGTAGCCGCGGTCGCAGCGGCGCAGCGCCTCCTTCGCGTTCTGCTCGACCATCAGCACGGCCGTCCCGCTCTCGTTGATCCGGTCGATCCGGTCGAACATGTCGGCGACGAGGTCGGGGGCGAGCCCCGCAGAGGGCTCGTCGAGCAGCAGCAGGTCCGGGTCGAGCATGAGCGCCCGGCCCATCGCGACCATCTGCCGCTGGCCGCCGGAGAGCGTCCCCGCCTTCTGCTCGCTGCGCTCCCGGAGGATCGGGAACCGGTCGTATATCGTCTCGATCTGGTCTTCGGGCACCTCGTCGAGGATGTACGCCCCCATCTCGAGGTTCTCCCGGACGCTGAGCCCGGGGAACACGTTGTCCGTCTGCGGGACGAAGCCGATCCCCTCGCGGATGATCTGCTCGGGCGCGAGCCCCTGAATCTGCGACCCCTCGAACTCGACGGTGCCGCCCATGTGCGTCGTGAGCCCGAAGACGGTCTTCATCACCGTCGACTTGCCGGCCCCGTTGGGGCCGACGATGGTGACGTACTCCTCGTCGGCGACGTCTAAGACCACGTCCGAGAGGATCTGGAGGTCGCCGTAGCCCGCGTCGAGGTCCCGGATCCGGAGGATCGCGTCGCCGTCGATCGCGTGTGTCGCTCCGGCGTCGGCGCCGGCCGCGACCGCCTCGGCGTCGACGTCGACCGCGTCGGCGGCGTCGGCCGCCGCCTCGCCCGCCGCGCCGTCGGCGGTCATAGGTCCTCCCCCAGGTACGCCTCGATGACCCGCTCGTCGTTCCGTATCTCGTCGCCGGTCCCCTCGGCGAGCACGCTGCCCTGATGCATGACGATGACGCGTTCGCAGTTGTTCATGATGACGTCCATGTCGTGTTCGACGAGCAGGAAGGTGTAGCCGTCCGCGCGCAGGTCGTGGACCCGGTCCAAGAGCTTCTCTTGGAGGGTCGGGTTGACCCCGGCGAGCGGCTCGTCGAGCAGCACCATCTCGGGGTCGGTCATCAGCGCGCGGGCCATCTCCAGCAGCTTCCGCTGGCCGCCGGAGAGGTTCCCCGCGTGCTCGTGCGCGAGGTGGTCGATCTCGAAGAACTCCAGCGTCTCCCAGGCCCGCTCGCGGATGTCGATCTCCTCACCGATCACCGCGCCGCGGAGCCCGGGCGTCACGGCCCGGATCGCGGACTCGCCGACCTGGCCCTGCGGCGCGAGCATGAGGTTCTCCAAGACGGTCATCTCGGAGAGCTCCCGGGCGATCTGGAAGGTCCGAACCAGGCCCTTCCGCGCGATCTCGTGTGGCCTGAGCCCGGTGATGTCCTCGCCCTCGAAGGTCACCGATCCCGCGGTCGGCTCGTGGACGCCGGTGATGCAGTTGAACGTGGTCGACTTGCCGGCGCCGTTCGGTCCGATGAGGCCGGTCAGCGACCCGGCCTCGACCTCGAAGGAGGCGCCGTCGACGGCGGTGACGCCGCCGAACCGCTTGACGAGCCCCTCCACGCGGAGCGGGGGCGCCCCGGACGGGACGTGCTTCGCGGCCTCCTCGACCGCGCTGTCGTTCGCCTCGGGCTCGTCCTCTGAGGCGTCCGCCGCGTCGACCGCGTCGGCGACCCCGGTCGCGTCTGCGACGTCGGCCGCGTCGGGCGCGTCGCTACTCATCGGTCTCACCCCCGCCGGGCCGCTCCGAGAGGTCGACGGCCGCAGCCGTCTCGATCCGGTCGCCGAGGATCCCCTCCGGGCGCCGGTGGATGATGAACACCAAGACCAGCCCGAGGAAGACGAACTGGAGCGGTGCGATGTTGTCGGTCGCGTACGCGAGGAACGTCACCGGGTCGAGCGAGACGAGCGCGTCGGCGAACGACGGCGGCGTCTCCGCGTCGATGAGCCCGCGGACGACCCCGCCGACGCGGCGCGGCCCCTCGAACAGGACCGCGGCGAAGACGATGCCGCCGAGGACCGAGCCGGTGTTCGACCCCGACCCGCCGATGATCACCGCGATGAACACGTAGAACGTGAGCAGGGGGCGGAACTGCGGGGTCGGCGAGACGTTGCCCTGGCTGCCGAACCAGAGGATGCCCGCGAGCCCCATCAGCGCGCAGCCGATGACGAACACCTTGATCTTCACGAGGTTCACGTCCTTGCCGAGCGAGTCGGCGACGAGTTCGTCCTCCCGGATCGCCTTCATCGTCCGGCCGAACGGCGAGCGGCCGAGGCGTTCCACCAGGAGGTAGAACCCGATCAGGAAGGCGGCGAGGACGGCGATGTACCCCCACCCGATGAGGATCGGGTTGGAGATCCCGAGGCCGTCTGCGCCGAAGACGCCGAAGACGAACTCGCCGAACGCGGTCGGCGTCCCCGCCTGCCCGTCGACGAGGAACAGCTCTCGGACCGGGTTGTCCGGCATGCCCATCCCGCGACCGCCGCCCGTTCCGGCGCCGACCGTGTCGCGCAGGAAGTTGTCGAAGGCGCTCGACTGGAGCGACAGGCGGACGATCTCCGAGAGCCCGAGCGTGACGATGGCGAGGTAGTCGGCCTTGAGCCGCAGCGCGGGCAGGGCGGCGACGGCGCCGAGCACGGCCGCCATCGCGACGCCCGCGGCGATCCCCACCGGGAGCGGCAGGCCGAGTCCGGGCGGGCCGAACGCGGGGTCCGGCGAGCGGACGACCATCCCCATCGTGTAGACGCCGACGGCCATGAAGCCGGCGACGCCGATGTTGAAGAGGCCGGTGTACCCCCACTGGAGGTTCAGGGCGAGCGCGGTGAGCGCGTAGACGAGACCGAGGAACGTCAGCGTCTCCATGAGCCCGACGACGCTGTTGAGCCCGTCGGTGAACGTCAGCAGCGTCGCGGCCGCGTAGATCGCGAGCAGCGTCCCGACGACGAGGCCGAGGTCGCTCTCTCGGGCGGCCTCGACCAGCGCCGCCGTCGCGCTCTCGGGAGCCTCGGGCGCGCTCCCGGAGGATACGGACCCGGAGTCGCCGGGGGCGTCGGCGTCGCTCATGTTGTCGTCACCCCGCCGAAGAGCCCCTCGGGGCGCAACAGCAGCATGAGGATCATCACGCCGAAGGCCGCGGCCTGGTTGAAGTCGGACGGGA
This sequence comes from Halorubrum sp. Atlit-28R, assembly GCF_003665955.1. NCBI lineage: Archaea > Methanobacteriati > Methanobacteriota > Halobacteria > Halobacteriales > Haloferacaceae > Halorubrum > Halorubrum sp. Atlit-28R. Next base: position 335,063 of record NZ_QPLS01000003.1, read on the forward strand.
TCCAGATCGTCGACGTGGTGAACACGACCCCGATGACGAGGCCGCCGGCGATGGCGCCGTAGACGGAGCCGATCCCGCCTAAGATCACGGCCGCGAAGATCAACAGGAGCAGGAGCCAGCCGAAGTCGAACTGGATCGTCCCGCGGAGCAGGACGTAGAGGTAGCCGGACGCGCCCGCGAGCCCGCCGCCGATGACCCACGTCGCGGTGACGACGCGTTCGGCCGGGATGCCGGTGATGAGCGCGAGGTCCTTGTTGTCGGCCATCGCCCGCATCGCGGTCCCGAGCTTCGTGTGCTGGAGCATGGCGTGCATCGCGAGCATCAGCCCCACCGCGGCGACGAGGATGGTGAGCTCGTGCGCGTTCACCGACAGTCCGAGCGGATCGAACGCGAGGTTCGACTGCTCGACGCTGGCGGTGACGCCGCGCCGGTCGGAGCCGTAGCCGAACTGGAGCAGGTACCGGACGATGAGCGCCGCGCCGATGGAGGCGATGAGCAGCGCGATCCCGTCGCGGTCGCGCATCGGCTTGTAGAACCCCCGGTCGAGCGCCACCGCGAGCAGCGCGGTGACGACGAACGCCGCCATCAGCCCGACGAGGATGGCGGCGGGCGTCGTGAGGATGTGCGCGCCGATGTCGCCCGGCGAGGCGTTCCCCGCGTCGCGGACGGTCAGGAGCGCGCGGACCGGCACGTCGCCGAACCCCGCGATCAGGAACGCCACGCCCCACCCGGAGAACGCGCCGACGCTGACGAGGTCCCCGTGCGAGAAGTTCGCGAACGAGAGGATGCTGTACGTCATCGAGAGCCCGATTCCCGCGAGCCCGATCACGAGGCCGATGACGACGCCGTTCCAGAGGTTCGAGCCGAGCCGGTCGACCGAGATCGACCCACCGACCGGGCCGAGGCCGACTCCCGCGAGCTTCGCCGCGAGGTCGACGAGGAGCAGGCCGCCGAGGAGGGTGACGAGGAGAAGCCCCGGCCGGGCCCGCGCCGAGTCGACGATCGACGAGTCAGTTGTTCCCATGTGTACGTCTCACTGTCACAGGGTGAGATACCGAGCGGTAAATAACTCGCTGTTCGGACAAGAATCCTCGAAACCGCCTGACAGCTCTGACGGGGCCGGAGCGTCAGTCGCCGCCCGCCGCCCGCGCGTGGCGCCGCGCGGCCTCCGGCGACCGCCCCTCGCGCAGCAGCGCCTCGACGAACAGTTCGCCCGCCTTGTACGACGACCGGACCATGGCGCCCGACGCGCAGTAGAGGAAGTCGAACTCCTCCTCGGCGACCCGGCGCCACGTCTCGAAGACGTCCGGGTGAACGTACTCGAACACGTCGAGGTGCGAGCGCGAGGGCTGGAGGTACTGGCCGAAGGTGACCACGTCGACGCCGACCTCGCGGAGGTCACCGAGCGTCCGGTACACCTCGTGGTCGTACTCGCCGACGCCGAGCATGAGGCTCGTCTTCGTGTGGATGTCGGACTCGCGGTCGACCTGATCGAGGACCGAGAGGGACTGCTCGTAGTTCGCGCGCCGGTCCCGGACCGGCCACTGGAGCCGCTCGACCGTCTCGACGTTGTGCGCGATCACGTCCGGCTCCGCGTCGATGATCCGCCGGATCGCCTCCGGGTCGCCCTGGAAGTCCGGGATGAGTGTCTCGACCAGCACCTCCGGGTCGCGACGCTTAATCGCCCGGATCGTCTCGGCGAACTGCGCCGACCCGCCGTCCGCGAGGTCGTCACGGTCGACGGAGGTCAAGACGACGTAGTCGAGCCCGATCTCGGCGACCGCGTCCGCGACGTTCGCGGGCTCGTCGGGGTCGAGCGGCTCCATCCCGCCCGTCTCGACGTCACAGAAGTTACACCCGCGCGAGCAGCGGTCGCCGAGCAGCATGAACGTCGCCGTGCCGGGGCCGTCCTGCCCCGACCAGCACTCGCCCATGTTCGGGCAGTTCGCCTCCTCGCAGACCGTGTGGAGGTCGTGGTCGCGGAGGGTGGACTTGATCTCGGTGAACCGACTCCCGGACGGCGGGCGCGACTTCAGCCAGTCCGGCTTTCGGCGGCCGCGTTGCATGGTCGACCCTTGGCGTCCGAGCGCAAAAGGGTGCGGGTCGGCGGGGGTCGCATACCGGGTTTCGGAAGTCGCGGCGGGTCACCGGCGGCAGTGCGGTGCGGCCACTACCGGGAGAACGCGGCCGACGGGAAGAAGAGCCTAGGCCGAGATTTGAACTCGGGGTCTCGTCCTTACCAAGGACTTGCTTTACCGAGGAGGCCTTCGGCCCTGAAAGCGGCTACCTTTGCCGCAAACGCCCACTTTGCGTGCTTCTTATCTCTCTATTATAGTAGTTGCTAGAAATAATTACTCACTTTTGGAATCGAGAGTTGATCAAGAGCACTGTCGATCGCTGTTGTAAGTTCGTCGAGTGAGTCGAAAAAGCGGTTGCTGAGAGCTGCTTGGAGCTGTC